>LFTK01000020.1:0-9737 GCA_001513385.1 Clostridiales bacterium DTU064
TGCTATCGTCCGGATACTGATAAGCAAGATCACTTGCGTTCATAACGACGGCTAAAAACTCGCAGTCGCCGCCATACGCAATCATCCCGTGCGGGCGCGAACTGTCATAATAGATAGAATCGCCCTCGGAGAGGATCTCAATGTGATCCTCAAGCTGTATTTTCAGACTGCCGCGCAGAATAATATCGAATTCCTGGCCTTCGTGTGTTGATAGTTTTATTGGTTCGTTTTGTTCAGCTTCAGAATACTTTGCTACTACATAAAAGGGCTCGGCAATTTTATTCTTAAAAAGTGGCGCGAGGTTGCTGTATGAGAATCCCCGCCTGCGCACAATCGGAAGACCACCACCACGGCGCGTCACCGAATATGTAGACAACTTCGGACTTGAACCTTTAAGTATGTCAGTTACATCTACACCGAATAAGTGCGCACATTTATAAATAAACGTAAACGTATAATCAAGTTTACCGTTTTCGTACGCTTCATATTGCTCCGGCGTGACGCCGGTAGCGGCTGCCGCATCCTCCACCGATATACCTAATATTTCACGCAGACCTCGTATACGCTGCGCTATTTCCTTTATTGCATTTTCCATAAACCGCTACCTCCGCTAAGGCTTCGTAAAATATTACGCTAATTCTACCTCAACAGTACGACTGTGTCAATAACTGTTTAAAATATCAAAGAATTTCACGTATTTCCGGCACATTTCCGGGTGAAAAATTATTAAAAATAACGAAAAGCCAAGCTTTTATACGCTTGGCTCTTATGCTAATTTCAAGTTAATTACAGCTTTATAGTAATTATTTGGTAAACACCTGTTAACTGCCCTTAAAACCTAAGTAAATGTCACTTACTTGTCAATTACAACGCTGCATTTTTACTTCGACATGCGCTCAGCCATATCGTAAAGCTCACGAAGCCGCGCTGTTTTTTCAGCACAAATAGCACGCATTTCTTCAATGTCGCGCAGCGAATAACCGTTAAGCTCGCCTTCCTTTAATTTCTTCTTATACATGCGGTCGAGCTTCAGCGCATACGTAATATCCATTGGAATAATCTCACCGTTGCGCTCGCACATAACGACATTGCTCTCACCATTGAGCAGGCACTCAACGGCTTTGTCACCCATGCGTGTTGCAAGCATTCTGTCCCTTGCTGTCGGGCGTCCGCCACGTACAACGTGAGCAAGACGCGCAAAACGTGTATCAACGCCTGTTTTCTCAGGTATTATTTCAGCAAGATGTTCGGAATAATTGCCAAGTCCCTCAGATACAATAATTATATAGTTACGCTTGCCGCTGTTTTTGGCATTGATGATCTTTTTAAGAAGCGCTTCTTCATCAAAGGGTATTTCTTTAATAGCGATACCAATAGCGCCAACTGCTATTCCCACGTGAAGCGCTATATCGCCAGCATCTCTGCCCATTACTTCGACGACGTTTGAACGTGCAAGCGATTCACATGTGTCGCGCAATCTATCAACCATTTCAATTGATGTATTGACGGCTGTATCGAAGCCTATCGTAAAATCTGTTGATGCTATGTCATTGTCTATCGTTGCCGGAATGCCTATTGTCGGTATGCCCTGTGCCGTCAGGTCAACACCGCCGCGGAATGTACCGTCACCTCCGATCACAACAACGCCGTCAATATCATTTGCACGGCATATTTCCGCTGCTCTTTTCTGTCCTTCAAGCGTACGGAACTCCTGGCAACGGTCAGAATACAGTATTGTACCGCCTTCGTGGAGTATGCCGGACATATCTCTATATCCGAGCGGTCTTATATCATTTTCAATAAGGCCACGGTAGCCTCTGTATATTCCCATTACACCTACGCCGCGTTCTATAGCCGAACGGGTTACTGCGCGCAATGCGGCATTCATTCCCGGCGCGTCGCCTCCAGATGTCAATACACCAATTTTCCTGAACTTAGTCATTTTAAGGATACCTCTTTCGGTTAACTGAATTTATCTTAATTTTTATTTATAGATTTGCTCTGCTTTATACGGCTCGCTGCTTCGGCAAGGAGATTCAGCGCAAAAACGGCTGTCGTCCTTCGTATAGTTGTGCGGCTCTCATCGGGCGGGAGATTTAAAACAAACGCTTCTTCCCAGCAATCGCACGATATGGCGACCCATACCGTGCCGACCGGCTTGTCCGCCGTTCCCCCGCCCGGACCGGCAATGCCGGTTGCCGATACAGCTACGTCAGCACCGCACGCCCTGCGGGCGCCGCGAGCCATAAGAAGCGCTGTCGGCTCCGATACGGCGCCATGCTTTTGAAGAATATCAGGCGGAACTCCAAGCAAGCGCTCTTTTATTTCGTTTGAATACGACACAATGCTACCGGCATAAACCAATGATGCTCCGGGAACATCCGTTATCAGCTTTGAAATAAGCCCGCCGGTGCATGATTCTGCCGTAGCGGCTAAAGCTCCCGCCGCTTTAAGTGCCGCGACGGCGGAGCTTGCCGCATTTTCAGCGCTCTTGTCATCGTATATGCAGTCGATTTTCATTTTTGAATAGTTGACGCGCGTTTTTTATACAGGCGTCGGTTCAAATGTTATTTTACTTAAATTTATGTAGTTTAATTATATTTACACATCAGTAATTATAGCTTTTTTTACTATCTATCATGTTCCGGCTCCTTCAATAAGCCGGGTTATAAGCTCGCCGTACGGCACGCCGGAATACTCCATAAGGCGTGGGTACATGCTAATCGGCGTGAAGCCGGGGATTGTATTTATTTCGTTGAATATGACCTCTTCTGCGTCGCCATGCCCCCGGACAAAAAAGTCAATCCTGGCAAACCCGCGACAACCAAGCGCCGTAAAAATTTTTTTCGCTACAGCGGCTATTTTTTCCTGAGTAGACTTATTAATTCTTGCCGGTACGTAGTATTTTGCCGTGTCATTTATGTATTTAGCAGCATAGTCGTAAAACTCACTGCCCGGGTCAATCTCACCGCATTCGGATGCTATTAACGTGCCGTCCGGCTCATGAAGCACCGCTATCTCGACCTCGCGCCCCTCAATGTACTCTTCAACGAGTACCTTGCTGTCGTGTTCGGCGGCACAACGAAGCGCTGCAGGTAAATCCGCGCGCGATTTCACCTTTGTGACGCCGACAGAAGACCCTGCTGCAGAAGGCTTGACGAATACAGGATACGAAAGAACTTCTTCCACCGCATCGTAAAGCGTGTCAGCTCCCCGCGCAATCTCATCCGCTGTAAAGCACAAATACTTTGCCTGAGGGATACCGCACGTCGATAAAATGAGCTTTGCTGTTGCTTTATCCATGCAAACAGCGGAAGCTGTGCAGCCGCAGCCTACATAAGGCACCCCGGCAAGCGAAAACATACCCTGAAGCGTGCCGTCTTCACAGTTTTTACCGTGCACCACGGGGAAAATGCAGTCAACATGAAGCCGCCTGACTTCTCCTCCCGTAACAAAGGCAAACGGGGCGTCAGAATTTGACGGATCGAAAAGAACAGGAGTAATATAGTCAGATGTGTACCATGTATCGTCTTTTATTTTTTCTTCCGGTCCGTCATATAAATAAAATTTACCATCTCGCGTAACGCCAATCGTTATGATGTCATATCTGTTGCGGTCAATGTTATTTAAAACACCAGTTACTGACTGAAGGGACACTTCGTATTCAGTTGAATTACCGCCAAATATGCAGCATACAGTCTTTTTCCGCATTGCTTTACCTCACTTTCAATACGGGCGCATAGCTACCCGTCGATTCTATAACATCATATGCGGATGGGCGCTGTGCGATATAAACTAACTATCTATTTAACAATTTATTTCGTTATTTGTCAAGCATATTTTCGTTAATATTTGGTTTTCTAAAAAGCATTGGCACGACATAAACATAAATATAGTAAAAGCAGCTTTTTTACATGTTTATGCGCCCGTATACATACGCTTTATACGCGCTTTTCGCGCGCTTTGAGCGTGTAAAACGCTACCTTTGCGTGCTGTGCCATTATTGCATATGTTTTTACTTTTGCCGCGCGGCTGTCAATATGTACTATTTAAATATTGTGCTTGATAATACGTTCATTTTATTTTGTATTTTGTGTTTTTATAATAATCAAATTGTTTTGATTCATTGTTAAACAAATGCTTTAATATCTGTTTAAATTATACATTTCTTTTAACACAGTGTTAATTTTATGTTAGTTCGTTGAATTTGACTTGTCGCTTTGTTATACTGAAACCGTTACACATTATAGATATTGACGGCATATTGTATAAAACTATACACTTACTGTCTTTCATAAATCATTACCGGACTGGACGGGGTGCATAAAATTGAAGAAATTACTCTTTGCCGCTGCTCTTATCGTTGCGGCGCTTTGTTTATTTTCCTGCAAGGGCGGGACATTCGGTGTTAGAATTGAGGTCAGGGGTGACACAGCTGCTGTTGTCAAGTATGTCGGCGAATCCGCCAAAGTTACAGTAACAGATTATTACGATGGCGTGCCTGTTACAGAAATCGCTGACAACGCTTTCCTCGATGAGTTTATAGAAAGCATAACACTTCCCAACACCATAACCCGCATAGGCGAGGGTGGTTTTCTGAACTGCAAATCACTCACCGAGGTCAATCTTTCACCGGGTCTTGTTACAATTGATAAAAACGCCTTCTCCGGATGTACAAGCCTGAAATCAATCGTTCTCCCCGAGGGGGTTACAACAATCGGCGAAAACGCCTTCTCAGGCTGCACATCACTTGAATCAATAACGATTCCATCGACCGTCACAACAATAGGTCCCGGAGCTTTTTATCAGTGCACATCGCTCAAGGAAATAATTCTTCCGGAAGGCGTGACATCTCTTTCAACAAGCGTGTTCTGGGGCTGCAAATCGCTTGAGAGCGTCACTGTAAAAGGTGCACTGACAAGCATCGAAGACAGAGCGTTCCTCGACTGCGAATCACTCACTTCATTTGACATACCGGAATCGGTCACAAATATCGGTGCTTCTTCATTCATGAACTGTAAGTCACTTACTTCTGTTACAGTTCCGGATGGCATAACGGTAATAAAAGAATATACATTCTACGGTTGCTCATCACTTGCAACAGTTTCGCTGCCGGACAGCGTTACTGAAATTCAAAAGGAAGCATTTAAGTATTGCTATGCATTAACAGGCTTTGAGCTTCCGCCGTCGCTTTCTTCACTTGGTGAAAACGCATTTATAGAATGTACCTCACTTACATCTGTCACAATACCAGAGACTCTTACGAACATACCCAAAGGCGCCTTTTCCGGCTGCTCAGGTTTAAAAGAAATTAATTTCCATGACGGCATAACCACCGCTGGTGTCAGCGCTTTCTCTGATTGCACATCTCTCACTGAAGTTACAATACCTCAGGGATTGACGGAGATTCCGATTTCCTTTTTCGCGAACTGCTCAAACCTCAAATATGTAACGATTCCCGACGAGGTGAAGGCAATACCTGATTCTGCATTTAAAGGCTGCGGCTCATTCATTGTTCGAGTCTGGGAAGGCTCCTACGCAGAATACTGGGCCGACAATAGCGGTAAGATAAAGGAAATCGTAGGAGTTGCCGACATAATATATGAGTCGCCAGACACAGGTTATGACGATGATGACTTCGGTGGCTGGGACGACTGGGGCGGCTGGGGATGGTAAGCTGCTCATATCACACATAAAGTAAAAACACGGTCTTGCTTCGGTTTTAAAAGAAGCAAGACCGCTTTTTTGATATGTTTTATGCTTGATTTTATAATTAATTTATCCGCTTTTACGCAACAATATTATTTTACATAAAACAACCTCCTTTTGTAGTTTTCATTCTACAACAGGAGGTATTTTACTCTATATACTTATTAAGCTATTCTCATCAAATCCCGCTTCACAGGAATTTTATATTTAAAAATATTCTTTACATCAAGTCACACATAACGAACGAATTCAGCCAAGTTTTGCAATCATAAGCAATGCGCCGCACGAATTATTTTGAAGTGTTGCTACCCCGACAATATACGGGGAGTACATTTGAAGCGTTACTGTTGTGCCGGCAGAAATATCGACAACTACCTCACTAAAGTAGTTTGAGCGTGCTGCTGTTGGCTCTATAACAGACGCCGGGAGAGGTTTACCGTTTAACATAACGCGCGAACCGAGCTGAAGTGGTACTGTTGTGTTAATCTGATACGAAATTCTATAAAGTCCGGCACTGTTGATAGTAAATTCGGTATTTGCTTTATTTACATTTACATTATCTGATAAGATATGGCCGTTTGGCAGCGGTATATTTGTTCCCGATATGACAAGGGGTATCAGCGAACCGATTGTGTTTGATGCAAAAACTGATATCTCAACGGGACGTACCTCAAGGGTGTCCTGATGATCTTTTGCGCTTTCTTCTTCACCCGTGGCACCCGTGGAACTTGTGTCGGTATGAGCGGTACCGCCGCTCTCAAGCGATGTTACATTTTCTGCACTTGTCGTTTTCACCGCGTCATCACTTTTCACATCATCGTCCGAGCCGGTAGTACTCTCAGATGTGCTCTTTTCATTATCACCTGCGCTCACGGAATTAAAGAGTTTATTTAACTCTCCAAAGATCTCCACAGCGCCAGGCTGTTTTTCCTCTTTTTCAACATAATCAGTAGATTCTATATTCTTTTGACCATCGCGATTTTTGAAAAGTGCGGTGAAAAGAGACTTAAACATTTTGTAGTTTTGTATCGTGCCTGATATCGTCTTTAATACATTCTCATTTAACCCGAGAAAGTTATCAAGTTTTGTATTCTTTCCATCCCCTCCGCTGATAATGCTTGGAAGAAAGCTCAAAATAAACTTAATTTTCTCCCCCTCCGCGCTGAACAAGTGACCGAGCCCAAGCTCCTCAAGAGCGACAGATGCAAGAATCAGATTTATCGCATCACTGCGAGACAACGGAGGAGATGATTCCGAAAACAACGATGATGACATATTTAAACTCTCCTTGATTTTTCGCTTTAATGCAGCTTATTTTGAACTGCTCTTTTCAGCATCTTTCCTCTTACTTTCACTTACAGCCGGATAATGCAGGGGTGTGTTGCTTGAGTCGAACATCATAAGCGGTAATTTTACGCCAGATTGAATCATGTCACCATCTGCGTCTGTTACAAGGTGGTCTGCGCCTACATCTTCTGTTTCTGTAGCACCTGTTGCGCCCCGAACTAAAACCAAATCTGCCCCGCCGCCGCAGAATTAATAAAGGGAAAAATGGTGAAAGGCCTGGTTGTATCATTTTTTAAATCCTCCTTGTTTTTGAGTAACAACTTGTTTTTTGTTATGCTGTCATTGACTTTCCGCTATCACGCATAAATCGTGCAATAACATATATGAGGGCTGTTAAACTGCGTTTTTTACTTTCAAGTAAATAGAATTAACTCCGGGGCACACCCGCATGGGTATGTTTGCTTTGCTCCTTTATAAGACGCTCACGCTGTTGGCATCTGACACAGCAATATTTGGTCTCCTTCTATTTTATGAGAAAATTTGACTTAATGTTCCCTGCGCCGCCATATATACATGAGGGCAGATGTCGGTTTATGTGACAAAATAATAAAATTCCGCATAAATTGTATAGAAGCAATATATACATCGCGCTATTTTCCTCAATAAAGTATGTAAGAGTTCGGTAGTTGTCGAAAATTTCGCCCGATGTAAAAGCCTAATGCAATTGTCGAAAACAAAAAAGAAAGTAAAAATGGAGGAACATTATACAATGTCACAACCGACGATTCCTATGCTCAGCCCGGAGACAATGCGCGACGTAGCTTACAATCTACTCCTTGCCTCCATTGCCATGGAAGAAATCGGACTGAACAATATATCTGACGGCGACAAAATTAAGCAAATCGCCGGTATTCTGATCGGCAATGAAAATGCGGGAGAAGCAGTCGGCAGGATACTGGAGATTAATAAAATCATCGGCTCCCTCGTTGACGCCATCATGCAAAATCAAACGCTTATAAAAGGCAGGCTTGAAAAGATACTCTCAGCGCTTCGGTACAATTTAAAGCGCCAAACAATAAAGACAGGTGAAACGGCAAAATCAAGCGCAGAAAGCCAGACAAGCACAGCCAATACAAAAAACACACAGGATACGCCCGACACGCCTGTTGTAACAAGTCCGCAAGAGACTATGCCGCCAAAAGATAAGGATGAGCCTGTTATAGCAGAGCATAAAGAGCCGATAAGCGATACTCTACAAAAAAGCTATGTAAGTCCTAACGTAAGTGCAGCCCCGCAAAGTAAAGCTGACACTAAAGAAATATGTCACAATACAGTGCCGATTGAAGCGTTCGGGGCACCGCCCGGTTATGAATGGCATAAGGGCGATCAGCTTCCCTGGTTTTATGTCTGCTCAAACTGCTGCCACTTGAGCTTATCCGGTGAAAAAACAAGGATAATTCTGCGCGGAGGAAGCTGTTACCTCGTCAGTTTCTCAGCTACGGTAATAAGCAGTCAAAAATGCCCGGGTAAAGTATCCGTTGCTCTGCAGACAATGTCCCTTGGCAAACGAAAGACGGAGTTCCGCACAGCGGCGCCCGTTATTTCCTCTCCATCGCAAGTCACGCTCTCCGGCTCCGGAATCGTAATACCAACATACACATTCCCCGGCGACTCATACCTGATGCTGACGCTTGAAGAGCCATCATGTGTTGACGTTGACTATACGTACCTAAGCATTATTGAGATTTGACTAAAGTGCATAAATAAAATTATATGGCGTTTTGCCACACAATTAATTAATAAAACCCGCTCATCAATAATGAAGAAATGATGAGCGGATTTTTATATCATTATTTAGGGCAAAATGGGGTATTTATGTTATAATGATATGCGTCGTAGTAATGATTAAACATAACAGGATGCGTTTAATATAATATGGAACTATATAATTACACAGGTGCCGAAGACCGTCAGTATTTTATAAAAACACTCGATAAAATCGCGCGTCCGGTTCTCGAGGCATTATCAAAAGGACGTCTTCATGCTACCATGCCCGTTGAGCAGCGCGCAGGCTGCCACTGCGAATCATCGACGCACCTTGAAGCGTTCGCACGCACATTAACAGGCATTGCCCCGTGGCTGAGACTCGGGAGCGACAACACGCCAGAAGGTGCCCTGCGGTCCGAATATATCGAAATGGCGCTCGCTGCAATTGATGCCGCCACAGACCCCGCATCCCCCGACTACATGAACTATACGGTGGGTGCTCAGCCTATCGTTGACGCTGCTTTTCTCGCTCATGCACTGCTGCGGGCGCCAGATGTGCTGCTTGACCCGCTCCCCACACGTGTTAAAGAAAACATCGCGCGGGCTTTAATGCTGACACGCGAGGGGCGAAAGCCTTACTTTTGCAATTGGCTGCTCTTTTCCGCGATGATTGAGGCAGCTTTACACCGTATGGGGATGCAATGGGACCGTATGCGAGTTGATTATGCCCTGCGTCAGCATGAAGCGTGGTATGTTGGCGACGGTGCGTATGGCGACGGCCCTGATTTTCACTTTGATTTTTACAATAGTTTCGTGATACAGCCAATGCTTATTGACATATTAGCCGAACTTGGCGATGAATATAGCGAGTGGGCAGCTATGCGTACCCCTGTTCTTAAAAGAGCAAAGCGTTACGGGGCGGTTCTTGAGCGGATGATAGCGCCCGACGGGTCATTCCCGCCGCTCGGACGCTC
>LFTK01000020.1:9857-10054 GCA_001513385.1 Clostridiales bacterium DTU064
AAGTTCGCATCTGGTCCGGCGCCGACTGCCCCGCTGACAAGTCGATATAACGTTAATACCCGAACAATGACAAAAAATGTCCGGAAGATGTTTTTCTCCGGACATTTTTTATATTTATTAAACTATAACGTAACGCGCTGGCCTTCTTCCTGCGGGTGCTTGCGGTATTCACGCGGCGTCACATTCATCCGCCGGAT
>LFTK01000046.1:0-22452 GCA_001513385.1 Clostridiales bacterium DTU064
ATCATCCGTCCCCTCGACTGCCGCCTCATTCATCGGCGGGAAACTAAAGTACACAGTTGCACCGCGCCTTTTCGCATACTCTGTATATTTGTTCAGGTATTCGATAAACTCGTCGTCGACAATATCGGGTTTGAGCGAAATCGGTGTATTCGGGTCATAGCCAAGCGCCATTGTGTTGTACGGGCGCTCGTATGAAATATCTCCATATTCGTTGAAGGCAGCTTTTGTATATACACCCGTCGGTGAAAGCCCCTCCCCCGTAAAATAACCGATTTTAGCTGTGGCATAATCCCAAAAGCCGCCGAACATTTCCCCCGCATTGTCTTTTCCCACATGCAGCAGCATCGAATAATCGCTGTCTGCTGCCTGCCATGCAGCCTCTGCATTAAAATAAAGCGACAGTGTCTGCGGGTCCATCTCCGGGCAAACAACTATAATGTCTCCCTTATTAATGTTAGCTTTTGATAGGTCGAGCATCAACTTCGTGCCAAGCGTTGCATAAAGGCCGAAGTTGACAACCGGCATGTCCATATACTCCTCAATCGTCGCGCTGTCAACACCGAAGGCAAGGTTGCTGCCCCCGATGAGTATAATCTTCGCTCCATCAGTATCTTTTAATCGTTCATACTTTGCCGCAAGCTCACCGAGATATGTTTCGCTGTACTGCGGCGGGATAGCAAAGCAAATACTAATTGCTGCTATGAGCGGTAAAACGATGACGGCGGCAAGCACTATAAAGAATACTCTGTATGTTCTTTTTTTCATATTTTTTATCGCCTCCCCGTCAGAACTGCACGTATATGAAGGAGCTTTCCGTGCCGCCCGCCGACATCACCATTGCAGCAGCAATGATAATCCAGATTATACGGGCATAACGACAAGCTGCTGTAAACATCGCGCCAACCGTGTACCTGTCAAATGCTACGTCCGCTTGCGACAGCTGTTCGTCCTGCGGTAAGGCCACATCATCTGCTTGCCTATTAGCTTCTGCTTTTCCGCTAAAATCAGCTTTCCCGCTGCCGGCGACAGCAAGAGCAGGTGCCGGAACATTGAGAGGCTCTTTTGCTCGTCCGGATATTTTTTCGCTGCGCTTATCATTACGTACCGGTATAAACAGCTCGCGGGCAGGTGTGTGATCGAGGAAATAAAGAATGAATATCGCAAGCGCTATTGTCAGCGCACCTGTCAGGTCAAGATCCATCAATGTAAACGTCTGCTTTAAATAATCGGCTCCAACTNNGAAACAAGCAAAGATGTTACCGTACGGCGTATAGCGCGAACAGGCTTGCCGTTTACATCGGCGCCAAGCTTTGCATAAAGAGCATCGCGCGCCCCCTTCGTTATATCGCCTATTATCTGATATACCCCGTGAAGAGCGCCCCAGATGACAAACGTCCAATCAGCTCCGTGCCAGAGCCCTGAGACAAGGAAAACAATCATAACATTAATATGCTTGCGCAGCTTTCCGCGGCGATTGCCGCCAAGCGGGATATAGATATAATCACGGAACCATGTTGAAAGACTGATATGCCAGCGCGCCCAGAAATCCTTAATGCTTACAGCTGAATACGGTAAATTGAAGTTCTGCAAGAGCTCAATGCCCATCATGCGCGCACAGCCGATTGCTATGTCCGTATAACCTGAGAAGTCGCAATATATCTGCACAGCATAAAGAATTGTTGCAAGAATGGCGCTCAGTCCGTTTGATGCTTCTGCGTCACCATAAACAGCGTTAACATAAACGGCAATGACATCAGCGACGACCATCTTCTTGAAAAATCCGACAAGCGCTATTCCCAACCCGTCAAGGAAGCCATCACGATCAAAGCGGCGCTCGGTTTTAAACTGCGGTATCAGCTTGCCGGCGCGTGCTATCGGGCCTGACATAATGTGCGGGAAGTATGATACATAAAGTGCATAATACCCGAAGTGCACCTCAGGCTCTATGGTGCCACGATAGACATCAATTAAGTACGACAGCGTTGTAAACGTGTAAAATGATATACCTGCGGGCATCAAAAGGCGCAGCGTGATGTCATCTGCCGGCAGACCAATCTTCGAAAGTACCCCTCCGACGGATAAGGCAAGGAAATTATAATATTTAAAGAAGACAAGGCAGCCGGCAATTATAATAATTGAAAGGGTCAGATAAAGTTTTTTGCGCTTTGCGTTTGTCTCAGCACCTATTTTCAGTGCCGCAAAATACGACAGCACTATTGTGCCAAGCAAAAGCGGTAAAAATGTCGCACCCCAGCTTATGTAGAAAAGAAGGCTCGATACAAAAAGCGGAATCCACGCGTATTTTTTCGGAACAAAATAATATATGATGAGAACAGCAGCGAAAAACGCCAGAAATCCAACTGATGTAAACGTCATTTTCCGCTTCTCCTTCCTCTAAGCCGTGATACGGCTATACTTGCCGACCCAATCAGGAGCAGCATGAAGAGAAGCTCCCTGCCGCTCGCACCACAAAACATTAAAAATACGATAAGTCCGATATTCAGCACTACATTTACAGCCGCAAAAACAGCCTTCGCAGATAACAGCCGCTCAAGGATGAAAAGGATAACAGAGCAAAGCAGAAATGCTGCAATCGGTATTATATTTTCAAAAACAACCTCCATATCTTATCTATCACCCCTTCTGCGTCACCGCGACGCTTCTTTTGCAAGCTGTGCTTTAATATCGTTAATCAGCCGTTCGGTTCTTAATTTTGTACCTTCCGTCGACAAGTGGAAGTTCGTGTCATACATATATCTGCCGGGGAAGATATAGTCGGCTATCTCTGATATCCTCGTTACATGGAGGTTTTTATCTATATATGATACATATGTTGCTTGCTGTTTCTCAGTCTGCCCGCGCTCCGTCAGGCCCTTGACATTTATGCTTGAGAACGACATGTATGTCTTTGCACCGCGCTCAAGGATTTTATCAAGTGCATAGTTCAAATTGTCTGCGTTTATCACTTTCGTATCAAGCCCATATGTACCCTGAGAGCCCATAAATCCGTCATACTGCCCGGGTTTAAACCAATCGTTATCACCGTAGCGATTTATTCCGTTCCAGTAGTCGAGGTAGGTCGTTTCCTGCATGAACTGGCGGGTATTGTTGAACTCCGAAAATGAATTAAACACCTGTTTATAGTCCCTTATATCTATATACTGAAGCTGTTCATACGCCCCCTCGAAGAACTGCCACATAATGCTTGACCACTTGTTTGTCCCCATCTGCCATTCGTTCGGCTCAGGACAAAGAATAACTATATCGCCCTCTGAAACGAAGTTTGACGCAAGGTCAAGGAAGAACATGCCGCATGTTTCATAATGCTGGCCATAGTCGATGATGTAGTACTCACCGTTAAGGCCCTTCTCAAGCTGCTCCGACAATATGCCGTATGTCGCATTTGAGCCGCCGAAGAAAACAAGCTTTTTTAGTCCGTTTTGATGGGCATATACAAGGCGTTCAAACTTGATGCAGTACGTGCCATGATTTGATTTTTGGTATTTCGGTGACTGGCATGCGTTTACAATGAGCGTACTGAACTCATCGCAATCCCGGAAGGACTCGTCCCTTATTTTTACAATGCCATCAAACATATAAAGCGTTTTGAATTTGCAGTTATTGAATGCAGAATTGCTGACGTCTGTTATATATTTTGACAGTATTATCTTCTCTGCCGTGCAGCCATCGAAAGCTTTTGAGCCGATTGACGTAACTTTTTTGCCGCCGAGCTTCTCCGGCACGACAATCACTGATGCGTTGCCCTTATACTTTGTGATTTTTACGCCCTTGCCGGAGTTTTCATACTCAAAATCAGATTCAGGCGAAACCTCCGCCCACATGCACCAGAGCTCCTCAAGGTTTCCGTTGTTCTCCGGCACGACGTTCCAGCCGCAGCCGTAATACTTTCCCGTGCCGTCCGCCTTCGTGTTATATCCATAGAGGATGTAGCCATCCCGTTCAAACACATCCTCTTCGGAGAGAGTATTCGGGTAAAAATGATAATCATCCGATATTACATCGTAGAATACATCGCCGCCGTCGGACGTCACGCCACCATTTGCATGGTATATGATAAGCGACTCGTTTTTGCTAAGATAATTAGCGTAGACAGTCGTGTTTTTTTCAAGCATGAATGTGTACTCACTATCAATGCTTACCAAATTTCCACCGGCAGAAATCGGTTTACCAAATGACCACCCTATGAACACAATACCTTTGCGGGGCTTTGCCTTAACTGTGACCGGCGTATCCTCCTCATAACTTCCCTTTTTTAGACTTGATTCGACAGTTCCTCCCTCTGTCGACATAAAACTATATGTGCATTTTAGCTTTTTTCTAACCTTTACATTTACTGTCTCAGGAAAAATAACACCCCGGATGATGATTTTACCGTCTTCGTAGCTTGCCCCCTCAGTGATTGCGTCAATTTTCATATCCTCGGGGATATCAACCTCAAAAACAGCGTCTTCACCCGCTTTTACATAAACAGGATTTTCACTTTTGACCGTTAAATTTTCAGTTTCGGTGAGTATAACTTTAACGGTATATTCTGAAGTATCACCACCGGCCGCGCAACCAAGAATAACAGTTGCAAAAAATAGCACGGCGATGAAAAAAATGGGCTTTTTCAGCTTTGATTTCATAGATTTTGTCCTTTGCACCATCATAAATTGAACATGCCGTAAATAAATTATAACAAACATCACACAAAGCAACAAGATAATTCGACATTTTGCGGGTGTTTTTGGTGGTATTGAATAATAATTCATGTGGAATTTATGTAATGTGCTGTCTTTAGATTGCTACAAACGGACGTGGGGGTTTCACCCCCACACCCCTACCAAAGGGGCCATGCCCCTTTGGAATCCCGGCAAACTGTAAAAGCCAAGCTCAAAGAAAAGCTTGGCTTTATTTTGTTCTTTGCGCGAGGTCCGGAGCGGTGCCCCGTCGCTCTCTTCTTTATCAGGACAATCCCAGCGCTCACCCGCATACTGACTACACTGATATATCGCTTGAAATTAACTCCTGAACAGCGCTTATAAGTGCGCTACGTTCATTGTTGATAGCCCCACTTGACACAAGGTCGAGTAAACGCGTCAATATCTCACCAACCCGTTTACCCTCCGGTACACCTGCTGCGATAATATCGCTGCCGCTGATGGCAAGGTCGCTTATACGGACACATTCACCCGACGTTTCAATCTCATCGATTGTGCGAAGGGCATACTCGGACACCTCTTTTGTCCCGCGCGATTCGTCGCCAACAGCAGTGTCTGATGCAAGCATACTGGCAAGACGGCGCGCATCATCGTTCGATATCTGCCGTAAAAGCAGCTTTATCTTTTGCTTATTATCAAAAAGTCCCTTATTATAATGCTTTATAAGAAGCGATGTCTTTGTTATTGCCGCACCATCTGCTTTCAGGCGGCGCAGTGCGGCCGCTGCAACGTCAGCTCCTATGTCACGCATGAAAAGAGCAAGACGGACATAAAGGTCACCATCAGCCAAGCCGGCAGCGCGCGCCGCACGGATATAATCATTTGGCGCAAGTGCCAACATCTCCGGCAGGACGGTTAAAATTACGTCTTTATAATCAAGCAATATCTGCGCGGCGGAGCTACCCATGATAATTCTTGTAAGCTCCGCGTAAATCCTCTCCGCCGAAACGAACCTGAGAAGCGACTTTTCCTCGTTTATTGCTTTTGTAGCCGACTTTTCAATCTTAAAATTAAGGCGAGAGGCGAAACGTAGTGCGCGCAGTATACGCAAAGCATCCTCGCGAAAGCGTTCTCGTGCGTTACCGACGCAAACAATAAGCCCTTTATCGATATGCTCACGCCCGCCGAATATATCGACAAGGCCGCGCTGCGGGCTGTATGCCATAGCATTCATCGTAAAATCGCGCCGGCAAAGGTCGTCGGCAAGTTTCCGTGTGAACGTAACATTGTCCGGCCGCCGCTTGTCTGAATACTCTCCGTCCACTCTGTATGTCGTTATCTCAATTGTGCCGTCATCCACGACAAGCGTGACGGTGCCGTGGCGAATTCCCGTTTCGACTATCCGCTCACCGCTGAAAACATCTTTTACTTCCTCCGGCATCGCTGACGTTGTTATATCATAATCATGCGGCTCGACACCCATATACAAATCGCGCACGCAACCGCCGACAACATACGCTTCGTACCCTGCTTCTTCAAGCAAAAAAAGGGCGCGGCGGACATATTCCGGCAGCCGGAACATTTCCATATAACCTCGCCCCCCTCTGTATTTATGCTAATTTTTTGTTATCCGTTAAAACTGAGTGTTTCCTCTTTAAATTGCGCCGTGGAAACCCTTGCCTATAATCTCGCTTGTGTTTGATATCAGTATAAACGCACCGGGATCGGTTTTTTTGATGAAATTTCGGAGCTGCATTGCTTGCCAGCGCTTCATTGCTGTCATCACGACCATTTTCTTCTGACCGGTGAAAGCGCCTTTTGCCTCATAAACTGTTGCGTCACGGTGTAAAGTGTCGCAGATGTAACGGCATATCGGCTCCGGCTGCGTGCAAATAACGTTAAAACATTTACACTGATTAACACTTTCAATTATATTGTCAATTGCAAGTGACTTCGCAAGCATTCCACAGAACGAGAAAAGGCCCGTTTTTATATCAAACACAAAGCATGCGCTTGTTACAATAATAAAATCGACAATGAGCAGGCTGACACCGATATTTAAGCTTGTATACTTACGGAGTATCATAGCAACTATATCGGTGCCACCGCTTGACGCGCCAAAGTTGAATATTACGGCCGATGCAGCCGCCGGTATCAGCACAGCAAATACAAGCTCTAATATCGGCTCATCGGTTAGTGGTGCATTAAGCGGCCATACACGCTCTAAAACAGAAATTAAAACTGAGTAAAGAAGCGTAACATAAACGCTTTTTATCGTAAACGCACGTCCAAGCACTAAAAATCCGATTATCATAAGGATAATATTGATACCCAAGATGATAGTCGATGCGTGAAAGCTTGTAACGGCGGAAAGAACAATCGAAAGACCGGTGAGACCTCCAAACGTGAAGTGATTGGGAAACCGGAAAATATAAATCCCCACCACCATCACAGCGGTCGATATCGTCAAAATCAAATATTCCGCGACTATTTTTTTGACGCGGGATTCGCTATTCATATTTTTAATATCTCCTTAACGGGAGCCGTTTGACATTATCAGTATATCATATGATATGGTGCTTCGCAATAAGGGAAGTCGTTTTATAATATATTTTTTCATATATTGTTTGTTTAAGATGAGAAAAGTTGATTATAGATATCACACACTCCCATTCATTTTCTGTTGACAAACATGCCCCTCTCGTGCTATTATTATACTGCTCGCACCGCAAGCCGGTTCTGTAGCACTCATATACGGAGGGATATCGAAGCGGTCATAACGAGGCGGTCTTGAAAACCGTTTGTGGGCAACCACACAAGGGTTCGAATCCCTTTCCCTCCGCCAAAAAAGGTGTATTACCCGCGTGGTAATACACTTTTTCATTTGCAATTGATGAAAACAACTTTCATATGACAACAGTATCACATAAATATGCTATCATATTTAAAACGCAATATTAAAAGTTTACCCAATCATATGATAAATGAGTTTCGCATAGCGCCATACGAAAATATTATTCGTTTTATGTTGTTCTGCTATTACATTCCCGCTTCAGCTTGTCTTTAACATAAAAACCTGCCAAAAGCTAAAATGCTTCCTGACAGGTTCTTTTTATAGTTAAAGTATTACTCACCACCCGACTAATATAAACACCGCTTATTTTTTTACTTTCTTATCTGACCGTCGCCCTCGACTATATACTTGTAGCTTGTAATTTCGCGAAGTCCCATCGGACCGCGGGCATGTAGCTTTTGCGTACTTATGCCAATCTCCGCGCCAAAGCCGTACATAAACCCGTCTGTAAACCGGGTCGATGCGTTGACATTGACGGCTGCAGCGTCTACCGTCTCTTTAAAGTATTTTGCAACCTCACTTCCCGGTGATGATGTGACAATGCACTCCGTATGCTTTGTTCCGTATTTGTTTATATGAGCGACAGCTTCCCTGACATCATCAACGACGCGCACAGCCATTTTAAGCGAAAGATACTCCTCCGCCCAGTCGTCATCCGTCGCTGGGATGACAGCGTCACAAAAGGACCTTGATATTTCATCGCCGTGAAGCTCAACGCCAAGCGACACAAGCTTTGAAAGCAACCGGCCGAGATACTTCTCCGCCCATTTTTTATGAACAAGCAGCGTTTCCGCCGCGTTACATACGCCGGGGCGCTGCGTTTTTGCGTTTACAACAATATTTTCTGCCATATCATAGTCCGCTGATTCGTCAACATAAACGTGGCAGTTGCCGACTCCCGTTTCAATAACGGGAACGGTTGAGTTTTCGACAGCATTTTTAATTAGCGACGCGCCGCCGCGCGGAATTATAACGTCGATGTACTCGCGCATCCGCAACATCTCGGAAACTGCTTCGCGGTTGTTGTCTTCAACAAGGCACACAGCGTCGGGGCATATGCCGTGTGATGTAAGCGCGCGGCGCAAAGAGCTGACAATAGCAGCGTTTGATTCATATGCCGATGCGCTGCCGCGTAAAAGTATTGAGCTTCCCGCTTTGAAGGCAAGGGCTGCAGCGTCCGCTGTCACGTTCGGGCGCGCTTCATATATGATTCCGATGACACCCATCGGTACGCGGACTTTTTTGATGCGCAACCCGTCAGCTGTCACCCAGCTATCAATTATCTCGCCCACAGGATCCGGCAGCGCAGCTATTTGACGAATTCCTTCCGCCATATCGGCGATTCTTTTTTCGTTCAGCGCAAGTCTGTCAAGGAGCGCATCAGAGGTGCCACGCTCTTTTGCCGCTTTCATATCACGAGCGTTTGCGGCGATTATTTTTTCCTTATCCTCCACAAGAGCTTCCGCCATAGTCAGAAGTGCTGCATTTTTTGTATCGGTACTTAAATGCGCAACTTCAGCAGATGCCGCTTTTGCCGCACTTGCACTTTCCTTAATCGTTTTCATCGCTGTCTTTTCCCCTCCTGCATAATACTTACGTCACGCTTGCTGTTGTTGTCATATTGTTTTCATATTCATCATCCGGCTCAAGCTCGCACACCCAGTCGTCACGATGTATAACCTCAGGCTTGCGACCCGGAAAGATTTTTTCAACCTCACCCGTTGCCATACCGGCGATTTTTGCAACTTCTTCTGCAGAAAAGTTCACGCGCCCGCGACCAAGGCATACGCCGTCCTCATCATATACCTTTACTATATCGCTGGCGGCAAAATCGCCTTCAATTCTTCGTATACCCGCGGGCAAAAGACTGCGTTTTTGACAGCAGAGTGCTGTTCGCGCGCCCGCGTCAATAATAACCGAGCCGCGCGTCGGCGCGTAAAAAGCCATCCACTGAAGCCGCGTCTTCATGCTGCCGTGCGGTTTTATAAGCGTATGCTTTACACTGCCCTCTATAACGCGAGCGATAACATCGTCATCGCTCCCGTTGCATATCGCAACGGCGACACCCGCCTGTGTCGCTAATTTTGCCGCAGCTATTTTTGTCGCCATACCACCCGTGCCGTTGCGCGTGCCGGCACCGCTTGCCATAGCTTCAATCTTAGGTGTTATACACTCAATTACGGGAATGTGCCTTGCGTTCTCATCTTCCCGCGGGTTGGCCGTATAAAGCCCGTCCGTGTCTGTAACAAGTATTAAGAGGTCTGCATGCACCATAGCGGCAAGCTGTGCCGAAAGCTTATCATTGTCGCCAAACCGGAGCTCCTCAATTGATACCGTGTCGTTTTCATTTATAATCGGCAGCGCTCCGCGCGCAAGAAGCACTTCAAGCGCGTTGAACGCGTTTTTATAGCGGCGTTTGTCGGAAAAATCGTCGCGCGTCAAAAGAAGCTGCGCTGCGACAATCCCCTCTTCGGACAAATAACGCGAATACTCCTCCATCAAAAGCCCCTGACCGACTGCCGCCGAAGCCTGTTTTGCCGGAACGGATGTCGGCCGCTCGTGGTATCCAAGCAGCGGATACCCTGCTGCTATTGCGCCGGACGTTACAAGTATCACATGATGCCCTTTTTTATAAAGACCCGCAAGCTGCCGCGAAAGCGAGCGCACCTTCGTTGATGAAAGGCGTCCGTCGGGCTCCGTCAGCGAGCTTGTTCCGATTTTTACAACGATAGTTTTCTTACCTTCGTGTGCCGATTCTGTATATGTTTTGTTTTTCATTTTAGAACATATAATATATTCGTCTTTTATTCATACTTAATAGCTTATTTTACCACGGCCGGCGGGTATTATCAAGAATTTCATTCATACTAATCATGAGCATTTTTTATGCTGCAATTACTATCTTTTTGATAGGATATTGACATATCAATTCATTCAATGTAAACTGTAACCATAAATAAACACTCTGCGTAAAAAACAGAGCCGCTTTTATAGGATTGGTATTATATTAAAAATGAAAGAAAAAAGAACATTTGACATAAACGGAATGTCGTGCGCCGCGTGTGCCGCACGAATTGAAAAAGCTGTTCGTTCGCTTCATGGTGTCGATGATGCGGCTGTCAATTTAGCCGCAGAAACTCTCACCGTAGATTTCGACGCTGATGTAGTTACAACATCCGACATAGAAGCGGCTGTCAGCCGTGCCGGTTATTCCGCTGTTGTACGCAGCAGTGGTTCCAGTGATAAAACACCCGATTCTCCTAATGGTCAATCAAGCGAAAACGGAGTTAAAACCGTCACGCTTCCCGTACGCGGTATGACTTGCGCCGCCTGCTCCGCCCGCGTTGAAAAGACTCTTAAAGGCTTGCCCGGCGTTATCACAGCATCAGTAAACCTTGCGACAGAAAAGGCAACTGTTTCATATAATCCCGCATCCGTTCGCATATCAGATATGCGTCGTGCTGTGTCCGCTGCAGGGTATGAGCTTGGTGATCCGTCAACGGACGCAGGGCACGAAGCTGAGGAGCGCGAGCGCAGAAAAAAGCGAGAGTTGCGCATTATGTGGACAAAGTTCACAGTAGCCGCAGTTTTTGCAGTCCCGCTTTTATATATCGCAATGGCACCGATGATATCTTTTATTCATTTGCCATTCCCCGCATCCCTTATGCCGATGGAGCATCCGCTCAGGTATGCCCTAACAGAGCTTTTGCTTGTGACGCCCATTGTCGCCGCCGGATATAAATTCTATGTTGTCGGATTTAAATCGCTCCTGCGCGGCTCACCAAACATGGACTCACTCGTCGCGCTCGGCACGACAGCGGCGATTGTGTATAGCATTTACAGCACAATTCTCATTATAAATGGCGATCACATGGCCGTCGACGCCCTTTACTTTGAATCGGCAGGCGTTATCATCACGCTCATTATGCTCGGCAAATCGCTTGAAGCATTATCAAAAGGTCGCACCGGCGACGCAATAAAAAAGCTGATGGGGCTTGCGCCGAAGATTGCGCATGTTGTTGTAGGAGGGGTCGAGCGGGATATATCAATTGATGATGTCGAGGTCGGCGATATAATTGCCGTACGCCCCGGTGAAAAAATACCCGTTGACGGTACAGTCATAGACGGCTCAACAGCCGTTGATGAATCAATGCTTACGGGCGAGAGCGTTCCCACCGACAAGATGCCGGGGGATGCCGTTTACGCCGCAACCGTCAACACAACAGGCGCTATTCACATACGCGCGGAAAAAGTCGGCGCTGACACGGCACTGTCCCAGATAATAAAATTTGTCGAGGATGCACAGGGTAAAAAAGCGCCGATTGCCCGCCTTGCCGATGTCGTTTCCGGATATTTTATCCCGGTCGTGTGCATAATAGCCGTTGTTGCCGGTGTCATTTGGTACTTTGTGTCGGGCTATGACCTTCAATTTGCGCTGACAATATTCATCTCCGTGCTCGTTATTGCATGTCCATGCGCTCTCGGGCTTGCAACACCTACAGCTATCATGGTTGCGACCGGCAAAGGCGCCGAAAAAGGCATTTTAATCAAGAGCGGCGAGGCACTTGAGATTGCACACAAGGTAAATACCATAGTTCTTGATAAAACAGGTACTGTCACAGAAGGTAAACCGTCTGTCACCGACATTATTTTAGCAAAAGAATCAGCAGACACCGCCCCTGATGGCTTCTCCGGCGCTAATTATGTGCTCCGCATTGCTGCATCCGCCGAAGCGTCATCCGAACATCCGCTCGGACGAGCCATCGTACAGGCTGCCGCTGAAAAATCGCTCCCTTTATTTAATACTGAAGGATTTGAATCGCTCACCGGCCGCGGAATCCGCGTTACACTTGACGGTAAAACAGTGCTTGTGGGAAACAAACGTCTCATGGATGAAAGCGGTATTGCAACAAACGAACTTGACTTGGACGCCGAACGGCTCGCTGATGAAGGGAAAACGCCGATGTTTGTTGCTTTTGGCGGCACTTTACTCGGAATTGTCGCCGTTGCGGACACAATAAAACCCGGCAGCCGTGAAGCTATCGCCGCTATACGCGATATGGGGATAGATGTCATTATGATGACGGGCGACAACGCCAAAACAGCTGCCGCAATTGCAAAAGCGGCCGGGATTGAGCACGTCCTCTCCGAAGTTTTACCGGAAGACAAGGCACGGGAGGTCGAAAAACTCCGCTCCCTCGGTAAAATCACAGCTATGGTGGGTGACGGCATAAACGACGCACCCGCTCTTGCCACAGCAAACATCGGCATAGCAATCGGCTCCGGAACCGACGTTGCCATGGAGTCAGCCGACATAGTTCTCATGCACTCCGACCTCCGCGATGTGCCGACTGCCATTCGCCTTAGCCGTAAAACAATACGAAACATTAAGGAAAACCTTTTCTGGGCGTTCGGATACAACGTCATCGGTATCCCAATCGCCGCAGGTCTTCTTTATGCCTTCGGCGGCCCGCTTCTTAACCCAATGTTTGCCGCCGCTGCCATGAGCTTCAGCTCCGTATCCGTCGTTACAAACGCACTAAGGCTTAAAAGATTCAAATGAGTTCTATACTTTTATATTTAATAACTTAAAATGTAGAAGCAAGCCGGACAATTGACTTTAGTAGTTGCCGTTGGTATAATCAAACCATAGTCGCTATATCAAAAGTTAAAAAATTGCGCGTTGAACGTGCAAAAAAAGACAAAAGACACGAAAAAGGTTACGGGAGCAGAATTATGGTAAAAATTGCTTTTATGGGTGCTGGCAGCACTGTATTCGCGAAAAACGTCCTCGGCGACGTTATGTTGACACCGGCGCTTCGTGACGCTGAAATTGCCCTTTACGACATTGACCCCGAGCGTCTTGAAGAATCATACATCATGGTCACATCCCTCAACAAAAACATCAACGAAGGACGCGCAACCGTTGCGAAGTACCTCGGTGTTAATGAGCGCCGTGCTGCGCTTGCCGATGCTGACTTTGTTGTAAACGCAATACAGGTTGGCGGATACGACCCTTGCACGATAACGGATTTTGAAATACCCAAAAAATACGGCCTGCGTCAAACGATAGCAGACACACTTGGCATAGGCGGTATTTTCAGAGCGCTGCGTACAATCCCCGTCATGGAGGATTTTGCGCGCGATATAGAAGATGTATGCCCCCGCGCTCTTTTACTCAACTATACAAACCCGATGGCTATTTTAACCGGCTACATGCTTCGTTACACGAAAGTTAAAACTGTCGGCCTTTGCCACAGCGTACAGGTCTGCTCACGTGGACTTTTACATGAGCTTGGAATTCAGGCAAAGGAGCCAATCAAGGAACGTATAGCCGGTATCAACCACATGGCATGGCTTCTTGAGATTGAAGATGCCGATGGCAACGACTTATACCCCGAAATACGCCGCCGCGCATGTGAAATACTTGAAAACGGGAAACCCGATTTCTATGACCTTGTGCGGCTTGAATACATACGCAGATTCGGTTATTACTGCACGGAATCAAGCGAACATAATGCTGAATACAATCCCTTCTTTATAAAATCAAAGTACCCGGAACTTATCGAACGCTACCGCATACCTCTCGATGAGTACCCGCGCCGCTGCATAAACCAGATTAAGTGGTGGAAATCTGACCGCGAGAAGTATGTGTCAGGTAATGTTTCGCACAGACGCACGATGGAATATGCGTCATATATAATGGAAGCTTTGACGACGGATGTTCCTTATAAAATTGGCGGAAACGTCTTGAACGACGGGCTTATTGACAATCTGCCGCGTGAAGCATGCGTTGAGGTAGCCTGCCTTTGCAATAAGCTTGGCATTCAGCCGACGAAAAATGGCCCGCTCCCGACTGTTCTTGCCGCGATGAACATGACAAACATAAACACGCAACTTCTGACGATAGAAGCAGCCGTGACACGCAAGAAGGAAGCTATTTATCAGGCTGCTATGCTTGATCCGCATACTGCTGCCGAGCTTTCAATCGACGATATTGTCGCCATGTGTGACGAACTTTACGAAGTACACCATGCAGGCGGCTGGATGCCGGAATATAAGTAATATTAAGTAAACGCATTGTCCATACCGGACGTACCAATGAAAAAATGATCCCCGCATTTTTCGTTATATTGAAAAATGCGGGGACACAGTTCTCATTCACACTTCTTCCTCTTTTTTTCATATATAATAAAGAGGCAGGTTTCCGATCCCGTCGGTTTCATCGACTCATGAATGATTTTTCACAGTAAATAGTCGAGCGACGATGCATATGTCGCTTTTAACATTTTATCAGACTGTTGTGATTTTTTACTTTTCCTCTCACCATATGCTATATAAAAACATTTGATAAGTAAATTCTCGCAATGAAAAATGCCAGGCTTTTATTGCCCGGCATTTAAATGTTCATTTTTTATACAAAGCAGCTTTATTACTTATTAAATATAATATGTTTATAAACTGCTTTTATATTTTTTATTCGGACTGTTCGCCGCTGTTTTCACTTGCTTCGTCTTGTGCTTCGCCCTCACTGTCGGCATTCTCATCATCGCCTTGAGCCTGAGCTTCAAGTGCTTCCTGATATGCCTTAATCACGGCAGATTCAAGCTCGGCACGGAAAGCAGAATTAATCGGGTGAACGATGTCACGATATGTGCCATCTGGATTCTTCCGCGACGGCATCACAATGAAATATTTCTCGCGTGCACTGATAACTTTAATATCATGTACAGCGAGTTGTCCGTCAAGAGTAACCGATACAATTGCTTTCATCGGTTTGTCGTTGAACATTTTTCTGATTTTAATATCCGTAATCACCATATGCCTATTCCCTTGCGCATTCAGCGCTAATGAAGTCGATAATACCGCTTTTCAGTATAGTTTTGCGGCTTATTTTTGATGTGATTATTATATGTTCCGTTTATTAATATATTTAAAATAAATAACGATTAATTTATAAATTTTATATGATTTTGTTAAATTGAATTATCATTTTTTTGTTATAATTTGTATATGTGAATAATTACTCTTAATTAAGGCACTGACATATTAGTTGGTATATAATTAATTAAACTGACACTTACGTTACTATTGCGGGAGGCTTCGAATTTGAATACAGAAAATACACGCTATGGCGCTGAAAAAATTGACCGTATGCTTGCCGGTGCAAAAAAATTATTCTTTGTTGGTATCGGCGGAATCAATATGTGCTCTCTTGCTGTCATAGCAGCTTCCCGGGGGTTTATTGTTTCGGGCTCTGATCGTTCCCCGTCACCTGTCACAAAAGCTCTCACCGAAGACGGCATAAAGGTTTATCATACTCACTCAAAAGAAAACGTAGCAGGCGCTGATGCCTTGATTTACACAGTTTCAATCCCGTGTGACAATCCGGAATATACAGAAGCTGCCCGCATGGGCATACCGCGTATATCACGTGCCGATTTTCTCGGCTGGCTGATGAAGGATGCCGTCTATAGAATCGGTGTATCGGGGATGCATGGCAAAAGCACAGTTACAAGCATGATAGCTTCCATTCTTCTTGAAGCGGGAGTTGATCCTACAATCTCATCCGGTGCCGTTTTGCCTGCTCTCGGGCGTTCATATCACGCAGGCGAGAATAAGTATTTTCTTTTTGAGGCATGTGAGTACAAGGATTCGTTTCTTTCATTTTATCCGAACATCGCTGTCGTGCTCAATATCGACATGGATCACCCTGATTTCTTTAAAAGCATACCTCAAATCAAAGAATCGTTTCGTCGCTATATGTCAATATCGGCTGCCGCAGACGGTGTTGCCATCGTCAACTGGAGCGACGAAAACGTACGCGATGCCTGCCGCGGTTCCGGATGCCGCCTAATAAAATTCGGCACATCTCTTGATACGGATGTTGTATATCACAGCGAATACAATTATTACGCTGATAAAATTACGCTTCTTCCACGCGCCGCCGAGTTTTTACTTTATGAAAACGGCGCCTTTGCTGCCGCTATACGGCTTTCTGAGGGCGGGTTGCACAATGTCCGCGATGCCGTTGCTGCTGCCGCTGCTTGTCGCGCCGCCGGTATCAGTATGCGAGATATAAAGCGTGGTCTTGAAGCCTTCCGCGGCGCCGCCCGCCGTATGGAGTTTGTCGGGAAAACGTCCTCCGGCGCTGATATTTTCCTCGATTATGCTCATCACCCGACTGAAATAAAAGTGACGCTTGAAGCGGCAAAAACCGCCGGCGGCAAAATCATCTGCATATATCAGCCTCATACATATTCACGCACGGCAGCTCTTTTCGATGGCTTTGCCAGCGCTCTTTCCATCGCTGATGAGGTCATTCTTGCCGATATATATGCAGCCCGCGAAACAAACGACAGCGGCATCAGCTCTGAGCGGCTGGCGGATGCCGTAAACGAGGCCGGCGGCAATGCTGTATACACAGGCGCAATACAAAAAAATCATCCTGACAGCGCTGTTTACACTTTCAATCCCACATCACATGCTCAAAACTCCCCCACAAACGACTTTTTCCCTCATCCGCCAAAGGATGAATTTGTCCGGGCCGCCCGCTTTGCCGCAGCAAACGCGCATGCCGGTGATACAATAATAGTAATGGGCGCCGGCNNATATACGAAACCGCCGATATATTAAAAAATATGTAAGAAATAAAGCTGTTAGAAGCTTATTCTCACATACCACATACCTACGAGAAGCTTATGATTATATTATAATAAAATAGTAAAATACTAAAAAACTTATATAAAAAGCGAAAGCCAAGCTTAACAGAAGAAAAGCTTGGCTTTTTGTTATTTGTTATATGACTTTTTTACACAAAAGGCGCCTTTTCTATTTTAATACTATCACTCGCCGTGTGAGCTGATAACAACAGTCGTTATTGATTGTCTTGGAATCTCAATTGCAACATCAGCCGAGTACTTTCCGTAGAAGATTTCCTCAAGATTTCTCGTTTTATCCGTAACATTCACGGAAATACGGTTATATGCTGACGTATCAAACCCCGAAAAATCAACGTTTACCGGTTTTGTCTGTTTATTGACAAACACTATAACCAGCTCGTCCTCTCCATCTTCGTTAACACCCTTATAAGCGGAGCAGGAAAGACCGGCGACAGACTTTGACTCGACACGGATATATCCCGGATCAATAAACCTGCTGTAATTGCCCATCGCCCACAGACGTTTAGGTATGCTGACCTTATGTGTTGTATTATCGACATATATTAAACCGTCACGGTAGTCATAGCAGCTTACAGCTATCCAGTACTGCCACGATACGACGTCAAGAATCGTCATATCCTCATATATCTGCTGCGCAAGATTGAGCGCGGAATCGATTGTCAAATCCCGGCCGTTGACCATCTCGCACCATTCGCTCATTCTGAATTTCAGGTACGGATAACGGCTCTTGAAATATTCAGCAAAGCTCTTTTTAGCTGCGGCGTCGGTCCAGTATGAATGGTTATCAAGCGTTGTGAAGTAAGAACGAAGTGTATCATCAGCCAGCATAACGCGGCAAATGTTCGATGTTTCCTTTTGCCACTCACCGCCCTCGGGCGCGCTGATTTCAACACCTTCAAGCCCCGGCCGCTTCTCTATTTTCTCAATAAACACTTTGAGAAGTGCGACAACTTCGTTTGCATCGTAGTGACAGCCCTCCTGACCTCCGGTCCAGTCCCACTGAGGTTCGTTGATTGGCGAAATAAACTTAATAGGCAACCCTTCCGCCTTAAAATGCTCGGCTACATCAAGAACATAGTCTGCAAATGCTTCGTAATTTTCACGTGGGAGGTTTGAAAAATCCTTTTGGGACGGGCTTGCGTGCGCCATTCCGCTAACTGTAAGCCGCTCAAGCGGGCTATTTACAAACATTATTACTTCTTCAACACCAAGCTCGACAGCACGTCTCATGAACCATACGGCTGCCGCATCACGGTTCCAGTCATATACGCCCGGCTCAACTTCAAAAGAATAAGCACGTCTCCACGGGTCCGAAATGTTGCTTTTTGAACTCCCCCGGCTGCCGCCGCCGATATTATAACGATATGCCGTTAAGCCTATGCCCTTTTCCTTATCAAATAAAAGCTGTGCTATATATTCACGAACTTCCATCCCGTCAGATGTAAGATCGGTCCAATCACCTACATACTGTGCCCACCAGGCACCACTTGCGCCAAAGCTCTCAATCGTCTGATGTTCAGCCGCTGTATCAATCTTTATTGTTTTCACATTTTCAAGCTCCATTGGTTTATCTAACTCCTTACCGTTTATTGGGTCTGTTTCAACGACGGATTCATCTGTGTCCGCCGTTGTATCTGTATTTGATTTACCCTCAGTATCAGTTTCCGTATTATAGCCTTTATCTGTGCATCCGAATGATACAGCAGCTATTATAAATAATAAAATTATTGTAAAAATAAACGTTAATTTCAACCGATGCGGCATTATTATACCTCCGCAGCAATTATTACACTCATTATTTTACAACACAATGGGCAGACTGTCAATCTGCGCCTTATTGTGTGGCGCGTATGTCCAATGCTGCCGGCACTTACATTTGACGCGGACGTATAAAAACGTTAACATATACATGCAAGGCGGCGGCAGGCGCGTAAAGTGAAACGCGTCCGGAGCTGGCGCGGTGCTGTAATCTTTTTTCTTCTGTTAACACACCGCCAAAGCCGGCATCCGTGCCCCCCGGCGAAAGGAAGGTGAAAACATGAAAAGAAGAAACAGATTGATCGCGATTGCGATTTCCGCAATATTTGCTGCATTTTGTCTTGTTCCGGCAATTTCTGCAGCAAATTCCTCATACACGACCTATAAGGTTGTCGCAGGTGATTCGCTCTGGAAGATAGCTGTTAAGCATGAGATTGGCGTTTCTGAAATAATCAGCGCAAATCCTCAGATAAAGAATCCCAATCTTATATATCCCGGCGATACAGTGTACATACCTTCGATTGATTCAAAAGTACTTGATTTAGAATCGCAGGTTGTCAGCCTTGTAAACGCTGAGCGCGCAAAATACGGACTTCCCGCTCTTAAAATGGATTGGGAGCTGTCCCGTGTAGCACGCTACAAATCGCAGGACATGAGAGATCGTGGTTGCTTCTCTCATACGAGCCCGACATACGGCTCGCCCTTCGATATGATGAAGAAATTCGGGCTGTCGTATCGCTATGCCGGTGAAAATATAGCAAAGGGCTACTCAAGCCCGGCTGCCGTCGTCAAAGGATGGATGAACTCGGAAGGCCATCGCGCAAATATTCTCAATAAAAACTTTACGAAAATCGGCGTCGGTTACGTCGCAGACGGCAACTATTGGACACAGATGTTCATCGGCTGATATGTAATAACGAGGATAGAATATCAATCATATGAAAAACCCCCGCGCGTTTGCGCGGGGGTGTTTATTATGCCTCAGTCTGAAGCTTAATAGCGTGAGCTATTAATGCTACTTCGTGATAACCACGGTGCATTTTGCAGGTTCACCTTTGTCAAATTCAGTTCCGTCGCTCGGTGCAACGTACTCTGTACCGCCCTTCAGCTTAGCTTTAATTGTGTATTCAACGCTGCCAGCAACAATGGTCTTGTTGTAGTCGATGAGGATGTACTTATCATCATCGACCTTTTCATAAGCCTTGATGAAGAATAAGTCAACATTGACATCCTTACCATTGCTGTTTGTTACATTAAGTGTAACAGGACCATTGGCGAAGCGAATCCTATAAGCTCTGATGAGCTTGTCAATATTATCCTTGAGATCTTCCTTAAGCTCGTTCGAGTTGTCTTCGAACTGAGCATCATATTCAGCCTTAGAGTACTGAATGAACGTGCCGTTTTCAACCTTTCCGTATGCATAAACTACACCTTCAGCACTTTTAACTTTAACAACGCCATCTTCTTCTTCTTTGTTGTATTTGATGTAGTTGATGTAGCTCGTATCAAGGTCTGTCTTTTTAACAGTTCCTCCAACCCTGTCAATAGCTGTATATCTACTACTGACGTAGTCATACGGAGAAATGATATCCCAGCTGTCTACATTGACGGTTTCGAATCTGTAGCTGATCTTGTAACCATTTCCATATGTTCCGGGTATGATAGTAGGAACTATACGCTGATATGATACGGAAACATCCTTGTAGTTGGAAGTATCCCAAACGAGATATCTGTAGAGTTCCTTCTTCGTAATGGTGTTGTTCTCATAAACGTCTTGTAACCATTCTGTTGCCTCTCCAGCAATAGATGAAGCAGGTACATTGGCTGTGCTCGGAACAGCCGGAACTTCCTCAACCTTCGGGCTGTATGCAACAGTTGCCTTACCGCCTGTCATAGCAAACTCAATAGCGACATCCTCGCCAGCGCCCTTGGAGATATAGAACTTACCGTTGATCACCTTATCGGGGTTAGCGCCGATAGTATAGAAGGGTCCGGTATGTTTGTCCCCGGCAGCATTCTTATCGATAGTCTCTTCCTTCCCAAGCTCTTCTATTACAAGCTTATGACCGTAGCGGACGTAGAAGTCATATTCATCATTTTCAGGATTGAGGTAAACCGGTACGCTATCATAACCGTCATAGGATATTTCGTGAATTTTGTAGTAGGGTTCGCTATCCTTCAGATCATAGGAGACCTTAGCACCAACTTCTGTTGAATATACATAGAGATATCCTGTCTTGGCATCAAACTCGAATCCGACGTCATAGAGTAAACCATCTGCCATATCATCAACTATGACGATTTTCTTTACTTTTACAGGGTCAAAGTCTAATGCCTCTCCGACCATAGACAGGGATATACTGATTGCTCCATAGCCGGGGAAATTAGCACAAGAGAACGGGTAAACATCATAGTCTTCCCAGTAATCAGCTAATGTCATCTCGACAAGATTAATGCGGGTAACGTCGTTGCCCTTCGTATCATAGTCATAATCTATGGTATAAACTATGGTATAAAGAGCACCTTCGACGATCTTGTCGTTGAGAAGACCTACCATTTCCTCAAGGACGTCTAAGTCGTTACGGTTTTCAGTGCTCCATGTGATAACAATATTCTCGTCGGTTCTGTAATCAACAAGGCCATAGAGATTGTAGTAATATACATACTTGTTGTTCTCGAACTTACGTGTCCATCTGCCGTAAACACCATCAGATACGACATACTGCTTCGGAGCTTCGACTGTTGTCTTCGCCGCATCGGCAACAACGATAACAGTGTCGTTATCGCTTACTATTGTCGGATAAACAAAATCACCAGCGAGCACATCACCAGTGCTGGGCTGACCAACAAAGGTGCTGATCTTGCCATCTTCGATGATGTAATAGGTTACATCCTTGTGAAGCTTATATTTCTTACCTGTGAGAGTTTCCTCTTTATCAAACTTTGAGGGGTCGAAGTTGTAGAAGACAGATGAAGTAGTTGTCTTGCTCGGATCAAGTGTCCACTTCTCTGGGCTTCCGTCTACCTGTTCTTTGTCTTCATCAAGAATAATAATCTCAGATCCGCCAACTTCGTCTGTGAACTCGAGTTTACCGTAATAGAGCGGAGCTTCCTTAAGTGTCCACTTACCGAACTGGTCCTTCGTACCTGTGAAGATGTACTTACCGCTATTGTTAATTGCAACGATAGCCTTCTGGATTGCTTTCTGGAGAGCTATATCGTCATCAGCATTGGGATCATATGCTTTGTTATAATCGTAGCTGAAGCCATCACCAGAGATTGCGCTAATCTCGATTGTCTTCTTGCCCTCGAAAGCATCGGAGTAAGCATCAGCGGAAAGGAAGCCTGTGCATTCGCCCTCATCGTCGATAACTTCAAGAAGCGTATCGATATCAAGTATGAGTATAATAGGATTCTCAACTTCACCAGCGACAGCGTCGATGATGGTGTCTTCGTAAATAACTACGCTGACAACACCGCCAACTCCCAGAGCTTC
>LFTK01000046.1:22539-38511 GCA_001513385.1 Clostridiales bacterium DTU064
TCCTTAAGAGAAACAACGCGATATGTTTCCCACTCAAGAGCAACATCAACTTTTGTTGACTTCTGACCGGCTGTATAGGTATATCCAATAGCAGGAGCCTCGCCAGCTATGTAGGATGAAACCTTAACAACACCGACCTTGCCGTTTTCGCGGGTTTCGTAAACAGTGACGACTACATAGTCATCATCAAGATCTTCTTCATCGATCTCTTCACCTGCGGGATCCATGTATGAGTCAGCCTCAGCATCGACAACTTCGCAAGCATCGATCTTGATGACTTTGTCTTCGAGCATGAAGAGCTCGTACCATGAGCCGAGGATAGCATCGCTGGGCTCTTCGATACCGAGATCCTCAAGAGCAGCCTTCTCACCAAGTGAGAACGTTGCATAGCCTGTTGTCGCGTTGTAGTCGGCGATGTAATCGTCGACAATTACAAAAGAGTCGAACTTGTCGAAGTAATCACCTTCATAAGTGTAGCTTCCATCGCCGGTGCCGAAATCGGAAACGAACTTAATCGTGTTGTAGAGAAGCTGAGTGACTTCGCCACGTGTAAGCGGCTCTGACCATTCAACTCCCTCGATTCCGCCCGTCAGACCGATCTTATTGGCAGCCTGAATGAAGCCGTAGGGGTATGACAGATTCTGATAGCCAAGAGCGCGGACGAGCATCGTTACGGCTTCCTGGTATGTAATCTGTGCATAGGGGTCAAATATTGTCTCGCTTCTTCCCTTGATAACGCCTTCTCCCGTTACAAAGGAAATAGCTCCGACATACTGTGAGAGCTTGCCGATGTCAGTGAACGATGTGGTGTTAATATTGGACCACAGTGTGTCATTGACATCACCTGTCATCATGCGTGCGATGAACAGAGCCATCTGATAGCGCTGTACATCGTCCTCAAGATGAAGATCTCCATCAGTATAGCCTTTTAGTACGCCAGTACTGACAAGAACTTCAGCGGCTTCTGTATAATCGGTGGCTTCTTCCGCGGAAGCAATGACCGCAGAGGTTGCTACCATCATAACAGCCAGAAGCAGCGCGAGAAATTTTCTCAGATTTCTCATTTTGTCCTTCTCCTCGTTATTTATTATTCATACGGGAAAACATGCTTCGGTCCGCTTTTCCTCCGTTTCCGGCGGGAAAGCTAATCCGGCATAATTTCCCTGCGTTATCATAATACACAATGTCACAAGTCATTTTCAAGTAGTTTTACAATATGTAATATAACTTTAATATTAAACACTGTTTAATAATACACCGGCTTTTCTTACGACACATTTTACTTAAAAATTAGGATTTTTCTTATATTTTACGATTGTGCTGCTTTAAATGCACGAAAATAAATCAAATAGCCGACTATTTTAAAAACATTCGCGTGCACTTTTTTACATTTTATTATATTTGCATATGAAGTCAGCGAGACTGCAATTCTGTAACGTATATTTAATGAAATGAGGCTCTGTACGCGATACAGAGCCTCATTTTAATTTATTCGATTTTTCGTTCTCGTTCACTTCTTTTGGTGGCAGGCGCTGCTCATTGGGCATGAGCTGCACCCGCATCCGCAGGAGGAGACGCCTTTTTTACGATCGATTACCATGCGCGCTATTATTGCACCGGCAATTCCGGCAAGGATCAGGCATACAGCAATCGTCGCGATATTATCCACTATAAACGCAAGCATCAAACGGCCCTCCTTTGCTTGTTTTCATTTATGTTTTCATTTATATTATATTAAATCAAAATTTTCTTCTGTTACTTTGTCACGAAGCACGGGCAGGATTGCTCTTTTTTGCTGACATCCTTTTAATAGGCGCTTTTCTGAATATAAGGTAAACCATCACCGACAGTACAATAATTGCACCGACGGTGCCAATGCCAAACGAAACGTCACCCGTTATTGTAGAGCCAAACTGATAAATCATAAGGGACACGACATAAGCAAACACATTCTGATAAACTAACGCAAATACCGTCCACTTGCGGCTGTTCATTTCACGGCTGAGCGTCGTTACAGCAGCTATACACGGTGAGTTGAGCAGGTTAAACACAAGGAATGAAACGGCTGCGACAGCGCTTGGGAAAAGAGCCATGACAGCCCCCCAAAGCTCCGGGTCCTCCTGGCCAAGATCGACAAGTCCTACAAATATCGCTATCGTCGACACAACTGCTTCCTTTGCAAAAAATCCGGAGAGTGATGCCGCCACCGCCTGCCAGAATCCAAATCCGAGCGGTATGAATATCGGCGAAATAACGCCACCGATTATGGACATAATGCTGTTTTCCTGAGCAACTATGCCAAACTTCCCATCCTCAAAACCGAGTGTAACAAGAAGCCACATGACAACACAGCAGAGGAAAAGAACAGTTCCCGCTTTCTTAAGGAAGTGCCAGACGCGGTCCCAGACGTGAATAAGCATGTTTTTTATGCTGGGAAGATGGTACTGCGGAAGCTCCATTATAAACGGCGCAGGATCACCGGAGAACATTTTTGTCTTTTTAAGTATCACACACGATACGATAACACTGGCGATACCGACAAAGTACATTAAAGGTGCCATCCACCACGAACCGCCCATTATAGCGCCTGCAATCAGCGCGATAACAGGAAGTTTTGCCCCGCATGGTATCATCGTCGTCGTTATCATTGTCAGACGACGGTCTTTTTCGTTCTCAATCGTTCTTGTCGCCATAATTCCGGGGACACCACATCCTGATGACACAAGAAGCGGAATGAAGCTCTTGCCGGAAAGCCCGAAGCGACGGAAGAGTTTATCCATTATGAAGGCAACACGCGCCATATAACCGCAGTCTTCAAGGAACGAAAGGAGAAGAAACAGGACTGCCATTTGGGGAGCAAAGCCAATCGGCGCCGAAATACCACCTATTATGCCGTCCACGACAAGCGATATTACCCAATCGGCTGCACCTGCTGATTTAAGAAGTGATGCAACACCGGGCATAATCCACTTGCCGAAGAGCACTTCGTTTGTAAAGTCAGTGACAATCGTGCCGACAGAAGTAACCGCTATATAATATACCGCAACCATAACGAGAGCAAATATCGGCAGCGCAAGAAAGCGGTTTGTCACTATCCTGTCGATTTTCTCAGATGTCGACAGTTTTCCTGCATTTTTCTTTTTATATGAGTTTTTAAGTATGTTAGATATATATATGTAGCGTTCGTTTGTTATTATGCTCTCGGAATCATCGTCAAGCTCAGTTTCCGCCGCGCGTATGTCTTCTTCTATATGTGCTATAACTTCATCCGAAAGTTTCAGTTGTTCGATAACTTTTTTGTCACGCTCAAAAAGTTTGATAGCATACCATCTTTGCTGCTCTGATGGCATATCGTGAAGAGCTGCTTCCTCAATGTGTGCAAGAGCATGTTCAACAACACCGCTGAATGTATGAGCAGGAGTCGGCTTCACACCGGCAGTAGCAGCATCTATCGCAGCATCAACCGCTTCGTTTATTCCGGTTCCTCTTAAAGCCGATATTTCAACGATACGACAGCCAAGCGATTTTGACAGAGCATCTATTTTTATTTCATCGCCGTTTTTTCGCACAATGTCCATCATATTCACAGCAACAACGACAGGAATTCCAAGCTCCATCAGTTGTGTTGTGAGATAAAGATTCCGCTCAATATTTGTACCATCAACAATATTTAATATAACATCCGGACGCTCGCCGACAAGAAAGTCGCGCGAAACGACCTCTTCGAGCGTATAAGGGGAAAGTGAATATATACCGGGGAGGTCAATTACGGTGACATCCGGATATTTTTTTATCGTTCCCTCTTTTTTCTCAACTGTAACGCCCGGCCAGTTTCCTACATACTGGTTTGAGCCTGTCAAAACATTAAACAGTGTTGTTTTTCCGCTGTTTGGATTGCCCGCAAGGGCTATTCTTATGCCCATACAATGTATCATCCTCTTTTGTCTTTAGTTAGCATTCGCTAACCGCATGGTTTAAAAATATGGGGCCGTATGGCACCCAAAAACTTATAGGCAAGTGCCTTTATTCAACCTCTACCATTTCGGCATCTGCCTTACGAAGGGAAAGCTCGTAGCCGCGAACAGTTACTTCGATAGGATCGCCGAATGGAGCGACACGCCGGACATATATCTCAACACCTTTTGTTATACCCATATCCATGATACGACGTTTGACGGCGCCCTCGCCTTTCAGCTTCAGCACCTTAACAGTCTTACCAACCTTAACCTCCCTCAAAGTCATTGTCTGCATGCGAAACCTCCCTTTATATTTACATTGCGCTATATTTATTAGAAAATTTGATAATTAAAAGCCATAGGGGTTCTTTTTTTGATATTTTCAATAAAATCACCGTTTTTTCTGCCGACACACGTTATGATGTCGCTAATAACAACCCCTTGATTCAAAAGAACACTTTGTTTTGTTGTTTCTCATGTTTTCATTTCAAATAGTTTTAATAGGCGGTATTTTTTATTATCAGGTGCATCGTAATCACATAATCAATCCTTGTACGTGCTTTCCGACTGTGCAAAAAATCTCAGTTAGCATATGCTAACTATAAATATAATACTTCCATATGGGATATTTGTCAACACGTTTTATTAAAAATGTTATATTGCTCAATTCTTCGCTTTTTACAGAGAAAAACATTTAGCAATATAACGGCAGAGCAATAAATATGTATATCATTTGCATTAAAAAGTACAGGGGTTGCTTATCATGAGTTTGTGTGATAATATGAAAAGAAAGAAATGTCGGGGGAGGTTATGACAGTATGCATATACAGGAATCGGGCGAAATGTACCTTGAAACGATATATATACTTTCAAAAAAAAGCGCCCATGTCCGAGCCATTGATATCGGCGAGTATATGGGATATTCAAAGCCAAGCGTCAGCCGTGCTCTTGGACTTTTGAAAAAAGGCGGTTATATCATCTCTGACGATGACGGTTACATTAAATTAACGGATCTTGGCCGGGATGTCGCCGAGTCAATGTACGAGCGTCACACCCTCCTGACCGATTTCCTCGTTTCGCTTGGTGTACCTCACGACATTGCCGCTGCTGATGCATGTAAAATCGAACATGACATAAGCAGGGAAACGTTTGATGCCATAAAACGTGCCGCAATTGGTAAAACGGAGGGGTAAACACAAGCATTATGTCTGATTTTTTAAATGTCGCCGTAGGACTTCTCATTCCGTTCGCCGGTACGGCACTCGGTGCTGCCATGGTTTATTTCATACGAGGAGAGATGAGCGACTTTTTGCGCCGTCTTATGCTTGGTTTTGCATCCGGTGTTATGATAGCGGCATCAGTCTGGTCTCTTCTGTTACCCGCAATTGATATGGCAGAGACGTCGGGTGTCATTGAGTGGATTCCCGCAGTAGTAGGATTCCTTGTCGGTGTTGGCTTTTTACTTCTTCTTGACTACATCATCCCGCATTTACATAGAGACACCGATATACCGGAGGGCAAAAAATCATCCCTCGGTAAAAACGCCATGCTGTTTCTTGCCGTAACCCTGCACAATATACCTGAAGGCATGGCAACCGGTGTTGTTTTTGCAGGTCTCATATCAAAAGACGCATCAATTCCCACGACTGCCGCCTTTGCGCTTTCAATCGGCATAGCCATACAGAATTTCCCTGAGGGCGCTGTACTGTCGGTCCCCATGACGGGAAACGGGATTTCAAAAAACCGCGCTTTCCTCTACGGCGCGGCATCAGGTATTGTCGAGCCGATTGGCGCACTTCTGACGATTGCCTTGACCTCGATAATGCTTCCGATTTTACCATATGTTCTTTCGTTTGCAGCAGGTGCTATGATTTATGTCGTCGTCGAGGAGCTGATTCCCGAAGCACAAGCAGGCGATCATTCAAACGTCGGCACAATCGGTGCCGCCCTCGGATTTGCTCTGATGATGCTTCTCGACGTCGCACTTGGTTAAAACAAGACACCGAATTAAAGTTTTATATGATAAAACCCCCGCTAAAATGGCAGGTAAATATCTTGCCATTTTAGCGGGGATATTTATTTAGTTTTAATATTGTCTAATTATCTTCCTCTTCTTCATCCCCACGGGAAAAGATGGTGTTAGTCAGCAATGTAACACCGATTATAACTCCCATGACGATGAAGATGCCAAGCATACCAAGCCCCATATATTTGAGGTTTGCGACAAAATTCATCGGCTCCACAGTAAGCATAGCGCCCCTAAGAAAGTTTAGCACTGTTTTAACCTCCCACAATCAAGTTCGAGAAGAAGCTCAGGATAAGTCCGCCCGCGATAACAGATGCTATCTGTCCGGAGGCGTTAACACCCATCGCTTGCATCAAGATGAAGTTTTCCTTATCCTCTTTCAGCGCCATCTTGTGTATGACGCGTCCTGACATCGGGAAGGCAGAAATACCAGCCGCACCGATCATCGGGTTTGTCTTCTTGCCCGGCTTGAGGAATAAGTTCATAAACTTTGCAAACAGAACGCCGCCTGCGGTATCGAAAATAAACGCGATAAGACCGAGACCGATTATAAGAAGCGTCTGATATGAAAGGAACTCGTCGGCCTGCATGCGCATTGCTATTGTAATACCGAGGAATATCGTTATCAGGTTTGCAAGCACCTTCTGAGCCGTTTCCGAAAGGGAGTTAAGCACACCACATTCGCGGATCAGGTTTCCGAACATCAAAAAGCCTACGAGTGCAACGGAAGCCGGCGCTATAAGACCCGCTATCGCAGTAATTATTATCGGGAAAAGAATACGCGTCTTACGCGACACTTTGCGCTCAACGTATTCCATACGTATCATACGTTCTTTTTAGTCGTCAGAAGCTTAATTACCGGCGGCTGAATGATCGGCACAAGGGACATGTATGAATACGCAGCAACCATTATCGGGCCAAGATATTTTGAGCCAAGCTTCATGGCGACGACAATTGATGTCGGGCCATCGGCAGCGCCGATGATAGCAATTGAAGCCGCATCTCTAAGATCAAAGAAAACGGATGCAAGGCAAAGAGTGAAGAAGATACCGAACTGTGCCGCCGCACCGAACAGCATAAGCTTTGGATTCGAGAGCAGCGGGCTGAAATCACACATCGCCCCTATTCCTATAAAAAGAATCAGCGGGAAAAGTTCTGTCGCTATACCGGCGTCGAAAAGCTGTCCTAACGGCTCAACAGCGCCTGTCATCGGCAGGTTAACTAATATCGTGCCGAAACCTATTGGCAGGAGAAGTGACGGCTCCATATCCTTTGCAATGGCAAGGTAGATGAGAACGCCGCCGATTATCCACATCACAACCATCTGCTACGTAATATTGAGAAGGTTTTCGTATAATATTTCCATCCGTTTTTATGCTCCGATTATTTTCTTGTTATGTAGCCCGCAAAAGGCGGGTATTTTTTAATTCCTTATCCGAGAATCGAGAATGAAGCAAAGAGTGCTGAAAGAAGCGAGGCAACAAGCGAAACAACCGTAATTTGAGTGTTAATTGAAGGACCGGCCGTATCTTTGAAGGGGTCACCTACGGTGTCGCCGACAACGGCAGCTTTGTGAGCATCCGAGCCTTTACCGCCCTCGTTGCCAGCCTCAACATATTTCTTCGAGTTGTCCCACAGGCCGCCCGAGTTCGACATGAACATAGCAAGGAAAAGACCGCTTATGATGTTGCCGAGCAAATATCCTCCTATCGCTGATACCAACGACGATGAATGAGAGTGCGTAAACAATTGTCTGTGACGGGATCACATATTTATCTCCTCAAATATTAATTTCACAACGTAAAGGATTGAGTGAAATTACTATTATGACTTACGAAACTCTCGTCCACCTCAACAATATTACTATGAACTATCTCCTGTGTCAATAAAGACAACTTATTATTTACATAGCGTCAACATAAACAAAACCTTCATCATAAATATTTACATAGCCATTTAATTATTCCCGAGCAGAAAAATGAAAACTACAACATTATTATCATAACAATCTGCAAGCGTATAAGAACATACCAACAAAAAAATTTACAGTCGTCTTGTATTATGACACGAAGCAGATAGCAGATATACTAATGATATATAGGTAGAATTTCGTATATACGCATGTGAGGAGTAAAACAATACTATTCTCATAACTAAAAATTAACACAAGCATAAAAGGCCGCACAAAGTGTCATACACTATACTAAATAACACTTGACAATAAAGAAAAAGTCCGTGTATAATAAATGATGTCGTTATGCACGCCCGGGGTGAGCTATTTTTTTGCGCTTGCAAAAAGCAAAGCGCACCGCCGGATTTTTTTACGGAGGAGGTGCAGCGAGGTGAAGAGAACATACCAGCCGAAAAAGCTCCAGCGGCAGAGGGAGCATGGCTTCATGAAGAGAATGAGCACGGCAAGCGGACGCAAGGTACTCAAGAGAAGACGCGCGAAAGGCAGAGCCCGGCTCTCCTATTGATAAAACCGATAAGATTTTAAAAGACCCGCCGCCGCCCGATCGGCAATAGGTTGCCGCTGGCTGGAAGGAGGGTTTTCGGTTTTATTACGGTATAGAAAAAAAGCACAAAATAAGTGTATCAAAAAAAGAAAAAGAGGCCGGATATGAAATACCCCGCGGTATGTGAGAATAAACTTTTCTCCGCCGCTTACTCAAAAGGCAAAAAACACACCGGCCGTTACGCCGTTGTTTACGCGTTGCGCGACAGGTACCCTAAAAACACGGCGGTAAGCAGGCTTGGCTTGACTGTCACAAAGAAACGCGGCGGAGCCGTTGTCCGAAACAGGATTAAACGCGTGCTTCGCGAAGCTTATCGCGCCGTCGACACCAAATATGGCGTCAAGGGTGGTTATATCATCATTATTGTTGCCCGCGACGCGGCAGCAAAGGCAAAAACTCCCGTGGTGGCAGCCGATCTTGCTACATCGTTTGATGCTCTCGGGCTTTTATTGCGCGGTGAAACCTCTTCTTCTGACGCCGATGTTAAAATCAGTGAAAATACGGGTGAAAAAACGGACGAAACCGTCCACTTTTCAGTTAACGAAAGCACTATAAGCGACCTTGACAAAATAAGCTCTGAAAACACGCGCGACGTCGAGGAAGCTGATGGCGCCGATGGCTCAAATAAGGCAAAAGAGCAATGAAAAAGGTTACCGTTTGCTTAATACGCCTTTATCAACGCTATATATCGCCGCTTAAATCAAGGCCAAGCTGCCGCTTTGTGCCCACATGTTCTGAGTATGCGATAGAAGCAATTGAAAAACGCGGGTTTTTTATCGGGACGCTTCTTGCCATCTGGCGTATTTTACGATGTAATCCCTTTTGCAAAGGTGGAATTGACCCCGTTCCCGAGAAAAAAAGCAAAAGAAGCGATAAACCCGACACACCGAATGACGATAAAAGCAGCCAAGGTGACATGTAAGCAAGGTATTTTAATGGGGTGCGATGCGTCTTTAATCAGAAGAGTATTTAATTCGTACGGGTATGGTGCATAATACATTAAATGATAATTAAATTTGAAAAGGACATGCCCGTTCCCCCGGCGAGTGCGGCGGCCCGGGGGGTATGAATCGAAGGCCGCGGACAAGCGACGGCTCTGCCCGTCGAAAAATTAACAATCAACATTAAACATCAAAAAGAAACACCGACACATTTGTCGGTAAAGGAAAAAGGATGCGTATTAAAAGGAAAAACACAGCGCTTTTTGCTTCATTCAATAAGCTGATTGCGGTCACATTTGCCGTTTTGCTCATTGCATTATCTTTTGCAGTAATAATTTCTGCAGAAACCGAAGGCGTTACAACAGATGGCAATACTACACAAGCAGATACGGCAACCGACAGTGGAACAAATACCGGCACTGATACGGACACGGGAACAGGAACGGATACCATCAATGTTGAGGAAGATTCCGGACGCGGTTTTAAGCTGACGGACATTCTCCTTATTCCGATGGGTTTCATCATTCGCATATGCTACTCTATAACTGGTAACTATGCGCTTGCCCTTCTTCTTTTTGCTATCATCATGCAGTTAATTCTTTTGCCGCTTGGTATCAAGCAGCAGAAAAACAGCATAAAACAAGCCCGCCTTCGTCCGAAGGAGCTTGCGATACGCAAAAAATATGCCGGGCGCAACGACGCCGTTACAAAGCGGAAGGTTAATGAAGAAATTTTAGCTCTTTATCAAGAGGAGCAGTTCAATCCCGCCAGCGGATGTTTGCCGCTTCTTTTACAGCTTCCGATTATCTTCGCCCTTTTCGCCGTCGTAAAGAATCCGCTGACTTATATCTGCCGCTTCAGCACATCTACAATTGCTGCGCTTAAGGCTTTTGTAAAATCAGCAGGCGTCACGCCAACCGTCGGATACGAAGAAATCAACATTATTTCATATATCAAAGAACATTCAATAACAAACATCCCGTCAATTCCGACCCTTTCAGCTTCCGATATCGCTGGAATGCCTGACTTAACGGTTTTCAACGGGGCTATCGATCTTTCGGCGGCACCGAGCAGCAAGTCAATTTTCAGCTGGATTATGCTCATCCCGGTGCTGACGTTTGTCGCTATGTTCGTGTCTCAGACAATAACAAAAAAAATCACTTACAGACCGGACACAGACCAGTCCACTCAGGCTTCTATGAAAATTATGGAGTGGATGATGCCCCTGATGAGCGTTTATTTTGCCTACATCGTACCGGCTGCTATCGGCCTTTACTGGATATACCGCAATATTCTTGCGCTCATACAGCAGGTTGCCCTTGCAAAAATTTATCCTCTTCCTCATTTCACCGAGGAAGAGCTTAAGGCAGCAGAACGTGAATATCTTGGCAAAAAGCGTCCACCATCGAAGAGAACTGCCGATCCTAACAGGCCAAAGGTACGCTCTCTCCATAGGATAGACGAGGATGACGACGATCAAGAGACCGCAGTCCCCGCCGCAGTTAACACTGGTAAAAAGGAACAAGACAAAAACAAGCCGTCCATCATCGAGACAGCACCGCTGAAGCGCGATAATGCCAACAGCAGCACAACAAGCAAAAACAGCGGTGGCTCTTCTGGAGAGGAGGACGGCTCCGGAGAATAAATAAAAACGGAGCGCTTACCGTAATGAAAAAAGAACTTATCGTAACGGGAAAGACAATTGATGAGGCTATGGCCAACGCCGCAGAACAGCTCGGCGAAAAAATGAGCGAAAACATTGAATACGAGATCCTCGAGTTTCCCAAAAAAGGTATACTTGGCATAGGCAGCTCACCGGCAAAAATCAAAGTCATTTATACAGTCCCGGATGAAGATCCGGCTCTTGAGCTTGTAAATATGCTTATACGCTCAATCGGTCTCAAGGCAACAGCCGTCGCTTCAAATGGCGCAGAAGGCGAGCATAAAATTGAAATCACAGGCGAAGATGCCGGGGTTCTCATCGGTCACCACGGCGAAACACTCGACGCTCTTCAGTATATAGCAAACCTTGCCGCCAACAGACGTGCGCCGGTCGATGAAGATGGCACAAAGAAGCAATACACCAAGGTGATAATCGACGTTGAGAACTACAGAAAAAAGCGCGAGGAAACGCTTCGCGCCCTTGCCCGCAGAATGGCGGCTCGCGTTCTCAAATATAAAAGAAGTATCACCCTTGAGCCGATGAATCCATACGAACGCAGAATCATCCACTCTGAAATACAAGGCATCGACGGCGTCTCAACACATTCAATAGGCGTCGATAACGACCGTAAAATAGTCATTACTCTCGACCGCGGCGACAAGCCCGCAGTGTGATAGCAATAAATAGTGCAAAATTAAGAAGCCAAGCTTAGTGAATTAAGCTTGGCTTCTTTTGTAATGATATACCAAGGGGTTTCACCCCTTGGTAACCCCACCAAAGGGGCCATGCCCCTTTGGAATCCCGACATAATGTTATGGTTCTTTGCTTCTTTCTTTCCCAAAGAAAGAAGCAGGGGTTCAGAGAACAGCGTCCCCTGATGCCCCCTTAAATATGCTTTTGCTGCTTTAACCAAACCCTCATCACAAGTTTATGAGGGAGGAGCTTAACGAGGAAGACCTGAACTTTGACGGGAAATCCGTGGATTGACACGTCCTTTTTTGTGCGGTACATATCATGAAGCGCTGTTTTCACCACTTCATCTGCCTTATAGACGCGGTTATAATAAACGACGGCTTTATCGTTTGTCGTTGTTGCACGATCAAAGAACTCCGTTGCGACCCACCCCGGGCAGATAGCTATTGTTTTGATGCCACGCGGGACAAGCTCACGTCCGAGAGCGCGCGTATAGCTGAGCACAAACGCCTTTGTTGCTCCGTAGACAGCCATATAAGGAACAGGCTGAAACGACGAAAGCGAGTCGAGATTAGCTATCTTTGAGCCTTTTTTCATGTAAGGAAGCGTCAGTGTTGTCATCCGTACAACAGCTTCGCTATTAAGACGTATCATCCCGATGCTATCGTCAAGCGGGATTTCATCATATTTTCCGAATTTCCCGTAACCGCTGCAGTTTACAAGGACAGAAACCTCTGGCTTGCACTCAGCAAGCGCTGCTGCGTATTCGTCAAAGCTTTCTTCTCGCGTCAGGTCAAGCGCAAACACGCGAGTCCGCACGCCAATTTCAGCTTCGAGCGATTCTAAACGCTCCCGCCGGCGGGCAATAACCCATATTTCGTCGAATTTCTCCCACTTAGGAAGCTGTAAAGCAAACTCGCGCCCCATACCGGAGCTTGCACCGGTTATAACGGCAATTTTCATGTATTTAATCTCCCAAAATTATCATTTTGCTGTAATTATATCACAAAATTTACGTGATACGCCGTTTTATATCGTTTTCAGCGCGCACAAAGCATTATGTCTATGCTATAATAACCAAAAACAGATGGAAAGTATCTTTTGTTATGCTGATTATCCCACGAGATTTTTACCTTTTACCTGCAACTGAGGTTGCTCCTGCCCTATGCGGCAAGCTCCTTTGTGTGAAAAGTGAAGATGGAAGTATCATTCGGCGCAGAATCACGGAAACTGAATGTTATTACGGCGAGGAGGACACCGCCTGCCATGCCCACCGAGGTATGACAGAGCGCACCCGAACCCTTTACCTTGAGGGGGGTGTGGCGTACGTTTACCTTTGCTACGGGATACACAACCTTTTCAATATTGTCACAGGTCCTGCCGGTCATCCCGAAGCCGTTTTAATACGCGGTGTTGAAGGCGCACCCGGTCCCGGCCTTTTAACGCGCGCGCTCGGCATAACACGCAATCACAACGGGGTGTCGCTTGTTGACTCAGGCATCATTTGGTGTGAGGACGACGGATACCGTCCCGATAAAATTGAAGCGTCGCCCCGCATCGGTATCGACTACGCTGCTGAAGCCGACCGCCTGCGCCCGTGGCGTTTTACTATAAGATAATTTACTCTACGATAATTATATGAGGTGATATAAAAGTGAATCCGATAGAGCTGATCGGTCATAAACCCGTCTTTTTCTGCGGTGCTATGGGTACAATGCTTCAATCGCGCGGGCTCGGCGCCGGTCTTTCGTCAGACGCGTGGACACTGACGCATCCGGAGGAGGTTTACGCCGTACACAAAGCGTACCTTGACGCCGGCTGCGACATGATAAAAACCAATACATTTTCGACAAACCGCCTGCGCCGTGCTGATTATGCCGAAGCTGTCCGCGCCGCATGCGAGATAGCTCGCCGCGCCGCTCTTGACGCAGGGGGCGGGCGCGCCGTTTGCCTTGACATAGGACCGACGGGGCGTCTTCTTGCGCCGATGGGCGACCTCCCCTTTGAGGAAGCTGTCTCCGTTTTCGCCGATGTTGTTGTTGCTGGGCGTGATTATTGTGACGCTATCCTCATTGAAACGATGACGGATTTATATGAAATAAAAGCAGCCGTCATCGCAGCAAAGGAAAATAGCTCTTTGCCGATCTTTGTGACGATGACAATTGATGAAAACGGGCGGCTTCTCACCGGTGCCGACATTCCGACAGCAGTTGCTGTGCTTGAAGGGCTTGGCGTCACCGCTCTCGGTTTAAACTGCGGGCTCGGCCCGCTTGAGATGGAAAAACACATTCCAGCATTGCTTGAAGCCGCATCTGTTCCCGTTATCGTCAACCCGAATGCCGGTATGCCACATGACGTCGACGGGCGCGCCGTTTACAACATCACACCAGATGTTTTTGCTGCGTCTGTAAAGCGCATGATGTCAGCCGGTGTCGCCGTTGCCGGCGGTTGCTGCGGGACTACGCCGGAATTTTTACGTCAGACAGTTGCCTCCTGCCGCGATATCAAGCTAACCCCGCCCACGAAGAAAAATGATACCGTTGTCACCTCATATTCGCGGCGCGTTGTCATAGGCGGCGATAGTGGCACAGTTATAATCGGCGAACGAATCAACCCGACCGGCAAGCCGAAGCTAAAAGCTGCGCTGCGGGCGAGGGACTATTCAACAATCACGCAAATCGCCCTCGAGGACCGTGATGCGGGCGCTCACATACTTGATGTAAACGCGGGGCTGCCCGATATAGATGAAACCGCCGCGCTCACAGCCATTGTAGGTGAAATACAGGCAACGCTTGACCTGCCGCTGCAGCTTGACAGCGCAAACGCCGATGCTCTTGCCGCCGCAATGCGCATATATAACGGCAAACCGCTTGTCAACTCCGTTTCCGGTAGGCGCGATGTTATGGACGCTATTTTCCCGCTCGTTAAAAAGTATGGTGGTGTCGTTGTGGGCCTTACGCTTGACGAAAACGGCATACCGGACACAGCGGAAGGTCGCGCGGAAATCGCCGGCCGCATTATAAAAACGGCGGCGGAGTACGGTATTGATAAAAAGGACATCATCATCGACACTTTAACGATGGCAGTCGCCGCAGACCCCGCTGCCGCCGCCGTGACGCTCGATGCTTTATCGCTTGTCAGGGAGAGGTACGGTGTTCCAACTGTGCTCGGGGTGTCAAATGTTTCGTTCGGTCTGCCTTCACGTGATACTGTAAACGCTGCGTTTTTCACCCTTGCTATGGAACATGGTCTGTCCGCTGCTATCATGAACCCGCAAAGCGATATTATGTTAGGCGCTTACCATGCATATAGGCTGCTTCATGCTCTTGACCCCGGCGCCGCCGCTTATACGGCATACGCCGCCGCGCATCCGGCAGTGCAGACACTGCAAACTTCAACAGCAAAAGCACAAGTGGCGGAAAGTCAGTCGGTTACTGCGCAAAAATCACAGAAAACGCTCAAGGACACCATCATAAACGGCCTTATCACCGACGCAGGAGCACTCGCTGCCGAGGCTGTTTCATCAATGCTGGCAATGGACGTTATAAACGGTGAGATAATACCGGCGCTTGAAGAAGTCGGCCGTGGTTTTGAGTCAAACAAGATATTCCTGCCCCAGCTTATGCGTAGCGCCGACGCCGCAAAAGCTGCTTTTGACGCTGTAAAAGCCGCTATCGCAAAAAGCGAAGGCGGCAGCGGTAAATCAGGCGGCGTTATTGTCCTCGCCACCGTAAGAGGTGATGTTCACGATATTGGTAAAAACATTGTCCGCGTACTGCTTGAAAGCCACGGATATGATGTCGTCGACCTCGGGCGCGACGTTCCCGCTGAAGATATCGTCGCCGCTATAAAGCGTACAGGCGCGCGTCTTGCCGGACTTTCCGCCCTGACAACAGCCACCGTCGCGTCAATGGAAAAAACTATTGCCGAAATTAAAAAGGCAGTGCCCGGGTGCCTTGTGATGGTCGGCGGAGCCGTCCTCACAGAAACCGTAGCGCGTAAAATCGGCGCTGACTTCTACGGTGCCGACGCAACCGACGCCGTCAAAATCGCAGGCGATGTTTATAAACGGTAATACGATTGCGAAGCCAAGCAAATAGCTTGGCTTTTTGTTTTGGTTCTATACTAAATGTTGGGGTGGCCAACGGATAGAGCAAAAAAATAAAAAAAAGAGAGA
>LFTK01000092.1 GCA_001513385.1 Clostridiales bacterium DTU064
TCAGGTGGCACCAGTGGGGCAGCTTTCTGCCGATTTTCAGAGGTCACGGCACAGACTTCAACCGTGAGCTTTGGAACTTTGGCGAGCCGGGCACGCCTTTCTACGACGCCCTCGTCAAGGCAAACAGGCTGAGGTATGAGCTTATGCCTTACATATACTCGCTTGCCGGAGCGGTATGGCTAAACGACGAGTCGATTATCAAGTATCTTGCCTTTGATTATCCCGATGATGAAATCGCATGCCACATAACCGACCAGTATATGTTCGGCAACTCCATCATGGTTTGCCCTGTGACAAGGCCAATATATTACACTGTCAACTCAACACCGATTGATAACGTTGATACAACAGTGAAAGTCTATCTGCCGCGCGGCAAGTGGTATGATTTTTACACAAAAGAAGCATATGAGGGCGGCAGGTATATAACGACAGAGGCACCGCTTGACAGAATCCCGCTCTTTGTTAAGGCGGGCGGTATTGTTCCGATGACTGACTTTGCCCCGTCGACAAAGGATTTGACAGATAAGCTTGATATTTACGTTTTTACAGGTGCTGACGGCGAGTTTACATATTATAACGACAGCGGCGATGGCTACGGCTATGAAAAAGGTGAGTACGAAGTGTACAAATTAAAATATAGCGAAGATAAAAAGACTCTTGAGCCCTGCCCGCTCCTTGAACGTGAAGGTGTAACCGTTTACTACATTAAATAAGGGCACAAAAGGCAAGCTTCAAACGAACTTCTAACCAAAACCCCGGCTGTTTTCAGTGGGTCTGAAATCAGCCGGGGATGTTTTACTCTTTTGTTATATGTGTTATACGAACTGATCGACAATGGATTTAATTTCTGATGCTATCTGCTCCGGTGTTTTATTGTCAGTATCAATTACATAGTCGCCGGGGTGCGCGGGGAATCTTAACCACTCAAATGTTACCTCATTTTTATCGCCACGAATCCTGTGGCGTTCTATTAAACTTTTCTCCGAGCACTTCAGCGCAAAGAAAACCGTTTTATAATCCTTCGCCGTAATACCGTTTAGTATGATTTCTCTTGTTTTTTCGCCTATCACATAAACGGATGAGAAAACAACATAGTCAAAGTTTTGATTTAAGTAGTTTGACAGTACAAACGACATCGTTTTATAGCTGCTCGGCAGCCGCGGGTCGTCAAGAGAGAATGGATTGACGCACCACGCCCAGTCACCGTCAAAGAAAGCGCTGTTCTCATACAGCTCAAACAGCTTTTCTGCAACGGTTGTTTTCCCTACCCAGGGGGATCCGGTAATTATGATTAGCTTTTTGCTCATATTTGCACCATTTATCAGCGGAGCAGCCGGAGCGCCGTTGACTGTATTATTTCAGCATGTAGCTGTTATTTAATATAAGTGTATTATACAGAAACAACACGTCACAGTCTACTGAAAAGTCAAGATAATTGTCAAGTATATCGGTACGGAGATAACGGAGGTCTACTAAAGTTACCTTTGAATACCCTTTCAGAAGAAGCGGCGCTATGCTGCTTCCGAAGGAATCGCGGAAGATTATAAGTTCCCTGTCAGTCTTTGCATTCGGGTTAGTTACCGTCAGAAGAGACTTTGCACCCGACATGAAAAAGTCGTATGAGTCAACGCCACCGAAAAACTCCTCCATATAAACACGGCTGTACGTCTTGTCTATATGGTCGTAAACGACAGCTTTTTCAAGTGCGTCGTTTGTGAGATAAACGATAGTATCAGGCTTTAAGTTAAGGGCTGATTGGCCGTAATAGGAGCCATAGAAGGGGTAAAGGGATTTTTCTTCATATGTATCCCATGAAGCATATTTATCCTGCCCGAACCCGGAAAGGATGAGGTCTGCTATATCAACTATTTTATCTTGACTCCAGTGGATGTCTGTTTTATAGTAATCGTCAATCTCAAGATGCTCAAACAAATCAATGTATGTCATGTTTTTGACGTTTGATTTCATTATCTCGAGCATCTTGTCGTAATCAAGAGCCAAATAGCCATGCTCCTCGGCTGTAAAATAATTCTTATCCGGAATTATGGCGCAGCTCACCCGCTTGCCTGTAAGGTACTTATCATAAACCTCGTTTAGCTTTTTCGCAGCGTTCAGCACGGATTTTTCGTTTAAGGGATACTCGATTTTATAAATAACGCCGTCGACGACGTAAATGCCGTTGTTATCCTTTTCTCTGAACAAATAGTAGTTTGTAAACGCTTTCAGTCCCCTGAATTTATCGCGCAGCACAAACTGGTCGAGGAAATATTTCTCGTATCCTTTCAGCCACTCCCCGTCGAGAAGCTCCTCATACGAAAACTCCGGCGCCTTCGCAAGCTCGCGCCTTTCGCTGTATGAGATAGCCTTGTCGGGTGATATTAAATTTGCTATCAAAAGGCCATAAATCACAAGAAAGAACACTGTGACGGTAATGGCATTGCTTATCTTTTGTTTCATAGTTTTTTTATCTTTTCCTGATTTATCTTTCTTTCGCGTCTCTGCGTCTTTGCGTCTTTGCGTCCGCCCGGGAATTTAACCGGTGCGCTGTGTATCAGAAGCGGAAATATAAGAATGGGTTGAATGAGCCGTCAATTAAGTATCCGGTGACGACCAAAAGCAGCACCAGTACGGTTGCCGGCTTGCCTATGTGTATCAAATATTCGCCAGCCTTTATGCTGCTGATTTTTTTCATAACAATAGCCGGTATCGGCGTTGCGCCGATTAACGCGATTATAAAGAAGATAAAGTAGCTGCGGGCATAATAAAGCGCTTCGGTGGTTATGAGCGGCACACCCTGAAGCCCGAACATGCCTTTTATGTTTCCAATGGCTTCTCCCATTGAGTTGGCATTGAAGATGACAAAGCTTACTGTTATAAAGAAGAATACATATAAATGCTTGAATATATCGGGAGTTTTATCGAGCAGTTTCTTTATGAATAGTTTTTCTAATGCTAAAAGCAGGGCGAAATAAAGTCCCCAGACGATAAAATTCCACTCGGCGCCGTGCCAGAAGCCCGTCAAAAACCACACAACGAGGATATTCCGCACCCATTTAAGCTTGCTGACCCTGTTTCCGCCCATCGGGATATACACATAGTCGCGGAACCATGTGCCGAGCGACATATGCCATCTTCTCCAGAACTCAGTGATGCTTTTTGATATGAAAGGATAGTTGAAGTTTTCAAGAAAATGAAAACCGAAAATCCTTCCAAGGCCAATCGCCATATCGCTGTATCCGGAAAAATCATAATAAATCTGCAGGGCGAAAAGCACTGCCGCCATCCAGTAATAAAACACGGAGCTTTCGTCTGACTTTGATATTATTTTGCAAATCTCACCGAGGGAGTTAGCAAATATAACTTTTTTCGACAGCCCTATGACAAAACGCCAGACGCCGTATGCTGCTTTTTCAAGAGAATGAGTGCGCGATTCAAGCTCATTTTCAATTGTTGTATAGCGGACAATTGGGCCTGCTATAAGCTGCGGGAAAAGAGCAACATATGTTGCAAAGTTTAAGATGTTCTTCTGAACCTTTGCATCCCCGCGATAAACGTCAATAACATATGACAGTATCTGAAATGTGTAGAAGCTGATGCCGATAGGCATCACAATTTCAAGGGACGGTATTTTAAAAGAGAATATTTGATTTATGTTTTTAATAAAGAAATTTGTGTATTTAAAAAATAACAAAAACCCGCCGCTGACAACAATTGATGATATTAAAGCTACCTTCGCAGATGGTGTGTTTCTTTTATAATCAATCCACAAACCATGCAGGTATCCCGAGACGATAGATAACAGCATTATGAGGATGTAAGACGGCTCCCCATAAAAATAGAAAAGCAGGCTTGATACAAGTAAAATACTGTTTTTAAATTTTTTTGGGACTATAAAATATAGTCCCAAAAAAACTGCCAAAAAGTAATATAGAAAGCTAATACTTGAAAATACCATAATTTTTTATCTTATTTAATTATTTATTTCCGAGAGCTAAGAAAGCTTCATGAAGCGGCTGTGCGGCATCGTCGCTCATAATTAAGATGATTATATTGCCGATGTTGTCGACAATGACGTTTTCCTCTTTAACGCCGACGCAAATCCACTTCATCGGGTTGATGTTTTCCTTAATATCGGTTTTCATCTTCTCAATGTCAGCACCTTCTTTAGCACGGACAAGGACTAAAGAATAAGCTCCGGGCTGCATCTGAGGTTCGCTTGCAAGCGCTTCTTCAAAATCAAGACCTTTTTTGCCGAGGAAGTATTCAATTCTTTCATCATCCGGTTTTACTTCAACAAAATATAAGCCTTCTTCAACGTATCTTCTAAAATCATCGGTGAGATCTGCTGTTTCATATATTTTATTGATGATCTCTTCAAGTGTGCCTTCAAGGGCTTCTTCCGATCCTTCGTCGGTTGTATCTTCTGTGCTTTCTTCCTTGCTGTCCTCGGTACTATCCTCAAGATTTGTAGTATCGCTTCCATTATCCTTTTTGTCATCCTTTGCATTGCATGCGACAAGTGCAAATGCTGTGAGAATGGCAATAAGTAGTATAACCAGTTTTTTCATTTTGATTTTCTCCTTTGCTTTTTTTACTTGGTTACGGATATATAGACGTGAGCTTTTCGGAATAGTTCCATCCGAAAAATTGAATTATTTTGTAATTTCACGCGCACCTTTTATCTCCGGCGCCAGCCATTATACAGAAAAAATGCTGTAATACTTAGATTTTTTAACCCCTAACGGTGCATTTTAAATGTAATTCGCTTGATTTTTTGTTAGTTTTGTTTATGTAATTTTTATTTGCTCTTTACAAAGTATTCATAAAGGTAAATTTTCACGTAAGAAAATACATAAACTGCGCCGGGTTGATGTGAATTAACTATTTATATCAAGCATAATACAGACCCTTACAATATAATCACCACAGCGAAAGCATATACATATTATGTATTATGCTATAAAGGGTGGTGATGTGGTGTTAGAACAAAGTGATTTCATCAAAATGTCGCTTGGCTTAGATCTTTTTTTCTTAAGGATAATGAAAGAGCACTCATTTTTTCTTGAAATAGCTTTTATGCCAAATAACCGAAGGATGAAGGAAAAAGCAGAATTATTCAGGGAAAAATTTGAACAGCTTCTTTTTGAGGCGACAGAGTTAGGGAATGGAAATGTAAGTGAAGACTTCATAAACTCTCATCAGGTAGTTACACAATTTGCAGGGGAAGCTGAGAGAGTCACGGAATATTATACAGGATTTCCGTTTAACATTGAGCTGACAACTCGCCAGGAGTTGCTGCAACCTGCCGAATTCGGCATACAAAACATACGACTGGAACAAGCTGTCGACGGCCTTAATCGCAGAGCATACCAGCAGACAGCAGAGCTTGTTACATTTAAAGAACAAATACTTGAAGCCGTTCGTTCGTGTAAAATATTTACAACGAATTACCCTCTCTTAATAGAACATATAATCAGGGAAGCAAAGCACTATATGAATATGCTTTCAAAGCTAACACACAGAGAGGATATAACGAGCGCTGATAATCTTATATATCAGGAAATATTCTGGAACCGGCAAATGGCAGAACATGCGAAATTCCTTGCAGGCTTGCTTGACCCGACGGAAGAGGAGCTTATCGAAATAGCACACATGTTCGGCGATGAATTCGACGAATTAAGAGCCGAAGCGGAAGAGGCCAGCAAGCAGACAATGAATATAGCAGCCGTTACACAGGAAAGCCGTAATACAACTGTAAAGCTGCGGGACTTAAAAGCAGCCGGAACAAAGGGCATATTAGAGTGTAAAATAAAGTCGATTATTATACCGCTTCTTGGCGACCATGTACTACGAGAAGCGAACCACTACTTATGCCTTATGGGTGTTTGTCAAAACTGAATAGCTGTACAAACGCTTACTACAACACTTACATAAAACAGTTATAGCCTGACATCAAAGTCAGGCTATAATAATTTTCTTATGTTTTTAATCTTTGTGTAATTTTGTAAAATAAATATGAAGTAGTGTGCGCCGGCTTGTATTTAATGAATAAAGCGTATATAATTACTATGAATAATTATCTTTTGTTATGTTTTCAGCTTTGATTGATAAGTTTGAAGCTCGGGGAGGTGAATGCTATGGAGACAGCCGACGGAAGCTTTAATGGAATTGTCAGCCGTCGTTATCACCAGCTACAACACCGCCGACGCGCCGTTAGAAACGCAGATGCGATAATAAGTCGCAGCCACTCAACACAGAAACGGCCCCAAAAGATAACGCAATCGGAACAGCAAAGCGATTTTAGCGTAAAATCAAATGCTGACAATATAGATCTTACGACTCCGGCTGCCGTTTATGCGCCTGAGGTTGTGTCTTCTGACACATTTGATAAGGCTGAATGCCTTGTTTCGGGCGATGTATGCGAAAATGAGGATAATCATGCTAATACCGAGCCGAGCGTGAGTTCAGGGGTGGATGTTTTTCTCAAGTCGCTTGATACACTTCGTCCGGAGGACATTCCCTTAATCCCCGTTGCAAAAAGAAAGCGCACGAGAGCCGAAATCATCTCACAAATAGCAAGTAAAGTAGCTTTTTACGCAGCGCTTCTTGTCTTCATATACTGTGTTTACGAGCTTACAGCAACGTTTATTGAGCAAAAGCGCGGGGATGATTTTTACTCAGCCATCTCCAACTATTACTCGGTTGGCGCCGCATACGACAGAGGAAGCTCCGGTGCTTCATTGATGCTGCCATCCGTTAAGTCTGAAGCCTTTATTGCCGGCGTATCAGAGCCGAACAGCGGAGTTGTCAAGGTTGAAGAACGTGAAATTAACGAAAAAGTCGAAAAGATGAGGGCGAGCATCGCTTCGCTTAAAAATAAATACCCTGATGTTTACGGCTGGATTTACATTGACGGCACGAACATCGACTATCCGATAGTGCGCGGCAAAGATAACGAATATTATCTTGATCACGCATTCACAGGAGAGCCGATGGCAATCGGTTCGATTTTTGCTGATTTTCGCCTTAATGATTATATCCTCAATAACTACAACACCGTCCTGTACGGTCATAACAGCTCAACCGGTAAGATGTTTGCGCAGGTAATGAAATTTGCGCAGGACGAGGAGTTTTTTAATACGGCGCAAATTTATATTTACACGCCGACGGGGCTCTATATCTTTGAGCCTTTCTGCCTTGCCATTCTTGACGCAAGCTCTTACTATTATAGAACCAAATTTTCAACGCCGGAAGCATTCGTTACATTTGCAAACGATATGCAGGAAAAATCAATGTACGCAAAGAGAACCACATTCACTGAGGACGACAGGATATTGACGCTTTCAACCTGCACGAAAACAGGAATTAGAACACTTCGATACTGCCTGCAGGCGAAGCTCGTCGAGATTATAGAATGACGACAAATAACACATATATACTGGACAAACTCCTGCTCTGCCCCATCTGCAACTTACCGCTTACTGCGGAGGGGCGTGCTTTGCGCTGTGACACAGGGCACAGCTACGATTTGTCTGCTTCCGGGTATGTAAACCTTTTGCGCCCCGGTAAAATGAATAATAAACGCGCGGGCGA
>LFTK01000086.1 GCA_001513385.1 Clostridiales bacterium DTU064
CGGCGATATAGACGATGACGCTATCCTTTCCGGCGCCCGGTATGGCGAAAATGAACCCGTAGGTGACCGGGGGCATTACAAATGGACGGCGGCGCTTCTTCCGATTATACTTGTCGTTCTTGGAACTATTCTTATAACGCTTGCACTTATCTATAATTTCGATATTGTAAAAACGGCCGATGACGCAGGATTTGATTTACGCGACGTCCTCTGGGGAACACGTCAGGTTGACATATGGGGCCAGATGATAATTATCGTCACCGGCGCTGTTGCAATCGTTATTTTCTTCCGAACCAAAAGAAAAAAATAAGATAAAATCAGCGTTTTAAGCTTATCATGTAACCACATGATCTAAAATAGTCAAATGTAAAAGAAACAGCATAGCTTATACAATTGCCGAATAACGTCGAAGTCAATTATTTATAGAGGGCAAAATGTCAAATACAGTCATATTTTTAATCATAGGCATACTTATGATTGCCGCCGGATGCTATGGCCTTATAAAAACGCGCCATATGCTTAAAATTATTATCGCCACAGAGGTTGCAAGCAAAGCAACAACGCTTTTTTTTATCCTTGCAGGTTATATAAACGGTAACACAGCGCTTGCACAGGCGTATATAATATCTATTATTGTAATCGAGGTTGTAGTTGCTGTCGCTGCATCGGGTATTGCAATAAATTTTTATAAAAAATACGGCAGCATGGACATACGTAACCTGCGCAATCTCAAGGGGTGATAAAAAGTGAGCGCAATTTTAACATCAACACCTATTATTTTTATTATATTTGTACTTCTCACAGCTCTTTTCTCATACGCGACCGGACGCGAAGCTGATAAAACGCCGGGCGGCGAGCACGAGCTTGAAGCATACGCATGCGGGCAAAGGAATATATCGCATTTTGTCAGCCCGAACTATGAAAGAGTCTTTAAATATGCTTTTTTCTTCACTGTAATGCACGTGCTTGTGCTCGTCACAGCGACAGCACCGCATGGCTTGTCGCTTATGCCGATAATTTATGTTACGTCAGGTCTTGTTTCAATCCTAATACTGTTTAAACGATTCCCTGAGTAACAAAAAAGTAGCTGTTATAAAAGGCATGCCCACAGAAGGGAGTTGATGAGGGCTTGAAACTTTTACAAAAGGCAATAGCATGGGGACGGAAAAAATCCCCGTGGATCATACATTTTAACGCCGGCGCGTGCAACGGCTGCGACAT
>LFTK01000072.1 GCA_001513385.1 Clostridiales bacterium DTU064
AGCTTAGGATTCATATCTAAGCTTGATTTCGTGAATAAATTCTTCAGTCGATGCTATTCTCTTGTTCTCTGCGTCCGATGCGGCGTACAAATCACCTGTCATCACGCCGTCAGCAATCGTTTTCATAGCCGCTGCTTCCATCCTATCGGCCCAGCCGACAAGATCGGGCGTGCCGTCAAGGGTTCCGCGACGACGCAACGCCCCGGTCCAGGCGTACAATGTGGCGATTGAGTTTGTTGATGTAGTTTCACCCTTTAAGTATTTATAATAATGGCGCTGTACTGTGCCGTGAGCCGCTTCGTATTCATATGCACCGCGCGGTGAGACGAGAACGGACGTCATCATCGAAAAACAGCCGTAACATGCGCCAAGAAGGTCCGACATGACGTCCCCGTCATAGTTTTTGCAAGCCCAGATGAAGCCGCCTTCCGAGCGGATGACGCGAGCGGCAGCATCATCAATAAGCATATAGTAATATGATATTCCCCGCTCGCGGAATTTCTCCTCATACTTTTCTTTATATATCTCTGCGAATAAGTCTTTGAAGCGGTGGTCGTATGTTTTTGATATGGTATCCTTTGTCGCAAACCATAAGTCAAGCCCCTGCGACAGTGCATATTCAAAACAAGCGATGGCAAAGTCACTGATACTTGCGTCTGTGTTGTGTATTCCCTGAACAACACCCCCGCCGTTTTTGAATTCGTGAATCGTCATTCTTGTTTCGTTGCCTGCCGCGTCCGTCTTGACAAGTTCGCATTTAGAATTTTCGTCAACATACATCTCACGATTCAAGTAAATATCGCCGTATGCATGACGGGCAATGACGATAGGCTTTGTCCACGTCGGTATATAACGTCGGATGCCCGGCGCTATAATCGGCGCGCGAAAGACGGTACCGCCGAGAGCCGCCCTGATTGTAGCATTTGGTGACGGCCACATTTTTTTGAGGTTATATTCAGCGACGCGGTCGGCGTTCGGGGTTATAGTTGCGCATTTGACGCCAACACCAAGGCGGGCGGTAGCTTCGGCTGCGGCATAAGTCACAGCGTCATCCGTTTCATCGCGATGTTTTAAGCCAAGGTCGTAGTATTCTGTTTTCAAATCGATATACGGAGTTATGAGCTCGCGTTTTATCATATCCCACATTATGCGAGTCATTTCGTCCCCGTCCATCTCGGCGATGGCGTTTTTCATCTTGATTTTTTCACTCATTTTATACCTGCCCGTTTTCTCAACTGTTTTTTAATTATTTCGCTGGTAACTTTTTATCGTTTTTTATTAATAATTTACGGCTTTAAGCCTTCGATTTTATATAGCGTAAAAGCCCGCCGGCGAGCAACAGCTCCCGTTCACGCTCACCGAGCTTACATTCAAGCGGTATTATTCTGCCGTTTGTTTCATTTTTAAGCGTTATCTGACCGCCCGTCTTTATTCTCTCGCTTAAATCGTCGATTATAAGGAAATCTCCCTGTGATATGTTTTCTCTATCGGAGGGATTAATAAATGTGAGTGGTATGATGCCCATATTTATAAGATTGCTTCTGTGTATGCGGGCAAACGACACAGCAATTACGGCGCGTACGCCAAGATATAGTGGTGCGAGCGCAGCATGCTCACGCGATGAGCCCTGCCCGTAGTTTTGCCCGCCTACAATAATGCTCTCGCCTGCCGCTTTTGCGCGCGCAGGGAATGTCGGGTCAATCCCTGAGAAACAATACTCCGATATTGCTGGAATATTTGAGCGAAGCGGAAGAATTTTTGAGCCTGCCGGCATAATGTCGTCTGTTGTGATGTTGTCGCCGACGGCAAGTGAGCAGATGCAACTGAGCTTCTCTGGAAAAGGCTTCTGCTCCGGGAACGGCTTTATATTCGGCCCGAATGCTAATTCTACCTTTGCCGATTCTTCTTCCGTCAGGGGTGGTATGAGCATATTGTCGTTTCGCTCATAAATATCCGGTTCCGGTATATGTGTGACTTCAATTCCCGCCGTGCGCGGATCGGTTATGACGCCATAAATAGCTGATACAGCCGCCACTTCCGGCGATACGATGTAAATTCCGGCGTCTGCCGTACCGGAGCGCCCTTTGAAGTTGCGGTTAAAGGTTCGCAGCGACACGCCGCCGCTTTCCGGCGATTGCCCCATGCCGATGCAAGGGCCGCATGTGCACTCAAGCAGGCGGGCACCGGCGTCAAGCAGCATTTTTGTTGCTCCGGCCTTTGTCAGCGCGGAGAGAACCTCGCGGCTGCCCGGAGATACCGTCAGCGATACGCCCTCTGCTACCTGCCTGCCGCATAAAATAGATGCAGCGGCCGCAAGGTCGGCAAATGAGCTGTTTGTGCATGAACCGATACAGACCTGGTTTATGCGGGTGCCGGCAAGCTCCGATACCGGCTTTATATTGTCGGGACTGTGCGGACATGCCGCAAGCGGCTCAAGCGTGGATAGGTCAATTTTTATGATTTTATCGTATTCGGCGCCTTCATCGNNGGACGCCACGCGTCCTCACGGCCATGACGGCGAAGGAAATCAAGCGTCATTTCATCCGACGGGAAAACAGATGACGTCGCGCCAGTTTCGGCTCCCATGTTGGCGATTGTCGCACGCTGGGTAACGGTCAGTGACGAAAGCCCCGGCCCGAAGTATTCAAGAACGCAACCGACACCACCTTTTACCGAAATGCGGCGCAAAACTTCAAGAATGACATCCTTTGCCGAAACAAACGGCTGAAGTTTCCCTGTCAGCTCAATGCCGATAACATAGGGGTATTTTATATAGTAAGGCTCGCCACCCATAGCGGCTGCAACATCAAGCCCGCCGGCGCCTATCGCCAGCATTCCAAGCGCGCCGGCTGTCGGCGTGTGGCTGTCGGATCCGAGAAGAGTTTTACCCGGTACGCCAAAACGCTCAAGATTGACCTGATGGCAAATCCCATTGCCGGGGCGGCTATACCAAAGGCCGAATTTTTTTGCTGCGGAGGCAAGAAAGCGGTGGTCATCTGCGTTTTCAAACCCGGTGCCAAGCGTGTTGTGGTCAACATAAGCGACTGAAAGCTCCGTCTTAACGCGGCCAATGCCCATCGCATCAAATTCAAGATATGCCATTGTGCCCGTCGCGTCCTGCGTCAGCGTGCAGTCGATTTTTATACCGACTTCTTCACCTGCGCTGAGATTTCCGCTGGTCGCGTGAGCAGCTATCAGCTTGTCCGTCAGTGTCAACTTATTTTTCATATCTTGTTTTATACCTCCTGACAGTAGCTATGGTAATACGATAGTGTTATGCGAAAAGTATGTATAATTCTTTCGCTTATTTCTATTATATATAAATATATCATAAATCTATAAATATATCATAAATAGTTGTTAAAATGTGGGCGCTATCTCTTAAATTACCAAATATTACCGGTATAATAATCCTTTAGGTTATATTATCACCCTGCACTGCAACTGTCAATGTCATAAATGAAAAAATATTCGTAAAAAAATTCATTAATGCTTGCAACATGCATAAATATTACGTGATATTCATGAGTATTACGCATAATAACATCGTGTAACTTGCAAGATTCTTCTGCTGTCCTTCATTTTGCTGTTTTTTCCTACGTTTTTCGCTAAATTCTGCTTTCTATAACATGGCGCATGAAGGGCAGATGCCGCTCCATCCCTTTTACAAGTGAAAGCTGCGCTTTTGCACGGTCAAGGTTTTGGTGAGGGCGGGATGTTTTAAAATATACATCCCCCCGCAGATAATCGGTGAGGAAACGAGCGGCACATTCGACCGTAACAACAATCGGTGATACAGGCAATAGCTCAAGCTCGCGCGGCGTTAAGAGAGCCTGTGATTCTTTTAAATAGCCGTCGGCAAAGGCTTCATACAACTCCGGTAAAAATGATACTTTCGTTGCGTCCGGCTCATCCTCGGCGCCCGATGTAGCGCCGGAGCGCACAGCATCGCCGAAATCATAAAGCAAAGAGCCGGGCATTACTGTATCAAGGTCAACAAGGCATAAAGCCCTGCCTGTATTTTGGTTAAAAACGATATTATCAAGCTTTGTGTCGTTGTGAGTGACGCGAAGCGGAACGGAGCCGTCTCTTATTGCGCTCGCGACACGCTCGCACACACCCTCATATGATAGTATCTCCTCCGCTATGTTTCGCACGGACGCTGCGCGCCCTGCTATGTCGTCATTTAATGCTTTGCGAAGGGCACCGATGCGTGCCGGTGTGTCGTGAAAGCCGGGTATCACATCAACAAGGGTTTCAGGCGCTATGTCGGCGGTCAGGGAGTGAAATATACCAACAGCGCGACCGGCCTCGCGCAGGACATTTTCATTATAAGCACTTTGATCAACAGTTATCCCGTCGACATAGCGCAGAAGCCGGTAGCAACCTCCATTATCTTTTGTGATATAAGGCTCCCCGTCACACGACATATAGACTTTCGGAACAAAGATTTCTGCTTTTTTGCCGCATGACTCTATTTTCTCCGCCATATGCCGCGTGACAAGAAGAATGTTTCTCATAACATCAGACGGGCGCGTGAAAACATTTGTATTAATGCGCTGAAGCGTATAAGTCCCGCGCTTGCCCGTTATTTTATATGTGTCGTTTATATGCCCGCCACGTAAAACGTCAGCCGAGGTGGGTACATCGCCCGTATCAAATTGTGAGAATATGCTGAAAATTTCTTGTGTGTTCATATTAATAGCTTTTTACTCTTTTTTCATCCGCGATTTTTTGTTTATACATGGCACATGCCAAGTGTAAACACGTATAATAATTAGATAATACCATGAAAATGTATTGCCTTACAAGGAAAACAGTGGCTTTTGCTTGTAAAACGCGGGCATTTGATATATAATATTACTAACTTTTATGTAACCGAGGCGATATAAATGCAAAGCAAACGAAACCTGACGATGCTATGCGATTACTACGAGCTGACGATGGCAAATGGCTACGCAAAATGCGGGCTTGATAATAAAATCGTCTATTTTGAT
>LFTK01000003.1 GCA_001513385.1 Clostridiales bacterium DTU064
TCTCTCTTTTTTTTATTTTTTTGCTCTATCCGTTGGCCACCCCAACATTTAGTATAGAACCCGGCCGCTTGAGCGATGATGGTGACGGGGAATGCGGTGATTAACATCATCGCTGTCAGGGCAATTGCGAGGATCCTTTTTAGTTTCATGACCTTTCTCCTTTTGAAGAATATTTAACTTAACATAGACGAAGATGCAGAGAATACATAAATGCCAAAAAAGGATAAAGCGTAGTATAAAGAAGGAGTACACAAACACATTATACAACAATGTGATACTGTGGCACAAGAGACAAAAGATTAAACTGGATATATTTATATAAAATTTATACTAATATATTCCAGCTCCACCTATCCTAAATATAGACGTGGAAAATTACTAAAAGTTTCATGTAACACAGAATCGAAAATATATTTAACAATTTGTTCATATCCACGCGCTACCAGTTATTAAGAGTAGTTAAAATACCACTGATAATATAAATAACCTCTTATTGACATCAACTTTTTAGCGTGTTATCATTAAACAAAGTGAATAATATCATAAATCCGCGAAGGGGGTGGAACGATGGCTGATCGATGTGCAAATTGCGGCTGGGATTTATCAGCAGAAACAACACGCGGTAAAATAGGATTTTGTGTGGAATGCTCCAAAAAAGTCGCTCCCTTCATTAAGTTTATATCACAAAGTAAAATCTCATCCGTGCGGCTCTTGGATGTCAATGTCGACAAGCTGCAAGAGATGGGAATTACAGAGGGCGGCATTGCATACCTTCGCAGATGCTGCTTGAGATATGATGCTAAAAAGAAAGCGCAGGCGCAAACACAAGCGCAAGCGCAAATGCAAGCGCAAACACAAGCGCAAGAATCTCAAATATCAGAGAAAGCTGCCGGCACACCGGCGATAACATCAAAGACAGCACAAGAAATAAGTGAGCCGGCGGATTATGACGATGATGATTATGAAAAGACGCGCGTTGCGCCCGTTGTTGCGCCAAATATAAAACAAAATAACAGAAGCAATGACACAAAAGACATCGCCTATAACGATTACGAAGATATAGGGTATGTTGAAAATGTCAAAAGCCAGCGTAAAAAACGAAAGCCAAAGGGTAGTGTTATTATTGTTACTGCGTTAGTGCTCGTAATTGTAGCATTTACGGCACTGTACGTATTCGGAGTTATCGGCGGAGGTTTTTTATTTGGCGGAAATCATCAGGACGGTAAGAACAGCTCCGGTAGTGAAAGCATAACAGTCAGAGATATACCGGGTACAGCAGACGATAATACATCAAGCGTTGATGAGACAAACATAGAGCCCGGCGAATCCACCTCAGGCAATACAACTGATAATACGGACACGACACGCGAGAATGAATCTTCCGACACTGTATGCAATCACCAGTGGAAAGAAGCTACTTGCACGGAACCGCGTACATGTACTATATGCGGTGCGACAGAAGGTGAAGCTCTTGGCCATAAATGGAAGGAAGCTACGTGCACTGAACCTAAAAAATGCACAGTATGCGGCGCGACGGAGGGCAAAGCTCTCGGTCATAAATGGGTACATAACGCTGAGCTTGATGAGGACATTTGCTCGGTTTGCGGCATAACTATAACGGAGGTTACGCTTGGCCGTCCGTGTACGCATAATTGGGCACCCGCAACATGCACTGAACCTAAGAAATGTACTATATGCGGTTCAACGCGCGGGGAGCCTTTAGGTCACAGTTGGGTTGAAGCGACGTGCACGACGCCTAAAACGTGCTCAGTATGCGGTGCGACGACAGGAGTTGCTAACGGACATACTGTCTCTGGCATAACGTGCACAGTCTGCGGGCAGGTTGTCGTCACAATAAACGAAGTCGGCGTTACATACAGCGATGCAAGCGGTATTGACATAAGAATTGATTCGATTGACAGGGTTATGGGCGGGGATGTAATCTCCTACTATATAACTTACACAATGACAAACACGACACAGTCGACATTACACGAGGGAACATTTAAGCTGTTCCTTGAAAACGGCAGTCCAATAAACCAAAGCGGGGTATTTGCCGATCTTTCACCGGGTGAAACGAGAACAAAGATAGCGGTGTTTAATATCACCGCAGAAGGCATTCCGATGATACTTGAATTTAACTATGATGAGGATGAAAACGACCTCTCAAGCTCATACTTCCGCACAGTCCCGTCGCTGACATCACTATATTGGCGCCTGCCGTAATCTGGTTTTACATTTTAAAGAGTGTATAAAAAGCCCTCCGTACATCATACGGAGGGTATTTTTTCGATAATTATATTATCTATGGATTATATCGTGCGTTAATTTAAAACTTCGCTTTCGTATTTTTGCTTGAGTTTTTCAAGCATGGCGTCGGAGTGAGCCTTTATAAGCGCTGCATACCGCGCAGTGATGATAATTTCAAGAGATTCTGCAAGTCTCTCATGGGCGCCGGGGATGAGGGGGTTTAAATCTTCATCCCGGATGCAGTCGTTTATGCGCCGGCGAAGGAGTTCAATGTCATATTGCCCGTCATCTAAAATACTATCGGTTATCCGGCAGATGTAGTCATAAAGCAACGACTCGGGGATTATATCATCCGTTTTTAAACCTGCAACACCATTTATATATTTAAGTAGAAGCGAAATGTCGGCAAGATGCATCGCGTCTCGAAGCATTTTTATAATTAAAATACGGGCGAAATTATCCTTTGTATAAAGCTTATTTACGGTGTTCGCAATCCAGCCGCGCTTCACCCAGTTTTGCAGTGTCGAACCTTCAAGACCGGTTATGTCGCGTACCTGAGAAAGCATTATACCATCTTTCAGATAAAATATTTTATCGAGAAATTCAAGCCCTGTTGAACCATCCATATCTTTTTTAAGCAGAACAGTTCCCGGAACTTTATCGTCAACTATTCCAAGGTACATATCATAACCTCCTCATTGGTTCTATGTAGATTATATCATCCGGTCACGGGATTGTCAAGCGCTGGCATTGGATTCTCATGTGTTTTTGTCAATATTTTATAATTTCTATATTAGTTATACAATCGCATAACGAAAAATCGACATTTTATGCACATGTAAATATTGGATATTGATTTTTTACAGAAAAATGTGATTTGTTATATAAATTTTTGTGGACTTTTTATACGATATTATTTATAATTAATAGCGTACGGTTGCTGTTTTCATTTCAATATCAACAGTTATCATTATTTGCTTATAAGGAAAGCCACAACAGGAGGAAAAGCACACATGGAATACAGGACAATGGAAAATATCGGGGCTAAAACGTCGCTTCTTGGCTTCGGATGCATGAGGTTTACGAGTAAAAAGGATGGCAGTGTAAATATTAAAAAAGCATTTGCACTGATTGACGAAGCATATAAGAACGGTGTCAACTATTTTGATACTGCTTATGCTTATCTTAACGGCGAAAGTGAAAAAATCGTCGGTGCCGCGCTTGCACGTTACCCGCGCGAAAGCTTTTATGTTGCGACGAAGCTGCCGACATGGCTGATTGATTCAAAGGAAAAAGCTGAGGCCATATTCAACGAGCAGCTTACACGCCTTGGGATGGATTACATAGATTTTTACCTGCTTCATGCGATAGGTCGTGGCAGCTATGATAAGCTTGTATCGCTTGGCATACCGGAGCTTTGCGAAAAGTGGCGCGCCGAGGGCAAAATCCGGTATTTCGGCTTTTCTTTCCACGATAATTATGACGCATTTGAGTATATACTGAAATCGCGCAAGTGGGATTTCTGCCAGATTCAGCTTAATTACATGGATTCCGATGAACAGGCAACAATGCGCGGCTATGAACTTACCGAGCGTTTAGGTGTTCCGGTTATCATAATGGAGCCGGTTAAGGGCGGCACACTTGCTCGTCTGCCTCGTCCTGTTATGCGTCACTTCAAAGCAATTGATCCGAATGCTTCCGCCGCTTCATGGGCGATGCGCTGGTGCGGTTCGCTTCCGAACGTTAAGGTTATATTAAGCGGCATGAACGAGAGAAGCCAGCTTGTTGACAACCTTGCGACATTCAATGAATTCCGCCCTCTCTCAGAGGAAGAACAAGCGGCTGTCGCAGCGGCGAAGGCCACCATTCTCTCCCGTGTCAGAAACGGCTGCACAGGTTGCCGCTATTGCGTGCCATGCCCGAAGGGCGTTGATATACCGCATGTGTTTGGCATCTGGAATGAGTATGGCCGTTATATGCGCCGTGCGGATACCCGCCGCAGATGGCAATGGATGAAGGCCGAGACAAAACCCGACCGTTGTGTTGCTTGCGGAGCGTGCGAGAAGAAATGCCCGCAGAAACTACATATTATTGATGATCTGCGCAAGGCAAACGCTGAACTCAGTGCCATAAAGTAATGTAGCAAAGTAAATGAATAAAAAAAGCGACCGGCATCTTTTATCAGGTGCCGGTCGCTTTTGTTTTGTAATGTTTGAATTATAAAAGAAATATCAAAACTGTCAGAGCTTTGATTCAAAGTAGTCGAGGGCGGAAGGGAGCATCCTGTCCCAGAAATCCCAGAAGTGTTCGCCTTTATCTTCTGTGTATTTATAGTACGGGTAAGCAATCTCCTCCATGAAGCGGCGGAAACGGATGTTGTCTTCGTATAGGTAATCTTCCGTCCCGCATATCTGCCACAGCTCCGGCAGAGAAGAGTTTGACACAAGGGCGCGCCGTACAAGAGTATAAAGGTCACTGTCAGACCCCGGCAGTGTTTTTGCATAATCGGCGCCCCAGTTTTTCTCGGCGACATCGGGCCAGAAGCGGCACTCAACTATTCTGTAAACGATATCCGTGACCCCTGACAGGCTTATGGCAGCCGAGAAAAGGTCAGTCCGCGACAGCGCCAGCTTGAAGGCGCCGTAACCGCCCATTGAATTGCCCATGACAAAGCGGCGGGCGCGGTTTTTTGTGAAGCCAAAAGAACGTGTAAGCTCATACGGCAGTTCCTCTGTGAGCTGCGTATAAAACTTCTCACCGGTCGAGGTGTCTGTATAATATGAGAGACGAGCATCAGGTGCTACGGCGGCAAAACTATGCCCCTCAAGCAAGCTTTCAATGCGCGTGCCGCGAAGCCATGAGTGCGTGTCATCCCACATCCCGTGTGTTATCATGACATACGGGATGTCGCTATCCTCAGACACACTTGTGGCACGCTCAGCAAGAGCGTCCGGAATCATCACCGTGTATGTTGTGTTACGGCCAAGAGCCGGTGAATAATATTCCACGTCGCGTATGAGCATACGTCATCCCTCCGAGATTTAAAATAGCGGCTCGTCGCGTCCTGTGATGAGGTTATTTATATAGCGCGCGACATAGACGCCCTCGGAGGAAGCTTGTGAGAGCGAGTGTGTGGTACCGGAACAGTCGCCGATGAAGAAAAGACCGCGCTGTGCGCTCTCAAAGTGATTATCGACGGCGACCACGGAGTTGTAGAACTTGACCTCCGTGCCATAAAGGAGGTTGCCGTAGTTGGCAGTACCGGGGACGAGCTTATCAAGCGCAAATATCATCTCGATTATAGTGTCAAGCGTAGCCTTCGGTATGCAAAGCGCAAGGTTGCCGGGCGTTGCTTCAAGTGTCGGGCGTGTAAATGTCTCGCGCAGGCGCTTTTCGGTTGTGCGGCGTTCTTCAAGAAGATCGCCGAAGCGCTGTACCATAACGCCGCCGGCAAGCATGTTTGTAAGCGCTGCTATGTGCTCGCCGTATGCGTTTGAATCGCGGAAAGGCTCTGTAAATCTATGAGTTACGAGAAGAGCAAAGTTTGTATTATCTGTATGAAGTTCAGGATCGTCATAACTGTGGCCGTTCACGGTGACGATACCGTTAGTATTTTCCGCAACGACACGTCCGTGCGGATTCATACAGAAGGTGCGGCACGCACTGCGTGTTTTCGGTGAACGGTATACAATTTTGCACTCGTAAACTTCGTTTGTTATAGGCTCCCATATCTCAGCCGGACATTCAAAGCGAATGCCTATGTCAACGCGGTTGTTGGCGTTTTCAATTCCGTATTTGGAGCAAATTTCAGATGTCCACTTAGAACCGCTGCGACCAGTTGCTATGATGATATACCGGCTTGTGAACTGCTCGCCATTCTCGGATGTAAGCGTCCAGGTTTCGTCGCTATTTTTATCAACGGAGACAACCTCCGTATAATAGCGTATTTCGATGTATTTAGAGATATATTCAATCAGATTTTTCAGAATAAAATAGTTGCGCTCTGTGCCGAGGTGGCGCACCTGAGCATCAAGCATGTGAAGGTCGTACTGAAGGGCACGACGCTTGAGGTCTGATCCTACGCTTGAATACATCTTAGCGCCCTCGCCGCCAAAGGCGAGGTTGACTGAGTCGACGTATTTCATCAGCGAAAGAGCAGGTACATCACCTATATAGTTGCAGAGATCACCGCCGAATTGGTTTGTTATATTGTATTTGCCGTCAGAGAAAGCTCCGGCGCCACCTATGCCGGTGGTTATAGAACAATGGCGGCATTTAATGCAGTTTTTAATCTTTAAGCCGTCTATCGGGCACTTGCGTTTCTCAAGCGGTGCACCTTTTTCAAGCATTATTATTTTAAGTGATTGATTGCGTTTGACAAATTCATAAGCGGCGAAAAGTCCGCCGGCACCGCCGCCGACTATTATAACATCATAGGTATTCACGTTTTATAATTCCTTTGTATCGGTGGTTTTAGTTATTCTTTATATGCTTTTTTTGAAAAAATGCAGATAGCATATAACGCGCAACAAGTGTATTCTAACACAAAAGCAAGTGATAATTCAAGAATGGATTAATCCTGACACAAAAAGACATTTTTAATTATATGTACATCTTATATTGCGATATACATAAAAAGAAATAAAAGAGCATATTAGACAGGCATATAACAGACTAAAAGATAGGGTTAAAAATCACCCGTCAAGCTCACTTTTTATGTAGTAATGTAGCCGGCTGATGCGATATTCCGCTCGAAATGGTATATATACTGCTGCAAAACTCCGGCATACGGCGAAAGCTTGCCAAGTTTTGCGATGTCGTCAAAATACTTGCCCGCTGTCCGCTTTATCCATACGTCAGACGGGAACTGAGACAGGTCACCAAAGCCATAAAGCAGGGCGCAGGCGGCAACCTTAGGCCCGACGCCCTTTATTTTCATAAGAATCGATGCGGCGTCACCGCCCGCTTCAACTGCGCGTTCGATATCGTCAAGCGATGTCTCGCCTGTTGCAATACGCCGTGCCGCGTCAAGGACGTATTTTGCGCGAAAACCCATTTTTGAGGGGGCAAGGCCATCGTTTCCGGCTTTATATATAGCGGCATGGGTCGGGAATGTGCCGTATTCATGCCCGCGATGTGAAACCGGCTGTCCGAGACGCAGACACAGGTCGGAGATGATCTTTTTTATGCGGGGGATGTTGTTATTTTGGGAAATAATAAACGAACAGAGGGCTTCCCACGGCTCCTGACGCAGTATTCGTATGCCGCATCCGGCTAAAGACGCAAGCGTCATGCGGTGCCCGTCACCAAAGTACTCACGTATAGCGCTCATTATACCGGCATAATCGACATCAAAGCCGAAATACCGGTACCAGATGGTGTAAAAATCATCCTCAGTCGCACCTTCAATTATCACGGTGTCAAGATCGCGGGAAATAACGTTTATATATCGTCCGTATGCAACACCGCCCCACGCGGTGAAGTCTCCGTATAACTCCGGGTACGCGTTTTCCCGCGGGTCAAAGCGAAAGCACTGACCGCAGCCGAAAGTAAGCGCGGCGTCGAATGGATAAACGCCGCGCACAGTGACGTAAGGTATGCCGTCCGGGGATATGGATTCGGTTATATTTAGTTGTGTTGTTGATTTTTTATATGTATTGGGAAGAGACCCCATGTTGATATTTGATGTAATCATGTTACTTTATAATAATTCTGCCTGCTTACTTATATAGGCTATAGGCTTTGATGTGGAGATAGCAGCATATGCAGCATACGCCCGTGCGTTGCTATTGCCAAAAGCGCCGCTTCGGTATATAATGTTTATACTATTATTTATTATTATTATACTTATGCTGTGCGTTAAAATCAAGCTTACGAGCTGCTTGGAAAAAACAGAAGCAGAAGCAATTATTACATAAAAAAGAGAAAAGAAACGGAAGAAACAGTATGGAGCGCATTTATACAATCCCCGTAAACGAAAAGTTCGAGGAGTCAGCAAAGGATGCATCAAACGGCTGCCCCTTCTGCGCCCTCTTCCGCATGCTTGAGGAAAATGAGCTTGAAATCATCCTCGGTGCGTCGATGATGGAGCCTGATATACGTATAAAAACAAATGAGGTCGGTTTTTGCCCCACCCATTATGACATGATGTACGCGCGCGGCAACCATCTTGGGCTTGCTTTAATGCTTGAGAGCCATTTTGCCGAGCAGCGGCGAGCACTTGATTCGGGCGGGTTTTCGCCTTTTACAAATCCGAGCGATAAAGCTGTTGATTCGTTGACAAAGCTTGGTAATTCATGTTATGTTTGTAGTAGGATTGAATATCATTTTAAGCGCATGATTGAAACGGCTGCTCTCCTGTATGATACGGAGGAGCAATTCCGCGAAAAAACAGCGGCACAGCCGTATTTTTGTCTGCCGCATTACCGCGATTTCCTCGTTGAAGCTAAACGGCGCATGAATAAAAAGAGTTTTGCGCAGTTTTATAAGGTTGTATCGACGCTCGAGCTTGCCTATTATGATACAATTTCAGCAGATGTTTCGTGGTACTGCAAGAAGTTTGATTATCGGTACGGTGATGAGCCGTGGTACAATTCCAAAGACGCTGTTCCTCGCGCAATAAAATTCTTATCGGGTGATATTCATCGTATAAATAAAAAGTAATCGTTATATATCGGGCGCACAAACATATTTGATAATGAAGAATGGAGGCAGCGCGATGCCGGTAAAAGAAGCAATCATGAGCCTTTATCGCTCTGACATGCCAAGAATGCGACTAATTCCCGCTATTATTTGCGCTGTTTTAACAGCACTGGCGGGAGCTATGTCCGGGGTATATGCCGGCACGATTGTTAGCGTCGTTTTTTTGATTGCCGCTACGTCAATTTTCGCTGCACTCCTGTTTATGTTTAGGCGCCCTTTTATACTTGCATCACCCCTTTTATCGCTCGCAGCCGCCGCTATCATAACCGGGACGGTGACAGCAGCTTTTACGGCTTTCGCGTATGCAGTGCCTGCGGCGGCAACGGCACTTTCTGCTTACAAGAAACACTCAAAGTCCGTAACTGTCACATATACGTCGATTGCAATGGCAGCATACGCTGTTTTAATAGTGCTTTTCATTGGCATTATCAGCGGCAGCGCAATTCCCAGCTATGATGAGCTTCTTTCCCGTATGACAGCGACGTTTTCGTCGATTACAGTCAGATCAAATGGGGGGAAAGTGCTTCTTTTCACAAAAGAAGCGGCAAAACGCTTAGCGGAATATGTGATAACGATGCTTCCGGCGATAATAACAGTATCAGTCAGCGTTGCATCGTTTTTTATAGTTTTATTGTTTAGTCTGTTAACACGTCTTTTTTCATTCACAAGCTATCTTCCGGAGCCGTGGATATACATTCCCGCAACCCCATCAGCCGTGATTTTTCTTATCAGTTGCACTGTCTCCGCTGCCCTGATACCGTATAGTAATGTCGATGTCATCGGATATGCGGCTGAAAACATTATTTATATTTTCCTGCCTGCTATGCTGCTACAGGGAGTGAGGAAATCTTTCTTACATTTTCGCAATAAGGGGCAGATTATTATTTTTATATTACTGTTCGTCATTTTAGCGGCAGTTTCATTGTCAATATGCCTGATGACATTTTCATATATTGGCGCCATCTCACTTATATGGACATCGGTTCGCTCCCGCCTGCGCGCAAAACGCAGCGGAGATGACAGTGACAATGATAATAATGACAGCGGTAATGACAATTATCATGACGGGGGATATTATTTCGACCATTAACGGTGGCAAGTACACTTTAACATAGGATATTGACTTTAAGATAAAACATAGGAGGGCACAGATTATGCGCGGCAGCGAAAAAAAACGCCGGGGCGGTTTGTCCATAAACGGCGATGCACTCATTTATGTCGCTTGCGGTGTAGCATTTATTGTTGCGCTTGCTGTGATTGTCACGCTCACGGATGTTAATGCGCTGTCCGCCGGAATTGCAGCAGCCTGCCTTTACACGGTCGCTGTTGCCGTTTATACTATTTTGTCAAGGCGCGGCACGGCGGGTGCGGCTATGGCGGAGGATAAAATTTTGTCCCCGCTTCTTGGCGATGTAATGCTTGATGCCATGAATCGCCACTCAGTGCCGGCTGCTCTCTGCAGTGAGGAAGGAATAATTATATGGCATAACGGCACCTTTGCAGCACTCGCGCTTGATCTCGGACATGGCGGAAAGCTGCTTGGCGTTAATTTTACGTCAATTATTCCTGTGAGACTGCTCACAGCAGTTCGGGACTCAGGGGGCGCTACTATTGAAATCGAAGGACACGCACTGCGCGTCGGCGGTTACCGGTTCCGCATAAAGGACAAGTCCTTTTATGTTTTAACAGTTACGGACCGAACGGAAACGGAACGCCTTATCCGCGAGCTGCGTGAGGAGCGAACGCTTATCGCACATATCGTCGTCGATAACCTTGACGAGCTGATGCAATATGATCAGGGGCAGTATCATGATGCAAGCCACGCCGCTGACATGGCGCTCAAGAAATGGGCGGAATCTGCCGGCGGGATTATCCGTGAATACGAACGGGACAAGTATATTTTCTTCTTCCGCGAAAAATTGCTGGACGAGTTTGTTGCCCGCAAGTTTGATATACTTGATAAAATCCGCGATATACGCGTCGGGGATGCCCGCATGCCTGTGACAATATCGGTCGGTATATCAAGAACAGGTGGAACGCTGCTTGAACGGGAAAGGGCATCATATGCTGCTCTTGATACGGCTCTGCAGCGTGGCGGCGATCAGGTTGTCGTACGCTCTGACTCCGGTACGGAGATATATGGCGGCAGAACACGCACCGTACAACGCCATACAAAGATCCGCTCGCGCGTCATAGCAAACGAACTTGTCATGAGAATGGCGGAAGCAGGAAATGTCCTTGTCATGGGACACAGATACCCTGATTTTGACTCGTTTGGCGCATGCGTCGGTGTTGCGCGCCTTGCCATGTTCTGCGGCGTACCCGTCAATATAATCATTGACGACACTGATGATGCGATAAAAAACTGCATACGCCATCTGTCGCCGCTGCGTGAATATGAGGGTGTATTTATCGACGGAACATCGGCTCTCGATCTTTTACGCTCCGACACACTGCTCGTTATATGTGATGTAAATAACTACGAACTTTTCGAGGCGCCTGTACTGTTCCGAATGGCACACGACACAGTTATAATCGACCACCACAGAAAGACTGTCGACCCGCCAAAAGAGCCTGTTTTAAGCTATATAGAGCCGTCTGCATCATCGACAAGTGAGCTTCTTGCCGAAATGCTCGAGCAGACGCTTCATACAAAGTCACTGTCGGGTGCGGAAGCCGACGTTCTTTACGCAGGAATGTTGCTTGACACAAAGCAGCTATCACGCAATACAACGCCACGGACATTCTCCGCAGCGCTGTACTTGCAAAGCTCCGGCGCAAATCCGGAGGTTGTCCAGGAATTCTTTAAAACTGCGCTTGATGATTTTACTCGTGAAGCGAAATTTGAATCAAATATCACCGTGTATCGTGACAGCATAGCGATAGCCTGCGCCGGAGAAGGCGATCCTGCCGACCGCATAGCGGCTGCAAAGGCGGCAGACAAGCTTCTTATGATACAAGGGGTGATGGCATCATTTGCCGTTGTCTCAATAGACGGAACCGTTCACATATCTGCCCGCTCAACGGGAGAAATTAACGTTCAGCTTATACTTGAACGCCTTGGCGGCGGAGGGCACTTTACCGGAGCCGGCGCTCAGTTGCAGGCAACGGGGTTAGAGGCAGCTCTCCGCGCCCTGAAAGCAGCGATAGATGCTTATATCGATGGCGACGAATCAAATGATGAGCAGGCGGCACGCGACGGAGCAGTACAAGTGCCGCTGAATGAGAAGGAAAAAGAAAAAGAAAAGGAAAAGAAAAAAGTTAAAGAGAAAAGTAAATAACCAAAGTTAAAGATGAGATAAAAAGTAAATAGATCAGCAGTATAAAACAGAAAAAGTAAACCATAAAAAACGAAAGGCGGTCTTTTGATATGAAAGTCGTACTACTTGCGGATGTTAAGGGACAGGGAAAAAAGGATGATATAATAAACGTCTCCGACGGATATGCGCGCAATTATCTTTTCCCGCGCAAGCTTGCGGTGGAGGCTGACGCAAAGGTGCTCAATGATATAAAAAATCGTGAAGCGGCAAAGAAACGCCGTGAAGAAATGGAGCGTCAGGCGGCGAAGGAGTTAGCGGAGAAAATAGCCACGCTGACTGTAAAAATTAAACTTGCAACTGGTGCCGACGGGCGTGTATATGGCTCAATCACGGCAAAGGATATATGCGACGCTATGGCGCAGCAGCATGGAATCACGTTTGATAAACACAAGCTCGTGCTCTCCGCACCGATTAAGGCCTTAGGTACGCATAGTGTTCCGGTGAAACTTTATGCTGACATAACCGGTACAATTAATGTACTTGCCACGGATAAATAAAGGCTCGAGGCGAAGATGAGCAGATGAGCGATATAAATCCGATTGAAAGAAAGCTTCCGTTTTCTCTTGAAGCGGAGCAGGCTGTGCTGGGAAGCGTGCTGATAGCGCCGAACAGCTTTAATGAAATCGCGGATATAATAACAAGCGATGATTTTTACCTTGACGAGCATCGCGAACTTTATCTTACGATGCAGGAGTTATTCCTTCAAAGCCGCGATATAGACCTTGTAACTGTCATTGACATGCTTGTCAGGCGTGGCATATATGACGCCACAAGCGGCAAAGAATATCTAAGGACGCTTGCGAAGATAGTACCGACGGCGTCAAACGTGCGAGACTATGCAAACATAGTCAAAGATAAGAGCATGCTGCGCCGCCTGATAGAAGTATGCGATGAAATTTCAAATATCGCATATTCCGAAGGGGAAAATGTCTCCGACTTAATCGATATGGCGGAGAATAAAATACTCTCTATATCCCGCGGTACTGAGCGCTCGGGACTTGTCCACATCAAAGAAATAATAATGCGCGAGTTTGAAAGCTTCACTAAAGCTGCGGAGAACCCGGATGAAACAGTAGGCATACCGTCAGGATTCTCAGATCTCGACCGCGTAATTGTCGGCATGAGCCCGGGCGACCTCGTTTTAATAGGTGCGCGCCCCGGTATGGGTAAAACATCGTTTGCTATGAATGTAGCTGTCAATTTTGCAAAGCGTTCTCGCAAAAAAGTTTGTGTTTTCTCACTTGAAATGTCAGCACAGCAACTTGCTTCGCGCCTTTTAGCGAGCGAGGCGCGCATAGACAGCACTACGATGCGGCGCGGCACGCTGTCGGACGAGGAGTGGGCAAGGCTTGCGGATGCGTCGACTAATCTTTCAATGTGCGAAATATACATAGACGACACGAGCGGTATAGGTGTTGCCGGCATGAAAGCAAAACTCCGCCGCATGAAGGACGTCGGTCTTGTTGTCGTCGACTACCTTCAGCTCATACAGAGCGACAGACGCTCGGATAACAGAGTGCAGGAGGTGGCCGACATATCACGAAACCTTAAACTGCTCGCAAAAGAGATGCAGATTCCGCTGATATGCTGCGCACAGCTTTCGCGCGGGCCGGAATCGCGTCAGGATAAGCGGCCAATGCTATCCGACCTGCGTGATTCGGGCGCTATTGAGCAGGACGCCGACATAGTTATGTTTCTTTATCGCGGCGAGTATTATAAAACTTCCGGTGCCGAATATGAAGACGCGGAAATTATCATCGCAAAAAACCGCCACGGTCCTGTCGGAAACGTTAAAATAGGCTGGTTCGGCAAATACACGAAGTTTGTGACAATTGCGGACGATTCTTACGAACAATTGTCAGGCGGGAATGAACAATAAAACATAAAATTAGCGAAAAAACAGGACATTATGTTATACGAATTCAGAATACAAACAGGGAAAACAGGTTTTTATCCGATAACAGATAAAGTGAAGGAAGCAGTCGCAAAAAGCGGCGTTAAGGATGGCATATGTGTTGTCTTTTGCCCGCATACGACAGCGGCTATTACAATAAATGAAAACTGCGACCCCGATGTTGTGCATGACCTTATTATTGCATCCGACGCAACGTTTCCCGACATGCGCGATTTTCGCCATATGGAGGGGAACAGTGCCGCTCATATGAAATCGTCTGTTTTCGGTGCGTCTGAGGTGCTTATCATAGAGAATGGAAAGCTCGTTCTTGGCACGTGGCAAGGCGTATATTTTGCCGAATTTGACGGCCCGCGCACAAGGCATTATTACGTGAAGGTTATGGCGGGCTGATTAACATAAAAATGCTAATGCGCTATCCCCGTTTGAGTTTACAATAGTATATGAAGCGTAAAAGAGCCACGACTTAAAAAGTCATGGCTCTTATGTTTTATTAATAAGCTGTTTTATGCTGCGGTTTTTTGCCGGTTTCGCTTGATTTTTTGTGTGCTTTACATCTGAATCTGTTATATCTGCTGTATGACGCTCCTTTCTTTGAAAAACTGTATCCGTTGCAGTGAGAAGCGCTAAGTATAAAGCTGATCCGGCTATTATGAAAAGAGCAGTTGAGAGCCCGTCAGTTCGCCCATATAACCGCGGCACACGGTTTATTATAAAGCGCATTGCGGCGCACGCTAAAAAACTGCAGACAAACGGTTTTATGAGCCACATGCGCAAATTTGGTCTCGGATGAATTATGCGAATCAGGCGAGTGATGCTGAGAGCTGTGTTTATCACCTCCGCAATTATGATAATGGCGGCGTACCCCGTCACACCGAATACAGGCACTAAGAAATATACGAAAATTACGCTTAGCGATGCGTCGGCTATGTTAACCTTCATACAGTAAAGCTGCTCACCCATGCCCTTAAGTAAACTGTCAACGGCCGTGTCGAGGTACATAACAGGAATTATGGGGGCAAGCATTCTTATGTAATAGCCCGCCTGCTCGCTGTCGTAAAGGACATTGCCAAGCTCATAAGAAAAACACATCATAATGCCGGAGACACCGACAGCAAAGAGCAGCGTCACTCGGATGACACGCTCTGTTATGCGGCGTATACGCTCAGTCTGACCGCGCGCGCGGCATTCCGATATTTCGGGCACAAGAAGTGATGTGAAAGGGCCGAGTATAGCGTACGGGTATAAAATAACAGGCATTGACATACCGTGCAGTGTGCCGTATGCCGCAAGAGCTGCCGTCGGATCAGCACCACCACGGCGTAGGCGATGAGGTATGAGAAGATGCTCCGTTGTGACAAGACCGCTTCTGACATAAGCCGACAGGGCAACGGGTAGCGCTATTGAGCATATATTCACCATCGCTTCGCGAAAGGTACCGGCTTGAAGGGCGCTGGTAACCGTCGAGCCGCCCTCGGTGGCTGTATTTAGCGGTGTTTGTAGCAGGTGCGATGCCGGTGACGATGAAAGCAAGTGTGATGGCTTTGATAATGATAATGATGAAGTATTATCTGATACGCTGTAATGCCGGCGCCTGTCAGCACGGTATAGGATGTATATAAAGGCAAATGAAAGAGCTTCGGCTAAAGCGCCACCTCCGACAACAGCTAATAGAGCATATTCAAGCCCGGACGGCGACAAAAGTAAAAGTCCGGCTGTTATCAGCGTGACCTTCACCGCCTGCTCGGCAACTTGTGTCACAGCGTTTTTATAAACGCGCCGGCAGGCATTGAAATAACCGGAAAGCGCGCTTGACAGCGCTATTGGCGGCAGTGTCAGCGCAAGCAGGCGAAGAGCGGGAACCGTACGCGCATCCCCGAGAATTGATACGCCGATTGGTTTTGCCGTTACTAAAAGAAGAATACATCCGGTTAATCCGAAGGCGGCGCTGTATATCATCGCGGAGCTCATTACATTTGAGAGAACGCGCGGAGCTTTGCTTTTATCCGCCGTAATGACAGTTTCGGCTGTCATTCTTGTAACGGCAAGCGAAATGCCGCTCGTTGCAAATGTAACAGCAAAGCCGTTTACACTCATGACGAGCGTAAGAAGCCCCATGCCCTCCGCGCCGACTTTTTCCGTCAGTATGACATTAAAGGATACCGATACCGTACGCATAACAAGCGAGACGGCGGTAAGCAAAAGAGCATTTATAAAATATCGTTTGACATTTGTCATAATAATTGCCGCCTTGTCCCACCTATTGTGCGTGTAATTGGATTATGTATGTATTTTTATTAAGTAAACACACTCTCGATGATTTTTGAGCATCCCGGTGGTGAATAGCGCCAGTAATCAATGTGATGAGTTTCTGCCGGATTTATAAAATACCGTGGTGTTGTATTGTCGCGCAATATTTCACCGCGGTATACGCCGACGATGGCAAGCTTGATTTTCATGCGCTCGGGAGTGATGCTTTTAATATAAACGGCGGCGCTTTGACCACATACAATGTCATCACGCGGCTCCGCTAAACCTGTAAGATTTGGCGTCAACTCCACAAACGCCCCGTAATCCTCGACGGAGCGTACGATTCCAGCAACAGTTTGCCCCGGTGCGAACATGGCGGCATTTTCCTCCCATGTGCCGAGAAGCTCGCGGTGCGTGACACATATGCGTCCCGTTGCCGGGTCAATGCTTTTTATAACGACATAAATGCGAGAGGACAGCGACAACCGCTCGCTCGGATGAGATATACGCGATACCGATATGCAGTCCACAGGCAGGAGTGATACAATTCCGCAGCCGACATCGACAAAAGCGCCGAAGCGTTCAAGATGTGTAACCTTCGCCGGTATTATGTCACCCCGGACCAAGTCCGATATGTAACAGCGTGCACATTCAAGCTGTGCGGCACGGCGCGATAAATAAGCTATCGGAACACGCCCTGATGTATCTATGTACTGAACTTTGAAGCAGACGGGACGTCCGACACGAGTTATTACGGCGATGTTTTTCAGCTCCTCGCCCGCGCCTGTGAGCTGAACCTCCTCCCGGCGTATAATACCAATGACTCCCCCAAGATCAACGCGTAGGTCGTAGTTTTCACTGTCGCACATGATGGCAGGCGCTTCGCATATTGCGTCCGTTGTCATAGCCCGCTCAAGTCCGGCGAGCGATGAGACGTAAGAACGGTTTTCAGCAGTACCAATGCGGTAGCCCTCTGGCAGATACCTGTTGTTTTTCATTTTCCCACCTTTTAAACTTTTACTTTTACGTTCAATTCTATGCAGGACAAAGCCAGATAATGACGCTTCGGTACTGCGACGCAAAGCAAAAAGCGCCCGCAGGACAAAATGTCACTGTGAGCGCGTTATTTTGCACTTATTATCGATTAAAAAGGCAAAGATGACAATGTTACTTATCAATATCAAAAACGGGTCTGCAAATATGTGGCGTCACACCTGCTTTTGTAAGGGCATCCGCCGCTCCTGCGGCGTCTTTTTTGTGTGAAAAAAGCCCGAATACGGCAGGGCCACTG
>LFTK01000087.1 GCA_001513385.1 Clostridiales bacterium DTU064
GAAAGAAAATCCACCCATGCGCGCGCGCCATCCCCAAAGTCACCGCAACCATACTTTCCCGGCAGCGACGACACATGCATTAAAACCCCCGACGCTCTTTTCAACATAATAGACCTCCGAAAAACCAGAACTAAGCAAAATAATAGACAATGATACTTTAATACGATAATATTAACAAAACTTTAGCACATGAGCAATAATAATAGCACAAGAATCTTAGCACATCTCTCAAATTATAAGAATTGTTTTCAATTTTAATGCTGTTTTTATTGCATAACCTATTGCAATAGTTAAACTACCGTGATATAATATTCACGCTTGCGGCCTTCCGCTTGCTGTTTTATCTTTATAACGGTTAATAAATACGTTATATATATTGGAGGTGTATTCCTTTGGCAAAATGCTGTATTTGCGGCAAGGGTGTAACGTTCGGTCACAATGTTTCACACTCCGAGCGTAAAACCTCGAGAACCTGGAAGCCGAACATCAGGAAGGTTCGCGCCGTCATTAACGGATCCCATAAGACCGTCGCCGTTTGCGCACGCTGCCTTCGCTCCGGCAAGGTAACACGCGCTGTTTAAATAATAACGCCACTGAAGGGCGGACTATTGTCCGCCTTTTTTGCGTTGTTACAGCTTTTTTAATTAATATGTACCTTTTAAATTTAAATTTCAGGTAATGCTATGTCAAGCACACCGCTGCTTCTGCTGTCCGCCACAACACCTAACAGAATTATATCATCAGCTCGCAGCACCGGTTTTGACGTTATTATAATGCCGCCGGCACCGGGAATGGCAGCACCTGTTGCCTCACACCCCGATATGCTGCTTTTCGCAGGCTTCGGCTCACTTTTTGTCCGCACCGCGCATATGGCGGATGAAAACTTTGCCCGGGCTATACATGAAATTTTATTGCGCCGCCCTAACTATAAATTAGTTGAGACAGATGACACCCCGTCGGACAAATACCCCGCCGACGTTTGCTTTAACTGCTTTGTTTTAGGCAACTCACTCATTTGCCGTGCCGATGCTGTGTCAGATGCAATTAAAAGTGCGGCATCAGAAGCAGGTACATCACTTGAAAGCATGGCGCAAGGTTATGCTAAGTGCTCTTGTGCCGTTATAAATGCGCCTTCCGGCGACGCCATAATATCATCCGACCTTTCAGTTATCGCTCTTACGGAAAGATTGAAGATTCCGTCACTTAAAATAACACCGGGGAACATCTCCCTCCCCGGTTATGATTCTGGCTTTATAGGTGGCGCGTCTTTTTACTCTAATGGTGTGCTTTATTTCCTCGGCGATTATCATCGTCACCCTGACGGTGACGCCATTGATGCTTTTTGCCGCTCACTTGGCATACGTGCCGAGTCACTGTCGGACGATATACTTTTTGACGCCGGCTGTCTTTGCATTTAATAATAGTTTCCGTAATAAATATTTTCACCCCGTGATGCATATGCATCACGGGGTTGATTTTTACTATAACAGTATTTTACTCAGTTACAACGCCTTTTTTGAGCATTATGTTTGCATAAAGCGCACTCTCACCTGTTGCGACGATAGCATAAGCGTCTTTCGCTTCTTCGTAGAACTTAAAGCGGTCGATATGGGTTATAAGATCGCCGCCTCTTTTATCAAAAGATGCTATAATGCGCTCATATTCGTCCCAAATCGGTGTTTTGACATTGTCGCCGGCCATTACTTCCATCAATGTAACCGGTTTTTGCACATATGTGTCAAGCGGAAACAGCGTAAGAATGGCTCTTAAAAGCTCCGGTACGCCATGCCCGTCGGCGCGTATCACAATCGAATTTTTACCAACTGACTCTGCCGGGAAATTCCCGTCAGCTAACACGATTGTGTCGCCATGCCCCATCTCAGCGAGCACCTTGAGAAGCTCAGGACTTATGATTTTCGGTATTCCTTTAAGCATTGTTTTATTTCATTCCCTTCTTGTGTCGACTTTTAACACATTATCTTTATCGTAACTTTATAAGTTAATTATAGATTTACTTTTTTATTATCTCTCACCAGCATTCTATTAATCCACATGGTGGAGATTACGTGCATTAGCATAGTTTTTTACATAAAATAAGCCACACCAAAGGCCGAGCGCACTCCGTACGCCCGGCCTGCTTATACGGTGGTTATAATATCAGAAATCAATTACTCGATAGAAAGCTTCCTTCGGCATGCCATCATCGGTGAAAAGAAGTGCTTTGTCAGGACGCCCGCGTACAGGGAATCCGTTGAGCCATGATGTACCATCCGTAACGCCCCAGAGTGTCACCGAGTCGATATGGTCTTTATACTTGCGGAAGATAGCAAATATATCGCCATAATATTTAGCATGTTCTTCAGCGCGCTCAGGTGTATCCCAGACGGTGCCGGGGGCTTCATTCCACTCATGCATCGATACGTCAAGCTCTGTAATATGTATACGCAAACCCTCAGCCGCGTATTTTTCAATAGCTTCACATATCATATCAAGCGACGGTGAGCCCGGACGCCAGTGCGACTGCATACCGACGGTGTCGACGAGTATGCCCTCATCGTTAATTCTTCTTATCATTTCAATGATGCGGTCACGCTTGCCGGGGTTGCTCTCGTTGTAATCGTTGTAAACAAGCTTTGTTCCTGCCGGAAGAATACGCTTTGCCATCTTAAAGGCTTCTTTTAAGTAAGATTCGCCGAAAAGCCCATACCACGGTGAACGTTCGCGGTATATATTGCCGCCGTCAGCGTCGTTCGCCGCTTCGTTTACGACATCCCATGCGTAAACTATATCAGCATATCGTCCGCCGACCGTCTCCATGTGTTTAGCAAGCTCTTCATATGCTGATTCTTTATCCTCGAATATCCACCGCGGTGTCTGCCCGTGCCAGACAAACGTATGCCCGCGCATAGGAATTCCGTTTTCACGCGCAAAATTAGCCACCGTGTCTGCGGCATCAAACGTGAACACGCCGCGCTCCGGCTGTACGGAAATGAATTTCATCTCATTTTCGCACGTCAGGCTATTGAAGTGCTTTTTTATCAGATCCCCATACTTTGCTATCGAACGCGGGTTGACAGCAGCACCAATTTTAAAATAATCCTTATATTTCTCTGCAAGCGAAACTATCTCCGACATTATTTATCCCCTTTACACATTATATAATCAAATTATCAAACAAGCGTATGCGTTTAAATTGACATAACGCGCTCGTAGTCAAAACCGACATCGCCCTTCATCGGTGCCGGCGACACCTCAAAGTAAACGACGCCATTTTCGTTTATTGTAAGCGACAGTGAAAGCTTGCCTTCGCTTGCTGTTATGCGCTCTGATGTTACGAGCGGATTTGCAGCTTCACGCAAAAGCTCACACTGTGCCATAGAAAGGCTTATCGGCTCGCCCATGTCATGCCACACGCGCAGCGGATTGCAACATTCCTCGTCAACCGTCTTTTTCATGACGAAATAGTCGCCGTCAGCCCCCGGGAACGTAAACGAAAGCTCAAGTTTTTCTCGTGCATCCGGTTTTGAGATGTTCCATGCGACACCGCGGTATATACCATCATCGCCAAGCGTCACAACGCTGTCGGCTGAACGGTGTACACAGCGTCCGGTGAGCTTTTTGAAAAATGCAAACGTCCAGAAAGTCGGTTTCGGTATGCAGTTGTTCGCAACAAGACCGAAGCCGCCGTGGAACGGTGCAAACGGTACGCCGTTTTCCTCAAAAACATCGCCAAACGTCCAGTAGGAATACGAATAATTGTCGTCTCCGAGTCGCGAGAGGAGATATGCTATATACGCCGCATTGCGGTTTGTGTCATGGAGCGGTGATTGTGGCGTGTAGGATGTGTTGAACTCTGTTATATGTATTTCCATGCCACGGTACCGTTCGAAGCTGTCAATTATTTCGCGCGTGCTGTGCAG
>LFTK01000114.1 GCA_001513385.1 Clostridiales bacterium DTU064
TGCCCCGCTTGAAGCTGTTCATTTAAGTTTTTCTTCAATCCCTAAGTGAACGCTTCTTTTTGGGGCGTTTTTATTATGGGATTTGTTGTTATGGCTTTAAGCGAAGAGAATTGCCGCTCAATCTCCACCATTGTGAAGCATTCAAATACGTCGTTTTCCTTGATGTCGTTGAATTTTTCAAGCCCGATTCCGCATTCGAAGCCCTGTGCAATCTCACGCCTGTCTTCTTTATAGTGACGGAGTGATGAGATTTTATCCTCTGCAACAACGACACCATCGCGAACGATGCGTATACGTGCGTTGCGCACGATTTTTCCGTCCTGAACGTATGAGCCGGCAATCATACCAACATTGGGTACGTGTATCGGCTGCCGGACAATAGCGTGACCGAGAATTTCTTCGCGGAACTTCGGCGCAAGCATACCCTTCATAGCTGCCTGCATATCTTCAATGCAATCGTAGATGATGCGGTAGGTACGTATATCAATACCCATGCGATCAGCAGTGTCACGTGCATTCTTAACAGGTCTTACGTTGAAGCCGATGATGATAGCATTAGATGCGGCCGCAAGCTGAACGTCGCTGTCAACAATAGCGCCGACACCGGTGTGTATTATGTTTATCTGAACTTCGTCGTTTGACAGCTTCTGGAGCGAAGATTTAACTGCTTCCGCGCTTCCGTTGACGTCAGCTTTGACAATTATATTGAAATTCTTGACACCGCTCTCAATCTGATTGAATATATCCTCAAGATTGAGTCTTGCGTTTGCTTTAAGCTGCATCTCGCGGGCTTTTTCGCGGCGCTGTTCTGCAAGTTCGCGCGCCATGCGTTCATCTTCAACGCAGTTGAATTCGTCACCGGCGAGCGGAACCTCAGAAAGCCCGATAATTTCAACAGGTGTTGACGGGCCGGCTTCCTTGACAACAGCACCGTTTTCGTCTGTCATCGCACGGACACGGCCGACAGAGGTGCCCGCAATTACGATATCACCTGTATGAAGCGTGCCGTTCTGGACAAGAATTGTCGCAACAGGACCGCGGCCGCGGTCAAGCCTTGATTCTATAACGACACCCTTTGCGCGGCGGTTCGGATTTGCTTTGTATTCCTTAATTTCGGCAAGAAGCAGAATGCTTTCAAGAAGATCATTGATACCTTGGCCGGTGAGGGCTGATACGGGGACGCATATTACGTCACCGCCCCATTCCTCCGGAACAAGATCGTATTTTGTCAGGTCTTGCTTTATAATGTCGGGATTAGCCGTAGGCTTATCCATTTTATTTATTGCAACGATTATATCAACGCCTGCCGCTTTTGCGTGGTTGATAGCTTCAACCGTCTGCGGCATTATGCCGTCGTCGGCGGCGACGACAAGGATTGCTATATCTGTCACCTGTGCGCCGCGGGCACGCATTGCCGTAAAGGCTTCGTGGCCGGGTGTGTCAAGGAATGTTATATATTTTCCGCCGACATTTACGCGGTAAGCACCAATGTGCTGTGTGATTCCGCCGAATTCTCCCTGTGTGACATTTGAGTGGCGTATAGCATCAAGGAGCGAAGTTTTACCGTGGTCGACGTGACCCATGACGCAAACGACAGGGCTGCGTTCGACGAGGTTTTCGTCCGTATCCTCGGCTTCATCGAAGAGCTTTTCCTCAATTGTAACGACGATTTCGCGCTCTGCCTTGACGCCAAGCTCCTCTGTTATGAGGTAAGCAGCATCAAAATCAATAACATCGTTGATTGAGGCCATAACTCCGTTGAGCATGAGTTTTTTAATGACCTCGCCAACGTTAATTTTAAGACGCGATGCAAGCTCGCCAACGGTGATTTCGTCCGGAATCTGAATTGTAAGCTTGCGGCGGCGTTCTTTTTCTATTTCTTCTTTGCGCAGTTTTTCAAGTGCACGGCGTTCCTTATCGCGTTCCTTGTTGCTGATGCTCTTGTTGTTTTGTTTTTTGAGCTTTTGTTTTACAACAACTGTTTCTTCGCGTTCGGAAACATACTTGTTGAGAGCCTCGTCATATTTCGAAAGGTCAACAAAGCTAGAGCGGGTATCGACAATACGCGTACTTCCTGTGCGCTGACGGATAGTTGTCGGCTGCTCTTGTTTCTTTGCCTTCTCAGGTTGAGTTGTTGCGGTGTTTGTCGGCTGCCAGGGTCCTTTATTCTTCTTCGGAGCCTCAACCTGACCGCGTCCCGTCACACCGGAAGCCGCTTGAGCAGATGATGTAGCAGCTGTTTTTTTAGCATCCTCAGTGTGCTGTTGCCCCTGCTTTTGCTGTACCTGCTGTTGCTTTTGCTGACTTTGCTGTTTTTGCTGCTGTGATTGTTGTTTTTGCTGGCTTTGTTGCTTTTGCTGCTGTGCCTGCTGTTGTTGTTTCTGCTGCTGGCTGCCTTGAACCTGCTGCTGTTTTGCCTGCCCGTCGCGCTGTGCCTGCTGTCCGGTATGCTGGGTAGAAGCTGCAGCAGATGTTGTGGCAATTGTCGCAGCGGACGCTGCTGTCTGCTTTTGTGTTTGTTGTGTTTGCGTTTTTACTTGTGCTTGTGTTTGTGCCGGTGTTTCCACTTGTGTCTGCTGCCGAGACTCACTATGCGGCTTTTCTTCCTTATGTGACGACAGCTTAGCATCCTCCTTTTGTGATTGTTGCATAGCTGCCGGTGTTGAATCGGTAGCAGGTGCTTTATCTATAATCTCTTTATCGGTTGTGTCTTTGGCCGCAGGCTCAGTAGCTTTTGTCTCCTGCGATGTAGCAGTTGTGCTTTTTTCATGCGAAGGCTGCGGCTCCGTCTTTTTAGGCACAAGGCGCGGTATTTTTATCTCGCCTTTGACGTAGCCGTCAATATTACTTATTTGATTGGCACCTGTTATAAGCTCAATGAACAGATTAAAGTCTTCCGGTTCGAGAATTGCCATGTGAGTTTTGTTTTCAAAACCGTAGTCCTTGAGCAAGTCCAGGATGTCCTTGCTTTTTATATTAAAATCTTTTGCGAGCCGGTTGATTCTGTACGTTGTGGCCTTGGCCATATAATTCCTCCGCACCGCTGTATAGCGGCAAAATCCCTTTCGGTTTCAGTGTTTTATGTTTTATATAAATAAAATATTTATTTATGTTCTTAATATTTCAAGTGCTATATTATGTTATCTTATGCCTTGCTATGTGTTTTGCGTTACTGTGTTTTCATCATCATAAGAAAGATTTTCTATTATCTTATGTGCAAGGCCATCATTTGATATAGCTACAGCAGCAACAGCGCCCGTTTTCCCAATGTCGTGGGCGAGCTCCTCTCTTGTTATCGGCAGCTCATATACTGGCATCCCATAATATGCACATTTATCGAAAACGCGCTTTTTTGTGGCGTCTGACGCATCAGACGCGCAGAAAACGTAAACGTGCCGCGAAGCCGAACCGCTTTTCTTGCGGTCGGGTCTGCCTGCACGCCTTACGGCGTCGATAACAAGCGGTACACCTACCGACATAGCACCTGCTGACATTGCAAGGCCAAGAGCCCCGCGAATACGTTTGATCTTATCGGCGGGGATCACTTTGTACCCTCATCTGTTTCAAGGGCGGCGGTGATTTCTTCGGAGAGCCTTTCTAAGACTTCCTCCGGAATCTCGCAGTTTAAATTGCGCCCGAGTTGCTTCAATTTAAAGGCACGCTTTAAGCATGTGCTTTTACGGCAGATGTATGCTCCGCGACCGGATTTTTTACCGGTCGGATCAATGGATACTTCCCCGTCCGGGGAGCGAACGACGCGGATTAGCTCAGGTTTTGGTTTTGTCTCACCGCAACCGATGCAGCGCCGCTCTGGTATCTTTTTAGTTTTCTTTTTTGGCTGGCTATCCTTTTTTGGAGCTCCAGCACCAGCGGGGTTTTTATTCCCTGTAGCCAAAGGTTATCCCTCCGCATCAGTTATAGCTCTTTATATCTATTTTATAACCTGTCAGTCGGGCGGCAAGACGGGCATTTTGCCCTTCCTTGCCGATTGCAAGCGAAAGCTGATCAGCGTCAACAAAAACTTTCGCCGAGCGCTCGCCGTCAATGTATACTTCCTTGACATTGGCAGGAGACAGGGCAGAAGCTATATATTGCGCCGGATCATCACTATACTCGATTATATCTATTTTCTCACCGTTAAGTTCATCGCAGATAGTTGCAATCCGGGTGCCGTGATTGCCGATGCAGGCGCCAACAGGATCTACATTTTCGTCGCGCGAATAAACGGCAAGCTTTGTGCGCGAACCTGCTTCACGGCATATGCCCTTTATAATAACAACGCCATCGGCAATCTCCGGTATTTCAAGCTCAAAAAGACGCTTTACAAGGTTCGGATGCGTACGTGAAAGCACGACGATTGGACCGCGCGATTCGTTTCTTACCTCGGAAATGTAGACCTTTATTCTGTCGCCGACTTTTAGCACCTCGCCCGGGATCTGCTCCGCACGTGTGAGCACAGCTTCACTTGTACCGGTATCGACGACGACGGAACCGTCTGCCGCGTCAACTTTCGTAACGAGAGCCGTCACAATCTCCTCGCGCTTATTTTCATACTCGGCGCGGATGAGCTTGCGCTCTTCCTCCCGTATGCCCTGGATGATAACCTGCTTTGCGGTCTGTGCCGACAAGCGACGGAAGTTTTTCGGCTTCATCTCAATCTCGCAAATGCCGCCAATGACACTGCGCTTTGAGTATTTTTTTGCATCTTCAAGGGAAATCTGTGTCAGGGGGTCTTTAACAACATCAACGATTTCCAGCTGCTGATACATTTTTATTTCTTTTTTCTGTTCATTTATAGCGACACGTACGTTTACTGCGCCACCAAGTTCTCGTTTATACGCAGATATGAGCGCAGCCTCAATGCGCTGAAGCATATAACTTTTTGAAATACCTTTTTCCTTTTCAAGCGCTTCAAGCGCGGCGAAAAGCTCACTGTTCATAGCCGTTATTCACCAAAACGTTTTCCTTCCGTATCTCTTATATCAATAATTTTTCTTACTTTTAAACAAGGCAAATNNAAAGCTAACCGCCTTTAATATACGACGATTGCCCTCGGGTTTGTTTTATTAGAAATTGTCAAAGTCAAATACAGTCTTCATTTTAACGATGCTGCGTCTCGGCAAACGAATGTCACCATCAGGGTCAGCTTTTATTGTAACGACATCCTCTTCCTCGTCAAATCCTGCAAGTGTGCCGCGTATAATCTTTTTGCCGTCAATGGCAGCGTAAAGTTTGGCTTCAACTTCGGAACCAAGGCAGTATAATATATGCTCAGGCAAGCGGATATCGCGCTCAATACCCGGGGATGAAACCTCGATTGTAAAATCGTCTTTGTTTTTTATTATGTCGGCACGCTCGATAGCTTCGTCAAGAGCGCGGCAAACAGTCGAGCAATCCTCAATTCCTACGCCACCCTCGGCGTCCGAATCAATCGTTACGCGCAGGCACCATTCGGCGCCTTCCTTCACATATTCAATGTCCCAAAGCTTAAAGCCAAGCCCCTCAATTATGGGAAGAGAAATTTCGCGGGCTGCAGCGGCAACGCCGCCATAATTTTTACTACCTTGATTTTTAACCATTTAAATAACCCGAATAGTTTGTAGTTTATATAGAGATGTTTAGCACTGTTTTTGTGCTTTTTTTAAAGTTTTTGTTTTTCAGCGGCGTTTTATAAGCACTAAAAGCGACAGCTTCAGTGCCCATCAGCACATTCAAAAACAAAGAGCGGGGTGCCCCACTCTCATCTCTACAACTATCTTGTGTAAGTATACCACGTCTGTACACGATTTGCAACCCCTTTCCAAAAAAATCTTTGAAAGTAACGAATCATTTTGTTTTGGTGCATGGCTCCATATACTTTATGTTCTCATCATCCCCGCATAAACATGTGCAGATTGCACGGTTTTTTGCCTGTTTTATAATGGCAGGGTAGTCATAATGGGAAAAATTATAAAACACGAAAATATCAATTGACAAAATGACTTCATACGTATATAATGATAACAAAGAAAACATATAAAACATATATGTAAAATATAATTTAGCTTAGGAGACAACATTATGGCACGCGTATACAAAAATCTGACAGAGCTTATCGGAAAAACACCGCTTCTTGAGCTTTCAAACTATGCTAAAAAGCACAAATTAGAAGCAAAAATCATCGGAAAACTCGAATATTTCAACCCCGCAGGAAGCGTTAAAGACAGAATAGCAAAGGCAATGATTGATGAAGCTGAAGCTTCGGGTAAAATAGGCCCCGGCTCCGTTATAATTGAGCCAACAAGCGGCAATACCGGTATCGGCCTTGCCTCAGTTGCTGCCGCGCGCGGTTATCGCGTTATTTTAACAATGCCGGAGACGATGAGTGTGGAGCGCCGCAACCTTCTGCGCGCATATGGCGCCGAGCTTGTGCTCACAGACGGCACAAAGGGAATGCGCGGAGCAATTGAAAAAGCGGAAGAGATAGCGCGCGAAACACCGGGCAGCTTCATACCCGGACAATTTGATAACCCCGCCAACCCCGAAATCCACCGCCGTACGACAGGTCCTGAGATATGGGAGGACACTGATGGTGAAATTGATATTTTTGTGGCTGGCGTCGGGACCGGTGGAACTATAACAGGTGCTGGCGAATATTTAAAATCTAAAAAGCCGGACATTAAAATAATCGCCGTTGAACCTGACGCATCACCGGTGCTCTCGGAAGGAAAAGCCGGTTCGCATAAAATTCAGGGAATCGGCGCCGGATTTGTGCCTTCTGTTCTCAACACAAAAACATATGATGAAGTAATCCGCGTCAAAAACGAGGATGCGTTTGCAACAGGACGAGAGCTGCCGCTCACCGAAGGCCTTCTTGTCGGTATATCATCTGGCGCTGCGCTGTATGCAGCAACGCAAGTAGCCCTGCGCCCTGAAAATAAGGGTAAAACAATCGTTGTCGTCCTCCCTGACACAGGCGAGCGCTATCTTTCAACACAGCTTTTCGCTGATTAAGCAAAAAAACATAAGAGCCGGCAACACCGATATTGCGTAAAAGCTGTGAGTTAACGGAGAGTGCAAGCGCCAAGCAAGCGGTAATCAAGCTCTAAGCTCGGAAAATATAATACACAACATATGCCACCTGCCATTTTATGGGGCAAGGTGGCATAAATTTGTAAATTATTATTTACAGCTCTTGATTTATGACTGTATTTCATGTATAATGTGAGAGTAAATAATATAACTCGGCGGGGAAAGAAGCGATTGGCGTTTAAAATTACGCAGTGCAGAAAAATATTATAAAAAGCGGACGGAAGCTGTTTTTTAAAGCAGCGTAAGTTTTGAATATAAACCGTACGTTTTTTTATTTATATAATAAAAAAGTTCGCCGCAGACCCTCCCGCAGCCAAAACGGGAGGGCTGCGTTTATTTATACGAAAAAACAAGTAAAAACCTAATATTTTCGGGAGGTTGTCAATCATGACGGGCACAAAACGAGATTTTTCCGAAATTACACCGCAGATAGAAAAACTGGCGCGGCTGTGCGAAAGTGATACGCACATTGAGCCCGATATGTATATAAAGTATAACGTATACCGCGGGCTCCGTGACCTAAACGGTAAGGGTGTGCTAACAGGACTGACCAAAATATCAGAAATACATGCAAAAGATGTCAAAGACGGAGTTGAAGTTCCGAGCCGCGGCAAACTTTATTACCGCGGGTATGATATTGAGGACATCGTGCGCGGTTATGGCACGAAAAAGCGCTTTGGCTTTGAGGAAGTTACATATCTTTTGCTGTTCGGCGAGCTTCCGTCACAGGAAGATCTCGACGAGTTTTGTACTGTGCTTGCCGGATACCGTTCGCTGCCGACGTCGTTCGTCCGCGATCTTATCATGAAAGCGCCAAGCGAAAATATGATGAATTCAATGGCGCGCAGCGTACTTACGATGTATTCATATGATAAAAACCCCGAGGATACGAGCATACCTAACGTGCTGCGTCAGTGCTTACAACTGATAGCCGTGTTCCCGCTCTTTGCTGTATACGGGTATCAGGCGTTTGATTATTATATTGACGGAAGCCGTAGCTTCTTTATCCATGAACCGGACCCCAACCTATCAACAGCCGAGAATATCCTGCACATGCTCCGGATTGACAATAAGTACACAAAGCTTGAAGCGACGATACTTGATATTTCTCTCATGCTTCACGCCGAGCATGGCGGTGGTAACAACTCAACATTCACAACGCGTGTCGTTACTTCCTCCGGCACAGATACGTATTCAGCCATAGCGGCAGCACTTGGCTCTCTTAAAGGGCCGAAGCACGGCGGCGCAAATATCAAGGTGTGCCAGATGTTCGAGGATATAAAAAAGAATGTCCGCGACTGGTCGGATACTGAAGAAATCGAAGCTTATCTTTTAAAAATTCTCCATAAAGAAGCTTTTGACCGTAGCGGGCTTATATATGGTATCGGGCACGCTATCTATTCACTGTCGGATCCGCGTGCAACAATCTTCCGCCGTTACGTAAAACAGCTCTCCGCAGAAAAAAACAGAAGCGATGAATATATGCTCTACGAGCAGGTTGAGAAAATAGCTCCGCGGCTTATAGCAAGCGAACGTAAAATGTATAAAGGCGTCAGCGCAAACGTAGACTTTTATAGCGGATTTGTGTACAGTATGCTCGGTTTACCGGTTGAGCTTTTTACACCTATCTTCGCTATCGCCCGCATAGCCGGATGGAGCGCGCACAGGCTCGAGGAGCTTATTAATGGCAGTAAAATAATTCGTCCCGCTTATATGAACGTCAGACCCCGCCGTCAGTATATCCCCATGTCCGAACGCCAGCGCCATTGAGGAGGAAGGACAGGGGGAGGAGGAACGTGCCAAGGGGTTTCACCCCTTGGAACCCCACCAAAGGGGTCATGCCCCTTTGGAAACCCGACAATGCCGTGAAACTCTGTTTCACGGCGGGATGATACAAAAAATAATAGCCAAGCTAACTGTAGGCTTGGCTATTTTTTTTAATGTAATAACACTTTATGATACTTTATTAACGGCTTCGCGTTCGTACTGCTGAGTATAGAGACTGTAGTAATAGCCGCGTGCCCGCATGAGCTCACGGTGCGTGCCGCGCTCAACAATCCTACCTCCGCGAACAACGAGTATAACATCAGCGTCACGTATCGTGGAAAGTCTGTGTGCGATAACAAACGATGTGCGTCCGCGCGTAACTTCTTTAATAGCATTTTGAATAAGCTGTTCTGTTACGGTATCGACGCTCGATGTTGCCTCGTCAAGAATTAAGATACGCGGGTCAGCAAGAATAGCACGGGCGAATGAAATAAGCTGTTTTTCGCCGGTTGATAAGAGATCGCCACCTTCGCCGACTTCACTGTCAAGCCCCTTCTCCATACGCGCGACAAATTCGTCGGCATGGACGCGTCGCAGAGCAGCATATATTTCTTCTTCGGTCGCATTGGGGTTGCCGTATATTAGGTTTTCACGTATTGTACCGGAGAAGAGATGCGGTGTCTGGAGCACGTAGCCGATGTTGCTGTGCAGCCAGAGCTGTGAGCGCTCGCGGGCATCGCGCCCGTCTATTTTAACGACGCCCTTTGTCGGTTCAAAGAAGCGGCAGACAAGGTTTACAAGGGTTGATTTACCGGCACCTGTCTCGCCGACAATAGCGACATTCGTGCCGCGCGGTACGTGAAGGTTGAAATTCTCAAGAACGTACTCGTCGCCGTCCGGATATTTAAAGGAAACATCCTCAAAGTCGACATCACCATAAAGCGGCTCCCAGTTTTCGCGGATCGGGTTGAAAGTGTCGCCATATTTCGCGATGACTTCCGGGGAATCAACTACGTCAGACTTTGTCTCAAGGAGTTTTGTTAAGCGCTCGATATTCACCTGCGTTGTGATGAGAAGAGAAATAGTCTCAACAATCCACACAATCGGATCCATCATGCCAAGCGCATACGACATGAATACGGAAAGTGTGCCCAGTTTCATCAGACCGCTCTCCGTTAAAATGCCGCCGCGCCAGAGCACAAGAGCGAGCGCGATAAAGGAAGCAAGCGATGTTACGCCGCTGAAGATAGCGCCGAAACGAGCGGATGTAACCGACGTTTTCTTCATTTTAGATGTGATGGCGCGAAATTCGCTCTCCATCTTATCTTCAACGACGAGCGTTTTTATTGTCTTAGCACCCGTTATGCCTTCGTTGAAGCCGCCCGTTATGCGCGAGTTAATCTCGCGGATGCGCCTGTTGAGCTTGACGAGCTTGCCCTCGACAAGTGCCACAACAAGCGCTGTAAAAGGAACGACAGCCGTAACAAGCAGCGCAAGCTTCCAGTCAATCGACATCATTACAATGATAGCGCCGATTATATAAGAGATGTTCCAGACGCCGTCCATCATACCCCATGAAACAAGCTCGCCTATGCGGCTTGTGTCGCTCATGACACGGGCATGGATGTAACCGACACTGTTGCGGTTAAAGTATGAAAACGAAAGCGTCTGTAAATGATCAAAACTCGCCTGGCGCAGGTCGCGCCCGATGGAAAATTCGACACAGTTTGAGTTGTTTATAGTAATGATTGTTACAAAAACTTGTGCTGTGAGTACAAGGGCATAAAGTATGATAAACCAGGGAAGCCCCTCAAGCGTTTCATGTGCTATGAAGTTGTTTATAGCATATCTTTGGAAAAGCGGCAGAAGAATGTCAACACCGCTGCCGACGATGCCGAACGTCACCATTATTATAATGTTTTTGACATACGGCTTAAGGTAAGGGATAAGACGCCCGATACCAAACCACGGAAGCGATACTGTATATTCTTTTGATTCTAATTCGTCATGTCCTGTCATATTACCGCCTCCTTTTTCTTTTCTGTGGTTTCTTTTGCTTCTTCGTTTACATTATCATCGTCGACATCAATGTTTGCCATCTGGATGTCATGTATGCGCTTATAAAGTCCGCCTTTTGCGATGAGCTCGTCATGTGTACCCTCTTCACGAACCCTGCCGCGATCAAGAACTATGATTTTATCGGCGGCCATTAAAGTTGATGTTCTATGTGAGATAATAATAACGGTTGATTTACCCATCGCTTCGCCAAGGGCGCGGCGTATTTTAGCATCTGTTTCGGCGTCGACGGCAGAAAGAGAGTCGTCGAATATCATAATCGGAGCTTTCTGTGTCAGCATACGGGCAATAGCAGCTCTTTGCTTTTGTCCGCCCGAAAGCGTAACACCGCGCTCGCCGACAACAGTTGCGTATCCGGAAGAGAACGATTCGATTGTCTCGTCAAGACACGCTATACGCGCCGCTTCCCTGATTTCTTCTTTCGTTATATCAGCACGTGCTATGCCGATATTTTCTTCGATTGTGCGCGAGAAAAGGAATGGCTCCTGCAGTACAATGCCGATGTTTCGTCTGACCCATGATGCTTTCATATCGGCAATGTCGACGCCGCCAATTGTAATGCGGCCATTTTCCGGCGGCAAGTCGTAAAGGCGGCAAAGCAGATGCATGAGAGTCGATTTACCGGAGCCCGTACCGCCGATAATACCGAGCGTCGTGCCTGCTTTTACGGTGAAACTTACGTTATGTAAAAGCTCTGTTGAGCCGTCGTATGAGAAGGAGACATTTTCGAACTTGATATCGCCTGTCATTGGCGGCTCTATTGCGTCGGGCTTGTCGCTTTCTCTTGGCGAATCCATAATGTAGCGTATACGCTCGATTGAAACGCCCGCTTTGCTCATTTCGGATACCATGCGCCCAAGACGGCGGACAGGCCATATCAGCATGGAGTTATACGATACGAACGCCATAAAATCACCCGTCGTCATGTCCCCTTGGACGGCAAAAACTGTGCCGAGGATGATAATGAGCATGACCTGAAGACCGGAAATTAAGTCGCTTGTTGCCCAGAATGCAGCAAAAATGCGGCATAATTTTATAAGAAGGGAGCAGTATTCATTATTTTGGCGTTCGAAACGGTCCCTTTCATATCTTTCGCGGCCGAAAGCACGAACAACGCGCACGCCGGTGAGGTTTTCCTGAGTAATAGATGACAGTTTGCCCTCACTTTCGTCACATTCGCGGAAACGCGGGCCTATTTTGCCGTGGAAGAAAGCAGAATAGGCAACGATTATCGGCAAAGTAGCCGCAGCGACGGCAGCGAGACGCACGTTCATATCGAACATGAATACCATTGCGACTATAATGAATAAAACTATTCTGACAATGGAAACAAGCTGACGCGACAGGAAAGCGTTGACCATTTCAACGTCTGACGTGCAGCGCTGTATAATGTCTCCCGTCTGGTTTTTCATGTGCCACGAATAAGGAAGATGCTCAATATGCTCGTATAAGTCGTTTCGCATCGTCTCAACGAGAGTCTGCGAGCCACGGCTGTTTAATACATTTTGCGCATAACGCAAAATAACGAGTATAAAAGAAACGATGAGCACGAAAATAGCAACGACCCAAAGATTATCAGCAAGGTATTCCTTACCGCCGATTTTTTCAATTGCATCAATTGCAAACTGCGGCAGGGCAGGTTTCTTGTCTCCGAGTACTGAGTCAACAGTGAAGGATATAATCTTTGGGTTTATCATTTCAAAGATGGCGGCGACGAGTGAAATTAAAATGCTCGCCACAAAAAAGCCCCGCGAGCCGCGAAGAAACCGCACAAGAAGCCGCACACTCGCTGCGCGATTGGCACGGCGAGTGCGGCGGGCTGCTTTTTTGTCAACAGTATTCTCTTTTTTCTCTTTAGTTTCTTTTGTTTTCTTCACCATACAATCAATGATAAAATGTCTTGTAATTTATGGTTTGTTCTTATATTCGGATATGCCGGCGCCTTTTTTTGCAACGCATTGCTCATAATTTTGTTTTATTATGGCAATAAAAAAAGGCGCGCAGACAAATAGCGCGCGGACGCAAGACACGCATCCATTAGTATAGCATTTTATGATACGAATGGAAGAGTATTTTTGTCTTGTAACAAAAAATTTACAATTTGCGTCTGGAAGAAAAGAAATTGATTTGCCGATTCTACTCAAAACAGCTCCTGTCTTTGGGGAAACAGCGTTTGAAAAGAAATTGCGGCGGTGATATAATATAAAAAAGGTGAACAATAGTTCCCTCAGCAGGAAATTCACGCGGGGTTATAAAAGAAAGGGGGGCGACAAGCGGGATGCTGCCCTTATATATAGCGGCAGGTGTTTTTTTACTATTCTTTTGCTTCATATTTGTGTCCGCCATGCGCTTTTTCATGGTAGCTTGTCGCCGCGAGAGTCAGAAAACAGCAGAAAAAGCTGACGAGCGCTATTTTGAAGCACTTGAAAAATCAAACTACGCCGCCCGAATCCCGGATATGAAAGCGGGGCGCGCGTGGCTGACAAGTACTCCCCATGAAAATGTGTATGTCAATGCAACCGATGGCGTCACCTTGCGCGCACGCCTTTACGAGAATAAAAGCAGCGGCACAAATGAAGCAGCAACAGCGACGGTTGTTTTAATTCACGGGCACAGAAGCTCAGGCGACAGCGATTTTGCTCTTACATCGAAGTTTATATTCAATCTTGGTTACAATCTTCTTATCATTGATCAGCGCGCCCACGGCAAAAGCGAAGGCAGGTATATAACCTTCGGTGCGCTTGAAAGCGACGATGTTGCCATTTGGGTTCGCTATCTTGCCGAAAAATATGGCGCGGGGCATAAATTAATCCTCTATGGCGTATCAATGGGTGCATCAACGGCTCTGCTCACCGCCGCAAGATATGGCGGTGTTGGCTCGTCAGGTGTCAGCGGCGTCATCGCCGACTGTGGCTACGTATCGGCTCTTGATGAGTTTGCATACCTTTTGCGTACAAAATATCATCTGCCTGCGCGACCGGTTCTCGCTTTTGCCGGCATACTTTGCCGTATTGTGGGCGGATTTAACCTTGCCAATATAAACGTGACGGATGCAGTAAGTGTGATAAAATGCCCCGTGCTTTTCATACATGGTGACAGCGACAGGTATATACCCGTCGACTATACCCTCGATAATTATGAAGCATGCAGTTCGCAAAAAGACCTTTTAATTGTAAACGGCGCAGGTCACGCTACCTCTGTTCTTGCCGATACACCCGTCTATTTTGCTAAACTGAAGGAGTTTCTCGCGGAGCTATGAGGGATAGAGGAATCCTGTAACTGTTCTTGTATCTTGTATAATACCGGAGAAAACTCTGTCCGCCCATTCAATCAAAAAACTACTTTACGGGGAGATTCCATACCTTCGCAGGTTAATTAAATAAACAGTTTCATGTACATGATAATCAAAACCATCGATAATTACTTTGGCTAAATACTTTTCGCGTTATATTGTGTGTCCCCCTCAATAATAAATAAAAACAGGAGAATTATATGTCGGAAGATAGGTATGAGGGAAGAGCAAGCGGTGCTGAAGTGTTCGAGCTTTTTTCACCGTTCATACAGGAATTTATATACAGCCGGGGTTGGGAGCGTCTTCATGAGATGCAGATAGCAGCGGCGGAGATAATATTCCGCACGGACCACAACTTGCTGCTCACATCTTCAACGGCGTCTGGTAAGACGGAGGCTGCTTTTTTTCCGATTTTATCGCAGTTTTACGACGATCCACCGGCAAGCGTAGGTGCTATTTACATAGCCCCGCTGAAAAGCCTGATTAACGACCAGTTTGAGCGAATAAATGAGCTTTTAAAAGAAACTGGCATACCCGTATACCACTGGCACGGTGACGTTGCCGGCTCGCATAAAACAAAACTGCTGAAAAATCCGTCAGGCATATTGCAGATAACGCCGGAATCGCTTGAAGCAATGCTGATAAACCGGCAAAACGACATCCCGCGTATTTTCGGTGATTTGCGGTATGTTGTTATAGATGAAATACACACGCTGACAAACACCGATCGCGGGAATCAGGTTATATGCCAGATTGAGCGTATATCGCGCCTTATCGGTCACAGGCCGCGCCGCATAGGGCTGTCGGCGACACTTGGCGACCCGTCGCTCGCGGCAAGATGGCTGTCGGGCGGCGACGATCGCCCGTGCGATATTCCGAAAGCAACGCCCCAGCCTATACGCTGGCGGCTTGGCATTGAGCATTTCTTTATCGAAAGCACAGAAACACTTCACATCGGTACTCATGAAATACGCAAAGGGCCGTCGCTTGGCGACTTGACACCGGATGAGGACGAAACTATATCGGCGGACCCCGGATATGAGTACATTTACGACTGCGCAAAGGACAGACGCACCATTATTTTCTCAAATTCGCGCGAGGAGACAGAATACGTCTGCGCTACAATGCGGCAGATAGCCGAACGCCGCGGCGATCCTGACAATTTTCTCATTCACCACGGCAACTTGTCTGCGTCCATACGCGAAGAAGCGGAAACGCTTATAAAAAGCGAAGAACAAAAACGGACCGTTTGCGCGACAGTCACGATGGAGCTTGGAATTGACATCGGACGGCTTGAGCGCGTAATACACAACGGCTCACCAAACTCCGTATCAAGCTTTCTGCAGCGTCTCGGACGCTCAGGACGGCGCGGAAACCCGCCGGAGATGATGCTTGTGTTCCGCGAAGAGCAGCAAGCGCCCGATCTGCCGCTGCCTCAGTTAATACCGTGGGATCTATTGCGGGCAATAGCCATTATTCAACTATATATAGAGGAGCGCTTCATTGAGCCGCCGCTTGTAAAGCGGATGCCATACTCGCTTGCCTTTCAGCAGACGCTGTCCATTTTAGCATCCGGCGGTGAGCGGACGCCGACCGAGCTTGCAGACCGCGTGCTGTCACTGCCGCCGTTTGCCGAGATGAGCCGCGAGGATTATCGCACGCTTCTTATTTCTATGATTAAGCAGGATTTCATAGAACTAACGGAGGAAGGCGGGCTTATCGTCGGACTTAAAGGGGAGCGTCTTACATCAAGTTATAAATTTTATGCTGTATTTAAGGATTCCGAGGATTTCACCGTACGTTGTGAGTCGGATGAGATTGGGACAATAGCCCAGGCGCCGCCTGTCGGTGACAGATTTGCGCTTGCCGGCCGTGTCTGGGAGGTTGAGGAGATCGACATACCTCGCAAGCTCATCTATGTAAAATACGTCGGCGGTAAAATGGAGATTTCGTGGCCGGGCGAGTTCGGCGAGATTCACACGCGCATCCTTGAGCGTATGTACCGCGTGCTTCTGGAGGATACGGTGTATCCGTATCTTAAAGCAAACGCCCGCGAGCGGCTTGCCGCCGCACGGGCTGTCGCACGGGAAACAGGTATGCTCAAACGGCCGATAGTATCGCTTGGAGGGCTGACATGGTGCTTTTTCCCGTGGCTCGGCACGCGCTCATTCCGCACGCTGCGCCGTTATATAGCAAAAAATGCGCCAAAGTATAAGCTTTCGGCGCTTGAGTTTGAGGGCTGCTATTTTATGAAATTCCGTATGGAGAGCGGGGTTGGGGAAAAGCTCTTTGCTGACATATGCGCTGATTTTACACGCGGCGTTGATACGGAGGAGCTTGTAGGCCCGAACGAAACGCCTGCTTTTGATAAATACGATGAATATGTCCCCTCAGAACTTTTACGACGCGCATATATAAAGGAGCGGCTGCGCACAGACGAGATAGCCGAGCGGGCTAAAAACGGCTGGAATATGGAAGAAATATCGCGCCCGCGAATATAAAAGGGTATGGGAAGTTAAAAATTTAATCAACAGAAGGGAGGTCGCGGATGTGAAACCGGTATATGATGCAAAAGAAAACGCAATCAATATCACTGTCCGCGGCCTTGTTGATTTTTTATACCGCGGCGGGGATATTGACCTGCGTTTTGGCAGTGAATTTGTCACGGCGGAGGAAGGGCGCAGAACGCATAGAAGCACAGAGGACGATACGAATGATAATTATATAGCCGAAGTACCGCTTTTCTGCGAGATTGAATACGGTGGCATAAAATACCGCCTTTCCGGTTGTGCCGATGGTATCGAGCGGGGCGGTGAGAACACGTACGATACTATCGAGGAGATTAAAACCGTCGTCCGGCCCTTTTTCGGGGGAGCGGAGCGGATACCACCGGCGCATGTTGCACAGGGCGTCATTTACGCATATATGTGGTGCCTGCAGAGCGGCGGCGAGTCGGCAGCCGTGCGAATAACGTATGCACCGAAAAACGGCGGCCGCCTGCGTAGTTTTGTGTGCCTTTTTTCATTTTCGGAGCTTGAAGCGCGCACGCGGGGCGCTGTCGCCCTTTATGCAAGGTGGGCGCAGTATTATATAGCACGTGAGAAAAGTTTACAATCTGAGATAAAGAGCCTTCGCTTTCCGTATGGCAATATCCGCGAGGGGCAGACAGACTTTATGACGGCTGTGATGCGAGCCGCCAGATTAAAACGCCGCGTGCTTATACAAGCGCCGACAGGGACAGGCAAGACAATGGCATCCCTTTACCCCGCTGTTAAGGCAATCGGCGCCGGTCTTGTTGACAGAATATTTTATATGACGGCAAAAACGCCTGCCCGCATAGCGGCGGAGGATGCGTCGTCTATTTTACTTTCCAAATCGCCGAGCCTTCGTGGAATAACAATAACAGCGAGGGAGAGAATATGCCCGCACGGAGGTTTTAGCATAAGCGGGCTTGCTGGCGTGCGCTGTAATCCGGACGCCTGCCAGTTTGCGAAGGGGCATTATGACCGTGCGCACGCGGCCCTTTTTGAACTGATAACGAAAACAGGCGTAAAATGTCACCTGACGGCTTCCGTAATTTCCGAATGTGCCGCACGCCACAAGGTTTGCCCGTACGAGCTTTCGCTTGACGCATCGGAGATGTGCGACATCATCATCTGCGACTACAATTACGTATTTGACCCGCGCGTTTATATGCGCCGCCACTTCGATAAAAACGAAGATAATGCAGCTCTGCGCTATATTTTCCTCTGTGACGAAGCACATAACCTGCCCGACCGCGTGCGTGAAATGTATTCAGCGTCGCTATCGCTCACCGACGCGGAAACGCTTCTCTCAGTGCTGCCCCCGGATGCCGATGCTGCACGCGCCGTTGCTGTGTCGCTTGTCGATGCCCTTCGCGCTCTCATACCGCTTTGCAGCGATAATGTCACGCTTGACAGCGAAGGATACAAGAGGGGGTATTACATCAGCCCCGAGCCGATACAGGAGCTGACGCTTGCGGTGAAAGAAGCGCACACAACAGCAGAATATTATCTGCGCCGCTCATGGCGAAGTGGAATCAGCGATCCGGCAAGGATTGTGGCGGCTCTTGAGCCGATAGCACGTTTTGTGTCAATTTTGCGCTGCTACGACAGAAGACATACAACATTTGTCGAGCTTTCGGGTGACGACGTATCTTGTCGGTTGATTTGCCTTGACGCGTCGGCGCATTTAAACGAGCGCTTTTCCCGCGCGACGGCAACGGTCCTTTTTTCTGCGACGCTTGAGCCGCCGGATTATTTTCTGCGCGTTCTCGGATGTGATGGCGCCGATACGCTTGAGTTACCGTCGCCTTATGACCCGGAAAATGTTTGTATTGTGGCCGCTGATAAGATAAGTACACGCTTGCAAGACAGGGAAGCGTCGGCGATGAGCATAGCAGAGATGATATATGCCGTCGCAAAAGCAAAAACGGGCAACTATATCGTGTATACGCCGTCTTACAATTACATGACGACGCTTCTTGATATATTTAAACACCGTTATCCTGACATGGAGACATTTTCGCAAAGCCGGCGCATGACAGAGGAGCAAAAGGAGAATTTTCTTGCCAAATTTACGCCAACTCCAGCCCAAACGAAAGTCGGTTTCTGTGTGCTTGGCGGCATTTTCTCCGAGGGAGTGGATCTTCCGGGCGAAAGACTGTCCGGTGTTGTCATTGTCGGTGTAGGGCTGCCGCAAATTACAGCGGAGGGCAACCTTTTGCGCGATTATTATGAGGGCGTTTGCGAGCGGGGGCATGAGTTTGCATATATGTTCCCCGGGATGAACAATGTTTTGCAGGCTGCGGGGCGCGTAATCCGCAGCGAGAATGACAGAGGAGTAATACTTTTAATCGACGACCGCTTCTCACAGCCTGAATATAAAGCTTTATTCCCATCACACTGGCGAAATCTGCGCTATGTGGGTGACATTCGCGCTCTGCGCTTGATACTGCGTGACTTCTGGGCGGGGGCGAAGGATGAATGATAATAAAAAAGTGTGATAGATCGCTTGACATCTGACACGGTGTTTTTGTTAATAATTTCACTTGTTAAAGGTGATTACAATAATAGCATATAGAGCTAAAATAATTAAATAATACCAGTGAAAGACAATTAATTGGGAGAATAGCAACGTTAAAACGCAGAGAAAAATTAAATATGCAATATTATCTCTTTAATTTAGAAATATTGTAATAATATAAAACAGCCAAACACAATATTCTCATGGTTTTTTCAGCTCGCTGTCTTGACAAGGCTATGCAACCTTATGTATAATACTATCCGACAGCGCTGAGTTGTCGCGCGGCAACATACCGAAAGGTCTTGCCGTGAGGAAAGTCCGGGCTTCATAGGGCAGGATAACGGATAACGTCCGCCGGAGGCGACTCCAGGGAAAGTGCAACAGAAATAAACCGCAGCATGTTCGCTGACATTTTGTCAGAGAACAGCTGTAAGGATGGAAAGGCGAGGTAAGAGCTCACCGGAACGGCTGGTAACTGTCGTTCCCTGTAAACCCTATCCGAAGCAACACCGTAAATGGTCAAGACGTTTGCCCGACGCATGATCTACGGTGGCGCGGCGCTTTGGCGCCGGAGCTGTACGGTAACGTACAGCAAAGATAGATGACAACTCTCGACAGAACCCGGCTTATAGGCACTGTCAACATAAGTATGGGGGTATAGCTCAGCTGGGAGAGCGTCTGAATGGCATTCAGAAGGTCAGCGGTTCGATCCCGCTTATCTCCACCACAAAAAACCCTGCAATCATTGAGATTGCAGGGTTTTTTGCTATTTATTCGGTTTTGCCATACCATTACTTGCTGATGGTGTTTTTTGAAATATTGCCCCGGCTATATAGATTAGTCTTATTTAGCTTGCGAAATCTATAGTATTTGAGATGCTATTCTTAACAGTTATAGGCACATTTTTGCTCGCTTTTATCTTTGTTTTTGTACCCGGTTTTTCATAAATACACCACCATCGATAAATTTATAAAATTTGTAAAAAACACATTCTTTCATATTGACTTTAACAATCAATAGGACTACAATTGCTGCGACATTTAAAGAAATGACAGAAATAACGAGGAAGGAAAAATATTACCTAAAAAGTTGCGCATACATAGCGCAGAAAAGAAGGTGTGCAAAAGCAAATGGAGAAAAGAGAAATTACCGAACCTCCCGGCTTGCATGTGGGAATTACTTATAATTTAAAGAAAAGCAGCCGGGATGAAAAAAGCGACGGGCAACCAGACGATTTAGAGCCTGACCCGCCGGATAGTGACGCAGAGTATGACGACATTACAACAGTCTTGGCGATCAAAGCAGCTCTGGAATCAAAAAACTGCCGGGTATCTTTGCTTGAAGTGAACAAGGATTTGCCGGTAAAGCTGATGGAAGATAAGCCTGATATTGTCTTCAACATAGCGGAAGGTATCGGGGGAAGGGGCCGCGAATCAGAGGTGCCTGCTTTGCTTGATTTATACGGAATTCCCTATACCGGATCGGATGAAACAACTTTGTGTATAGCGCTTGATAAGGCACTGACAAAGCGAATCCTCACCTCTTACCATATTAAAACGCCAAAGTATCAGGTCATAAAAAAAGAGCAAAAAGAACTGGCCGGAAATTTTCATTTCCCCGCAATTGTCAAGCCAAATGCTGAAGGCTCAAGCAAAGGAATATCCGATGTTTCGGTTGTTACAAACCGGCGAGAGCTGCAAAATTTAGTGTCACGGGATTTAAAGCTTTATAAGCAGGATATGTTGGTTGAAGAATATATCAGCGGGCGGGAGTTTACCGTCGGTATTTTCGGAAACGGCGATGACGTTCATGTGTTTTCTCCGATGGAGGTATGTTATATAAAAAAGGAGGGCCAATATAACGTTTACAGCTATAATGTAAAACGCAATTATAAAGATTACGTTCGATATAAGTGCCCCGCGGATATACCGAAGCACATTGAGACCGAAATGATGAATACTGCGAGGAAAATCTACGAGGTATTATCCTGCCGGGATTTCGCAAGAATTGATTTTCGCCTGTCCCCGGATGAAGAGCTATATTTCATTGAAATTAACCCCTTACCCGGATTGGCTCCAGGTTACAGCGACTTTCCTATGATAGCGGAATTCAACGGAATGAGCTACGATTCTTTGATTTGGAATGTACTAAAGAGCGCTTTGCAAAGATTCGGTATGGAATCTTACGTTGGTAAGGATTAGGGGGCATAGAAAATGAAAGGAAGCATTGAAACAGAGTCATCTGAAGAAAGCGAATGTTACAAAGCCCATAGGGCTCACGAAGCTCAATGGTACGATTGGAAATGGCAGTTTAAAAACAGGATTACAACTGTTGAGCAGCTTGAAAAGGTGATTCATTTAAGTGAAAAAGAAAAACAGGATATATCCCTGTGCTTAAAGAATTTCAGAATGGCAATTACGCCATATTATGCATCCTTAATGGACCCGGATAATCCGAATTGCCCCATAAGAATGCAGGCAGTGCCCACAATAAACGAGATGAATATTCTTCCCTATGAGTTAAAAGACCCACTATCCGAAGACAAAAGCAGCCCGGTGAAAAATATCGTACACCGGTACCCTGACCGAGTGCTGTTCTTGGTTACACGTATGTGCTCTATGTACTGCCGGCATTGCACAAGAAGGCGGACAGTCGGCGAGGAGGACTTTGCAATAAGTGATGAAGAAATAGACGCCGCTGTTGATTATATAGCAAAAAACGAAGCGGTTCGGGATGTTTTAATATCCGGCGGGGATCCGTTAACACTTGGTGATGACAAGCTTGAAAGAATAATAGCAAAGCTTCGGGGAATAGACCACGTGGAAATCATTCGCATCGGAACAAGAGTGCCGGTAGTTATGCCAATGCGCATAACAAGCGAACTTTTAGATATGCTGAAAAAATACCAGCCTATCTGGATTAACACCCACTTCAATCACCCGAAGGAAATCAGCCGGATTCCATGAAAGCCTGCACGGACATTGTCGACGCCGGCATCCCGCTTGGCAATCAAAGCGTCCTTCTCCGTGGAATAAATGACAACGTGGAAACGATGAAGGAACTTGTATTAAAGCTCGTCAAAATGCGCGTAAGACCTTATTATCTTTACCAATGCGATTTAAGCCAGGGGTTGGGGCATTTCCGCACCGAGGTTGAAAAAGGCATTGAAATCATACGTGGCCTGACGGGGTATATATCGGGATTTGCCGTCCCGAAGTTTGTGATAGACTCCCCACTCGGCGGCGGGAAGATACCGATAAATCCGGAGTATGTTGTCTCCTCAGACGATGAAAAAATAGTTATGAGAAATTATAAGGGAGATATTTATACATATCCGCATATAAAGACGTAATGTTTTGCTAAAACCTCTTTTCACATAATAGTTAATTAATTAAAGGAACTGCTTTTCCCCGATTCATCGGTCAAAAGCAGCTCCTTTTTATGTTTGTAATATATAATTTTTGAATTATAATATTACTAAGAATGAAAAATTTTGCATGTCCGAGGGGATACGCTGAAAACATATGACAGGAGGGGAACAAAGCGATGGGGAAGTATGGAATTGCTCTGACAACTTTTGAAGATGAAGGGCAGGCGAAGTATGTAATAAATGAAATCATAAAAAGCAAGCTTGCGGCATGCGTGCAAGAGATTAAGATAAAGAGCCATTATACATGGAAAGGCGAGCTTTACCATGAAGATGAAGTATTGGTGTTATTGAAAACAAGGAAAGAACTGTACCCCGACCTTGAAAAGAAATTGCTTGAGATTCACCCGTATGAGACACCGGAAATTTTGTTTGTCGATGTTGAGCGTGGAAGCGCCGCGTATCTGGCCTGGATTGATGAGCAGACACGAAATGATTGAAGATGTGGGAATGGAATATCATTTAAATTATCAAGACTATTGTTTGATAAGGCAACTTTTTATAATATTATCAATGATTTAGACTTCATATCTCTTATCAACGAAAATAAATAAAGAATAGTATATCAATAGCACCCAAGAGTTCAGTTCTATAATTCCCCGTTTGTTACGGTAAGGAGTTACAGCAAAAATTAACACCCCCCGAATAACACGCATATTATAAACAGGGGTGAATTATTCATGAGCTGCAACTCCGGGACCGGGCTTGTTTTACTTGCGTCGATAATTGCTATTTTAATCGCAGATAAGTTGAGCACCGATGATATTGAAATTTTAGCGGCGCTTTTGACTGCCATTGGTGATAATTTAGCTGTTATTGCTGTAAAAAGAGGGCTTGAAAAAGGGAATTGAAAATACTCCCGCAAGAAGCTACATCGGTTTGATATAAAACGAAACTACATGCAATATAGACTAAAAAGCCGTTCATTTGTACTGATAAAATGACAGCAATAATTTAAATATAAGCGCGTCTGTGCATTACATTATCGAGAACAGAAAATTACTTGTGATTACAGTAAAAAACATCCTTGAACACATGGTATTCAAGGATGTTTTACTTTTACATTATCGCTTTATTTATAGAGCAATAGAAACGGCTATTGCGGAGAGGGGTTCGATTCTTACATCAAACTTAATTCCGTCCTCGCCTGCTGTCCATGTAACCTGCTCGGGTACCATCTCCGACGCCTTTTTGAGCGCTTCAATCTGCTCGCGGTTGAGATAATTCGGGCTGCCCATCTCAACCCATGCTCTCTTCGGGTTTGCGTGCGTCTCGTCAATGCGAAGGAGTGAAGCCGAGGAGATTTTGTTTATCCCTTTCAGCGTAAAGCTTATGTCTGCAGCATCAATCTGTGAGCGTGGAACATTATAGTTTGAAATAAGTACCGTGATGCCATTTTCTCCGCGCGAAGCTGTGCAGTCAACGGTCGGGGATGCATCGGCTATGTCAAGCTCAAGCAAATCACCGTCAAGCTTTGACAGCAGCTGGAAAGCGCGGAATGAGGGTTTCGGTATGCCGTGAATGTTGAGAAGACCGAATCCTCCGTGGAACGGAACGGAGCTGAGGCCGCATTCCTCGAATATATCCGTAAACGTCCAGAAAGAATAGCCGCTGAGGCCGATGTTCATGTTTTCCGTAACAGTTTTTACTATGAACGCGGCGTTATACGGAATGTCATGATACGGGTCACGCGGGCTTGGCGAGTTGTTCCACTCCGTGTAGTAAAGGGGAAGAGGGCCTGCTTCCGCTCTTGACTTTTTGGCTCTTTCGGTGAGTATGCCGCGCTTTGAGTTTGCCATCTGGTCTTCAATTGTCCTGCCGAATCCGAAGGCGGTATCGGTAGGATAATGGTGAGTTGAGATGAAGTCAAGCGGGACGTTTTCCTTCTCGCAGAACTCGCGAAGCTGAGGTATCCAGGCATCGACCGCCGTTGAAGGCCCGCCGACGGCTAATCTTTCGTCGACTTTTTTAATTGCAAGGGCGGCATATTTGTAAAGCTGGAAGTAATCTTCCATTGTTCCCGCCCAGAAGAAGTTTCTCAGGTTCGGTTCGTTCCACACTTCAAAGAACCACGTCTTTACCTCATCGATGCCGTAACGGGAGACAAGGTGATCGGTGAGCGTGTAGATAAGTTTTCCCCAGTCGTTATAATCTTTCGGTGGGGTGATGTTGCCACGATAATGGAAAACAGTCTTTGTGCCGGATGCGAGCGGCGTCGGCATAAAGCTAAGTTCAATGAATGGCTTCATGCCTATCTCAAGTAGATAATCGAAGATTGAGTCGATATTGAAGAATGAGTATTCAAGACTGCCGTCATCCCTGATTAAGCATACGCTCATGTCGTCGTCAAGCAGCCCGTGAAAACGCACATACTCAAACCCGAACTCATCCCGGCATATCTTGAGCTGGCGTCGCCAGTCTTCCCTGAGTGCTGTCGCGGCGTGGCAGCTACCGACACATTTTGCCCAGTATCTGTCAACACGCCCGCGCGTCTTGTCTGTTAATACGGTAACCTTCATTTTTCGCCCCTCCACATAGTTATATGATAGACAAATGATATACGTATTTATAATGACTAAAACAGAAGCAAGCTGTTATAATGCCTTATGCTATAATTTACTGCTCAATCACCGTCGGAACGTTGGCCGTCAGAGTAACCGGCGTCAGTTTTGTACCCTTTATAGCAACCTCCACCGTTTGATCAATGTCGGACGTCAAGACAGCTCTGACATGGTCACGGTCCCACTGCGCATCAACTTTAATACGGCCTTTAGCGCGGAGTCCCTCAAAGCTTCCTTTTTCCCACTTTGACGGGAGAGCAGGCAAAATGTAAATCTTGTTTTCTCTGCTCTGCAGCAGCATCTCGGCTATGCCAGATGTTGCGCCAAAGTTGCCGTCTATCTGGAAAGGCGGGTGCGCGTCGAACATATTTATATATGTACCGCCGCCCCAGCTGCGGCCGAACTTCTTGTAATCGACGACTCTGAGCTGTCTTGTCAGCAGCTTTAATGCTCTGTCCCCGTCAAACAGCCTTGCCCACATATTAATTTTCCATCCAAGGCTCCAGCCTGT
>LFTK01000094.1 GCA_001513385.1 Clostridiales bacterium DTU064
GCTCTCGCTGTCGACAGAGAAGCGTTTTCCTCTTATATAACAGATAAAATCCGTTCTCATCCTGCCATAACGGTTGTTGAGCGCGAAGCTGAAGGGCCGTCTGAGGGCATAAATATCATTGCAACAGGGCCTCTCACCGCCGGTGCGATGGCAGATTATATAAAAAACATCCTCGGGCGTCGTGAACTGCACTTTTTTGACGCTGTCGCACCGATAGTTGATGGTGAGACGATTGATTATACTAAAGTATTTGCCGCTTCACGATATGGGCAAGGTGGTGGAGACGATTATCTCAACTGCCCGATGACGCGCGAGGAGTACGATGCTTTTTACGACGCGCTAATTAATGCAAGGGTGGCAGAGCTCCACGACTTTGATGAGTAAGAACAAGCGAAAGCATCGCTCAACGTCTTTGAAGGGTGTATGCCTGTCGAGGTTATGGCAAGGCGCGGACGTGATACGCTTCGCTTCGGACCGATGAAACCTGTCGGGCTCATTGACCCGCGAACAGGTAAAGAAGCATACGCCATAGTACAGTTAAGGCGTGAAAATGCCACCGGAACGATGTATAATATAGTAGGATTTCAAACGCATCTGGCTTTTCCGGAGCAAAAGCGCGTCTTTTCAATGATACCCGGCCTTGAAAATGCCGAGTTTTTGCGTTATGGTGTCATACACCGCAACACATATATCAACTCTCCTGGCTTTTTAACGCCGTTTTATTCGGTTGTCGGCAACGACGATTTATACTTTGCAGGCCAAATAACCGGAGTTGAAGGCTATGTTGAATCGGCAGCGTCAGGACTTGTTGCCGGTATAAACGCAGCAAGACACCTCTTCGGGCAGCCGGGCATAGATTTTACGACGCGCACGGTTTGCGGCGCGATGGCACATTATGTTGCCACAGGCGGGGTCGGCTCGTTTGTACCGATGAATGCTAACTTTGGTATCGTCGAGCCGCTCGGGTACAGAGTTAAGGGCGGAAAGCGTGCGAAAAACGCAGCGCTTGCCGAGCGCTCGCTTGCAGAGATAGATAAAATAATTAAAGAAGCCTTTGACTGATAAATACGAAGTAACAACGTGAACGACAAGTCAAAGCAATATGTAAATTAAGCCGCTTTTGCGGAATCAGTGGGGTCGATAAAAATGCGAATTATAATTGATGCGATGGGCGGCGATAACGCCCCCTCGGAAATAGTAAAGGGCGTTATACGCGCAAGAGCAGAACAACAAAAAGTCGATCTGACGCTCGTCGGTGACCGTCGTCAGATTTATTCGGCTGCTACACACGCAGGTCTTTCGCTTAGCGGCATTGACATAATCCATACGGAAACAGTTGTGTTGCCGGATGACAACCCGATTTCGGTGCTGAAAAACAAGTCTGATGCCTCAATGTGCATTGGGCTGAAAATGCTGTTGCCTGACAATGAATACGGTGTGGTAGGCGATGCTTTTCTGTCGGCCGGCAGCACGGGAGCGCTTCATGCGTGCAGCACACTCATTGTCCATAAACTGCCGGGAGTAAGGCGTTCCGGTATTGCGACGATATTGCCGTTTTCGCACCCGCTTTTCCTCATGGATGCGGGCGCAAACCCGAAAATTACAGAAGAATATCTTATTCAGTGGGCAATCATGGGCTCAATTTATATGAAAAAGATATTCGGAATTGAAAATCCCCGCGTCGGGCTTCTTAACAACGGAACCGAAGAGGGCAAGGGTACTGATATACTTGTTGCTGCTCACAAGCTTCTTCGCGCGTCAAACCTGAATTTTGTCGGCAACATTGAGTCGCGTGAAATACCGTTTAACCCGTGCGATGTCCTTGTCTGCGATGGTTTTACAGGCAATATAGCCTTAAAACTCATTGAGGGGATGGGACGGTTCATGTTTGATGCGCTGCGAGAAATATATTCGGCAAACGCCCGCTCCGGTATATCATTTTTACTTATAAAACCGGAGCTTGAGAAGTTTAAAAAGAATTTTGACGCATCCGAATATGGCGGTGCACCGCTTCTTGGGCTGAGCCGTCCTGTCATAAAGGCTCACGGCAACTCTGATGCAAAGGCAATAGCCAGCGCCATCAAGCAAGCTGTAAGCTGTGTTCAGACAGGGATAACGGATGCTATATCAGAGGGACTTGCCGAATACGCAAGGGAGGTTGGCAAATCATGAGCCGCCGTGGTGCTTCAAGCACACCGGGAGACACTGAGCGTCTTGAGCGTGCAATAGGTTATACTTTTCACGATAAAGGACTGCTTTTGCGTGCGCTTACACATTCATCTTATTCAAATGAAAGAAAATCCGGTGTGCCGGGGGGCAATAACGAACGCCTTGAGTTCCTCGGTGACTCTGTTTTATCGCTTGTCGTCAGCGAATACCTGATACGTTGCTATGGTACGTTGCAGGAGGGTGAGCTGACGCGTCTCCGCGCGTCACTCGTATGCGAGGATGCGCTTTCTCGTTATGCGCGAAAGCTCGGGCTTGGGGAGTATTTGCTCCTCGGGCACGGTGAAGATAAAAACAATGGCCGCAACCGCGCCTCGATTTTATCTGACGCATTTGAAGCAGTAATCGCGGCCATATACATCGATGATGAAAACAACGGTGGCGATGGCAAGAGTGCCGTCGCACGCTTTATATTGCCTTACGTCGAAGCTGAGCTCAAAGAAAAGAGCGACGCTATTGATTATTTCGATTATAAAACAATGCTCCAGCAGATAATACAGCAGGCTGAAGGGGAGCGGCTTGAATATGTCGTCATTGCAGAGTCAGGCCCGGATCACGATAAGACGTTTGAGGTTGAGGCGCGCATGAACAGCAACGTCATAGGGCGTGGCGTCGGGCGGACAAAGCGGGCTGCCGAGCAGGCTGCGGCGGCCGAAGCCGTAAAGCTGTTCGGGGTCGGCACGGAATGACGGAAAATGAAATTGTAATGGAAAGCAGCATTGCGGGCAATACCACAATAACCAATAAGACAAAAAAGCGCCATATTAACATACCAGTTTTTATGCCGCACCTCGGCTGCCCGTGTATGTGCGTTTTTTGCAATCAGCGCACAATATCGGGAAAACAATGCTTCGATGAGCGCTCAGTCCCAGATATAATTGAAGCAGCGCTTGCAACAGCAGGTGACGCCGAGTGTGAAATCGCGTTTTTCGGCGGTTCTTTCACCGGAATCGACCGCTCTTTGATGATAAGACTGCTTGAGGTTGGCTATAAATATGTTGTCGATGGGCGTGTCACATCCCTGCGCTGCTCGACGCGACCTGATTACATCGACGATGAAGTGATGGACATACTGACAAAATACGGTGTTAAAACCGTCGAGCTTGGAATACAGAGCATGAGCGACCGTGTACTTGCGTCATCAAGGAGAGGACACACGTCAGAGGATACTCGCCGTGCCTGTGCTATAATTCGGGCGCACGGGGTGACGCTTGGCGGTCAGATGATGATAGGTTTGCCCGGCTCAACCATTGCCGATGAGGAGGAAACGGCCCGCGCTATTTGCTCCCTCGGCTGCGCTGAAGCAAGGATATACCCGACTATTGTTTTCGCTGGAACCAAGCTTGCCGATATGACGGCGGCGGGTGAATATACGCCGCTCTCGGTTGATGAAGCAGCATATCGTACGGCGCGCGTCATGAGGATTCTTGATGATGACGGCGTTAAAATTTTGCGCGTCGGCCTTTGCGAGAGTGAAAACCTGCACACAGGTGAATATATAGCAGGCCCGAATCATCCGGCAATCGGCGAGATTGCAGCGAGCATTTTATACTATGAGGATATATGTAGTGCGATTGACAGCGAAATCGCCGGTGGTGCCGACGTGGCCGGACGATGCGCTATAATATATGTTTCAGATGGCGCGCAGTCTAAAGCGGCAGGGCAAAGGGGTAAAAATAAAATGATGTTAGCCGAAAGATACGGGCTGCGCGATGTGAAAATAAAAGGCGGCGCTAAACTTTCACCAGGTAAGCGCGTATCTGTCGAGCTTGTGTGACATAAAAGCGAAAATAACAAAGTTATAGTTAAAACAAAATCCAACAGATATCTGACGATAGACAATCAATAGTGATGGCAACTCCGTAATACAGGAGAAAGACATAAAGTGTACTTAAAACAGCTTGAGATGCAGGGGTTCAAATCGTTCCCCGACAGAACAAAGATATTATTTCATCCCGGCACGACGGTTATCGTCGGCCCTAACGGCAGCGGAAAATCAAACATAACTGACGCCATGCGATGGGTGCTTGGTGAAATTTCGTCACGCAATATACGCGGCACGAAAATGGAAGACGTCATTTTCGCAGGTGCCGACGGACGAAGCCCGATGAGCTATGCGGAGGTGTCGATTACCTTTGACAATAGCGCCGCTGAGGGGCGCTTGAACAGTCCGTACGATGAAATTACCGTAACGCGCCGTTATTATAAATCAGGAGATAGCGAATACTTTATAAATAAACGCGCTGTCCGCTTAAAAGATATCCACGAGCTTTTTATGAATACAGGAATAGGCCGCGAGGGTTATTCCATCATCGGACAGGGTAAAATAGCAGAGATAATATCGCGTAAAAGCGAGGACAGGCGGACAGTTTTCGAGGAAGCGGCGGGCATATCGAAATCCCGTTATAAAAAACAGGAATCACTGAAGTCGCTTCAAGAAACAGAAGAAAATATGCTTCGCGTGGCCGATATCATGACGGAAATTGAGGGCCGTCTTGGTCCGCTTGAAAAAGAAGCTGAAAAGGCTCGCCGTTATCTTGAACTTTATGAACGCAAACGCCGCGCTGATATAGCGCTTATTATATATGACGTAGGTCGCATGAAAGAGGAGCTGAAGCGTGCGGAAGATGCATACCTTCTCTCTGAGCATGAGCTTGAAGTAGCAGCAGATACCGTCGCACAGCTTGAAGCTCAGAGCGAACGCATAAGCGAAGCGGCACAGGAGGGCAGAGCGTCATCCGAGCGCACCAACGTTCGCATCCGTGAAATGACAGCGGAGCTTGCGCGTATAGATAGCGAGTATCGTGCGGAACAAGCCGCAGCCGACCGTTCTGCTGCGCAAGCGGAGGAGTATAAAAAAAGCTCGGAGACAACGGCTCGTTTAATAGATGAAGCTAAGTCCGACGCAGAAGCTGTCGCTGCCCGCCTTGATGATGCAAAGCGTGGGTTAGACGAAGTAAATGCGACAGTTTCGGCTAAACGCGCGGCACTCGAGGAAATCGAGGGGCACCTTTCTGAAACTGAAGCTAAGCTTGACGAGCTTTTCCGCGAGATTAAAAAACGCGAGGATACAGCGCTTGACCTGAAGGTTCGTTTAAATGTTCTGCGCGGCTCGCGTGAGGATGATGAACGCAAGCGTGCTTCGGTTTTAGCTGAAATTGAAAAATATGAATCCGCAGCGGACGATTTTGCCAAAAGAGCAGCCGCTGAAGAAAAAACAGCCGCAGAATACGCGGCAGCGATAGCGGAGCTTGACAAGGAAGGGCGGATGTCAGATGAAAAACTCGCTGATATTGAGCGTGAAATATCACGCCTGTCTGAGGAGAGCGGACGTATTCGCGGTGAAATAGAGGCAATTTCCCATAAAATCGATGTTCTTGTGCGTCTTGAGGAGAATTTTGAGGGATACGGGCATAGTGTCAAATATGTCATGGACGGGCACGCGACAGGTGCAATCCGTGGCACTGTTTACGGCCCGGTTTCACATATAATATCAACGGACAAGCAGTATGTAACTGCGATTGAAACGGCGCTCGGTGCAAATCTGCAAAACATTGTCGTCGACAATGAAGAAACAGCGAAAGAGGCGATTAATTACCTCAAAGAAGGACGCGCCGGACGTGCCACTTTTTACCCGATAGCATCTGTCAGGGCACAAGAACCGGGACGTGAGACACTTGAAGCGTCAAAATACCCGGGTTATGTCGGCATGGCGGATTCTCTTGTCCGCACGGACGCCCGTTTTTCTGAAATTATCCGTTATTTGCTTGGCAGAACGTGTGTGTTCGTCGATCTTGATGCGGCAACTGTGGCTGCGAAAGCAACCGGATATAAAATCCGCGCCGTTACTCTTGACGGACAGCAGATAAACGCCGGTGGTTCTTTCACAGGTGGTTCGGCACGCCGCGAGAGCGGTATGCTCACCCGTTCTGAGGAGATAAAAACACTTCAGAATAAAAAAGCCGAGATTGAAAAGGCTCTGAAAAAGTCACTTGATGCGCTCTCAGATGCAACAAAGCGCCGCTCAGTGCTCGTCGCGGAATCATCAGAGCGCGCACAGCGGCGCGAGCTTCTTGAAACAATGATGCGCGCGGCAGCGTCGTCAGCTGACACGCTTCGCGCACAGGAGGAAGCGTCGCGTTCGCTCGCACAATCGCTGAGGGATGACCTTGCGACGCGAGCCGAGCAAAACGAGCGCAGCAGCTCTGATATCGAAGCGCTGGCAAAACAATGTGAGCGCGTTGAAGCTGAAGCAAAAGAGCTGCGCGATGCCCGCGCTAAACTTGATGTCCTTCGCCACGAGATAATAGATGAACGCGATGCGGCGTCTTCTGCTTTATCGGCGGCACTTGTAGAATGTGCGCGCATAAAGAGCGAAGCTGCGGCGGCGGAGGAAATGTACGCCGAAAAAATGCGCCGCCTTCGCGAATACGAAGCACAGCTTGCTTCGTATAAAGAAAAAATTGCAGAGCTTGAAGCGACGGTGGCGGCGTCGCATAAGAAAGCGGATGAGCTGAAAGAGAAATACGATAAGGTAGCAGCCGAGCTTGCCGAGTTTGAGCGCGAACGCGGCGAGCTTGAAGCAAACGTTCTTGAATATGAACGCCGTCAGACGGAGCTGCGCCGTAAAATACGCGAAAAAACAGAAGAAAAAGAGCGCGCCGTCCGCGTCCATATGAAAAATGAGCAGCATAAAAACGATCTTGCGGAAGCGGTAAATAAAACGCTGTCGCGCCTTTGGGATGATTACGAGCTGTCGCTTTCTGCGGCGGAAGCTCTTGATTATCCCCCGGTTACTGTGGAAAACAGACGAGCTGTCATGGCCGAGCTTACTGAATGTAAAAATAAACTCCGTGCAATCGGCAACGTAAATGTGGCGGCAATCGACGAGTATAAAGAGGTCCGCGAGCGGTATGATTATCTGTCACGTCAGATGGAGGACCTTCGCGCGGCGAAAGATGACCTGACTGCAATCATAAACGACCTTGACCGCGAGATGGAACGCTGCTTTATGGATGCTTTCAAGCGGATAGGCGAAAAGTTTACAAGCGTTTTCCGTGAGCTTTTTGGTGGCGGGGATGCGGAGATTTATCTGACCGATCCTGATAATGTGCTGACAAGCGGTATTGAAATAAAAGCGGCACCTCCCGGAAAAATTATAAAAAATCTCTCGCTTCTGTCGGGCGGTGAGCAGGCGTTTGTCGCAATAGCCTTGCTTTTTGCGATGATTGAGGTGAACCCGACGCCGTTCTGCATTTTTGATGAGATTGAATCTTCGCTTGATGAAGTCAACGTCGACCGCTTTGCACAATACATGAAGCGCTATTCAAACAAAATGCAGTTCATAGCCATAACACACAGACGCGGAACGATGGAAATAGCTGACGTGCTATATGGTATAACAATGCCGCGTCACGGCATTTCCCGCGTACTTACGCTCGACACAAGAGACGTCGAGGCGAAGAATAAATTTACCTATGAGGAAGTAACCGATGGCGTTTTATGAAAAACTGAAAAACAGCATAAAAAAGACTAAAAATGCTGTTGTCGGCAAAATCGACGATATACTAAAAAGCTTTGTTAAAATAGATGAGGACACGCTCGCTGAGCTTGAAGAAACGCTAATTTGCGCTGATGTGGGCGCGGTGACGACAGAGAAAATCCTTGACCTCCTTCGCGACCGCATACGCGAGGGGCGCCTGACGGAAGCAAGACAGGCAAAAGAAGCTCTGCGCGATATAATCAGCGAAATGATAGGCGAGGGTGAGCCGCTTGACTTGTCAAATAAACCCGCTGTCATTCTGATAATCGGCGTAAATGGCGTCGGAAAGACAACGTCAATCGGAAAAATCGCAAAAAATCTGACATCCCAAGGCAAAAACGTCATTGTCGCTGCGGCTGACACGTTCCGTGCGGCGGCAATCGACCAGCTTGCCGTTTGGTGTGAGCGCGCCGGCGCGCAACTTATACGCCACAGCGAGGGCAGTGACCCTGCTGCCGTAGTTTTCGACGCGGCAGCAGCCGCAAGAAAACGCGGTGCGGACGTTTTGATAGTCGATACGGCCGGACGCCTTCACAATAAAAAGAACCTTATGGATGAGCTTGCGAAGATAAACCGTGTTTTATCACGTGAGCTTCCGGATTCGAGCCGCGAAACGCTTCTTGTCCTTGATGCGACGACAGGGCAAAACGCTGTCGTACAGGCAAAAGAGTTCAAGCGCGCAGCCGATATAACAGGGCTTATTTTAACAAAGCTTGACGGAACGGCAAAGGGCGGCATTGTTATCTCGATTAAGGAAGAGCTTGGAATTCCGGTCAAATTCATCGGTGTCGGCGAAGGAATCGACGACATGGAGCCGTTTTCATGCCGCGATTTTGTTAATGCTCTTTTCGATGAATCGTGAGGTTACGTTTGCTATCAAAAAATAACAATATAAAACTTTAAAAAACGCAAAAAATAAACATGAAATTTGTTTTAGCAAGTAATAATGCAAAAAAAATATCGGAGATGCGGCGGATTCTTGAGAAAATAGCGCCAGATGTGGAACTTTTATCGCTCGCCGACGTCGGATATATATCAGATATTGAAGAAAACGGTAAAACCTTTGTCGAAAACGCGCTCATTAAGGCGCGTGTGCCGGCATCTCTCGGCTATATTGGCATTGCCGACGACTCAGGGCTTGCTGTTGACGCGTTGGGAGGTGCTCCCGGCGTTTATTCCGCACGATATGCAGGCGAAGGCCACGATGATAAGGCAAACAAAGCAAAGCTCTTGCGGGAGCTTGAAGGAGTTGCGGACGAAGACCGCACGGCTCACTTTGTATGCGTGATAGCGTGCGTTTTTCCGGAGTCTTATGGCATATCTCCGATTGTATGCGAGGGCCGGTGCGACGGGATAATCACGCGCGAGGAGCGCGGGGATGGCGGTTTTGGTTACGATCCGCTGTTTTATGTTCCGTCCGAGGGGGCAACATTTGCAGAAATACCGCCCGAGCGTAAAAACGAGATAAGCCACAGAGGGCGTGCGCTCCGCGCTTTTGCCGAAGCAATAGCTCCGCTTTTTAATGACCTTGAGGAGAAAAAGTCAACATGATAGAGTTAACAAGCCGCCAAAGGGCAGCACTTCGCTCAATGGCGAACAATTATGAGACAATATTTCAAATTGGCAAGGGTGGGATAACAGATGGAATCATCCGCCAGATTGAAAACGCGCTTGAAGCACGCGAGCTGATAAAGCTACGTGTTCTCGACACATGTCCGTATACGAGCCGTGAAGCGGCAGATATAATATCGGAAAAAACAGGGGCGGTGCCGGTGTCCGTTGTCGGCTCACGCTTTGTTCTATACCGCCCAAGCTCAAGAGAAGATAAGAAGGATAAGATAATACTGCCGTGACGGCAGAGCCGCCACACAGCATGGTTTTTTGCAGTATGTATAATGATGAAAAAAGCATATGCGGGGGCGTAAAAGGCAAAAGAATCGGCGTATATGGCGGCACGTTTTCACCGCCGCATAAAGGGCATGTTGCCGCCGCGCGTGAGCTTCTTGCCCGGGAGTATGTCGATTTTCTTTACATCATACCGGCAGCGACGCCGCCGCATAAGACACTGTCGCAAGACGACGACCCGCGCCACAGATTGCGCATGGCACAGCTTGCTTTTGCAGAGGTAACAGCGGGCGGTAATGCTGTTGTGTCAGACATTGAGCTTATGCGGCAAGGCCCAAGCTACACATCGGACACGCTTCGCATAATAGCTGAGCAAAACCCCGGTGCCGAGCTTTCACTGCTCGTTGGCACGGATATGTTTCTGACGCTTGACAGGTGGCATGAAGCTGACGTAATCTTTAAGCTGGCGCGCATTGTGTGCGTCCGCCGCGAAGATGATATTGAGGTAAAGAAAGCTCTTGATGATGCCACGCGGCGATATAGAGAGTGTTTCGGAGCTGATGTCGTGATGCTTAACATAACACCGACTGTTATATCGTCAACGGAGATAAGGGCGGCTATTTCCCGGGGAATTGACGAAAGCGACATCCTCGGGCGCGATGTTTACGATTATATAATGGAGCATGGGCTTTATGGAGCAAAAAAATGAAGCAGGTGCGATAATAACACAAAAGATGATAGATGAGCTGCGCGTGAGGATAAAGCCTTATTTGACTGATAAGCGTTATGCTCATACTATAAGCGTTGAAAAAGAAGCAGCAGCGCTTGGTGAAATCTATATGCCGGAAAGGGTAGTTGAACTTCGTGCCGCTGCTTTGCTTCATGACATCGCAAAGAAATTAACTTATGAAAATCAATTGAATTTAATAGCTGAGTTTGGTATAATAAATGATACTATTAAAGAAATAGCACCTGCAGCTATCCACGCGGTCACAGCACCTATAATAATAAAGCGCGACTTTCCTGAGTTTGCGACAAGCGATATATTGTCAGCCGTCCGCTATCATACGACAGGGCGTGCCGGGATGACAAAATTCGATGCTATTATTTATCTTGCCGATTATATCGAACCGACGCGCGATAAAGACGTATGTATTCAAACGCGGCGATTGTTTTATGAAAAACTCAAGTCCGCCGGTGACGAAAAAGAACGTGTTGTGATTCTCAGGGAGACGATACTATCTGTTTTGCGTTCTACGCTTGCGTACCTGACGTCAAAAAAAGTGAAAATTGAACCAGATACGGAAGCCGCCGTACGCTACTTCAGCCGCGGCGGTGATTTTACATGAGGTATGCCTGTTATTGTTAATGGTATTCAAAACAGGCTACATGTAACAACATATAAATGCATAAAACATTAATGTACATAACGGAAGGAGCCGTCCGGGTTCACCCGGATTGGGTGATATAATAATTTTATTATGACTGAAGATATAAAAGATATAAAGATAAAAAGAAAACGGCTTTCGCCGATATCTATTGTACTCATATCTCTTGTAGTTCTCGTATTTTCGGCTATTGTTGTCGGAGGTGCGTTTGTTCTTTTATACGAACCGGATCCCAATAAGAGTAATTTCGGGCACTACTACGAGACAAATACGGACGGTAAAATTATTTTGCCGACTGACAACGAGGGCAATACAATAACTGTACCACCGATTGGTGATAAAGAACAGCCGAAGGGTGTATTTAATTTTCTTATTCTCGGACATGATAAAGTAGCGAAAAACACAGATATTATAATGATAGTTCGCTATAATATAGACGAGAATACTATTTCGATAGTCCAGATACCCCGCGACACATATGTAAACGTCAGCGGGAAAAAATCGCATAAGATTAACGCTTTATACGGCGCGTATTATAACAGCGCAAAGAAAGCGGGAAGCAAAGATCCGACAATGGAGGCCCTATCTCAGCTTGCGGGCTTGCTTCAGACAACTTTCCATATACGCATAAATCACGCAGCTATAATAGACATCGATGGTTTTGTAAATATTATTGATATAATCGGCGGCGTCTATATGAACGTGCCGGCAGACATGAAATACACCGACAAGTATCAGAACCTGTATATTGACCTGAAAAAAGGTGAGCAGTGGCTTGACGGAGAAAAAGCCATGCAATTCGTGCGTTATCGTTCCGGTTATGTTAATGCTGATATTGGACGTACAAACGCACTGAAAATCTTCATGTCGGCTCTACTAAAACAGGTTAAAGAAAATATGAGTATTTCAACGGTGAGCAAATGTGCGACAGAGATTCTTTCAAACATGAAATCAACCGTTGAACTACAGGATTTTATGTACTTTGCAAAGAATGCTTTTTCCGTTGATCTTTCAAAAGTGTATATGGTAACGCTGCCTGGCAAGGGGCTTATGGTAAATGGAGCTTCATGCTATGTACTTTGCCGTGCAGACGTGCTTGATGTAATCAATAATCACCTGAATGTTTTTAATGAGGATATTAAGGATTCAGAGTTTGACCCATACAGAATTCTGACAGACGAAACAAACAGCAAAGTATCAAACATATATACATCGCCGCTTGGAACTGTAAAAGCGGAGGTGTATGTTGCCTCTGATGTTAATGAAAACTCAATAAATATACCACGTAGGTAACGCAATAGTAAAAAATACGGAAGGAGCCGGTAATGGACGGCGAAAAGGAAAAAATTATATATCCAGTTGGAACTCCAGAAGAGATTGCTGAATCAATAGTAAAAATTCTCGATAAAAAGCTTGCCCGCGATATCAGGCTTTTACGAGTTGAAGAAAAAACAATTATTGCAAATTACTTTGTAATATGCACGGGCAACAGCGTCACGCAAATTAAGGCGCTTGCAGGCGAGGTCGAGGAGCGTTTACTTGACTCCGGACTTCCCGTACGCCATATTGATGGATTTTCCGGGGGAACATGGATAGTTCTTGACTACGGTTCCGTCATTGTTCATATTTTCAGCCCGGAAAAACGCGATTTTTACCGTCTCGACAAGCTTTGGGACGACGCGGAGGAAATCGATATATCCGGCATAATTACGGCTTAATGCCGTATTACTTAAAATAAGAGTAGGGACGTTAATTTCTATGAAATACGACTTTAAAGTTTGTGATAAAAAGTGGCAGGACAGATGGGAAAAAGCTCATGCTTTTGAAGCAAAGGATGATTTTTCACTGCCTAAATTTTACGCGCTCATAGAATTTCCTTATCCGAGTGGAGCGGGACTCCATGTTGGTCACATTAAGGCGTTCCAGAGTCTTGAGGTTATCTCGCGCTATAAACGTATGCGCGGTTATAATGTTCTTTTCCCGATAGGCTTTGACGCTTTTGGGCTTAATACGGCCAACTACGCAATTAAGACACGTCGCCATCCTCGCGATGTGACAGATGAAAACATAGCGCACTTTACCCAGCAGCTTAAACGCGCCGGTTTTTCGTTTGACTGGTCCCGGGTGATCGATACAACAGACGAAGACTATTATAAATGGACGCAGTGGATTTTCCTTAAGATGTTCGAGCATGGCCTTGTCTATCGCGATAAAGCGATGGTCAACTTCTGCCCGCACTGCAATGTCGTTTTGTCAAACGAGGATTCGCAGGGAGGAAAATGCGACGTTTGCCACAGCGACGTTATTCAGAAGGCAAAGGACGTCTGGTACCTGCGAATAACAAAATATGCGGACAGGATGCTCGAAGGCCTTGAGCATGTCGATTATCCGCAGAATATAAAGCAGCAGCAGATTAACTGGATCGGAAAATCGACGGGCGCATACGTTAATTTCCCGATTAAGGATACGGACGATAAACTCAGGGTTTACACAACACGTCCTGACACGCTTTTTGGTGCGACATTTATGGTTATAGCGCCGGAGCACCCGATAATTGATAAGTATTCGGCGCGAATAGCAAATATAGAAGAACTCAATGCTTATAAAGCCGAGTGTGCAAAGAAAAACGAGTTTGAGCGCACACAGCTTGTCAAGGAAAAAACAGGCGTAAAGATTGAGGGGCTTACAGCTATCAACCCGATAAATGGCGCCGAGATTCCGATTTATATAGCCGACTATGTAATGATGAGCTACGGTACGGGTGCAATTATGGCGGTACCGGCGCATGACAGCCGCGACTACGAATTTGCAAAGAAGTTCGGCCTTCCGATAATAGAAGTTATCAAGGGCGGCAATATAGATGAGGCTGCATACGAAGGCGACGGTGAGATGATAAATTCCGGCTTCTTAAACGGCATTACAACAAAGAAAGAAGCCATAGAAAAAGCGATTAAGTATCTCACCGAGCATGGAATAGGAGAGGCCGGTGTCCAGTACAAGATGAAGGACTGGGCATTCAACCGCCAGATATACTGGGGCGAGCCAATCCCGATTATTTACTGCCCGAAGTGCGGCATGGTTCCAGTCCCGTACGAGGAGCTGCCGCTCCGCTTGCCTGACGTTAAGAATATAGAACAGGGTGTAGGCGGCGAAAGCCCGCTTGCTAAAATCGAAAGCTTTGTAAACTGCAAGTGTCCTCAATGCGGCGGTGACGCAAAGCGCGAAACCGATACGATGCCCCAGTGGGCAGGCAGCTCGTGGTATTTCCTGCGCTATTGCGATCCGCACAACGATAAGTGCCTTGCCGACCCTGAAAAGTTGCGCTATTGGATGCCTGTTGACTGGTATAACGGCGGCATGGAACATGTAACACGCCATATGATTTATTCCCGCTTCTGGCACATGTTCCTTTACGATATTGGCGTCGTGCCGACACCGGAACCTTATAAAAAGCGTTCTGCTGTAGGGCTTGTGTTGGGCGCAGACGGCGAAAAAATGAGCAAATCAAAGGGCAATGTCGTCGACCCGAACGATGTTATTGAAATCTATGGCGCAGACACGCTTCGCACATATATTCTCTTCATGGGCGATTACGGTATGGCGGCACCGTGGAACGACAGTGGCGTCAAGGGATGCCGCCGGTTCCTTGATCGTGTTGCAGGCCTGACCGATATAGTTAAGGGGCATGGCGTAACACCGTCACTTGAGCGCTCTTTCCATAAAACGATAAAGAAGGTCAGCTCCGATATCGAGGAGATGAAGTTCAACACGGCGATTGCTGCGCTTATGACGCTCATAAACGAGATTTACGATGCAGGAACGTTGACGCATGAAGAGCTTGTAACTTTCATCAGGCTGCTTTATCCGTTCGCGCCGCACATATGTGAGGAGATAAATGAGTACATCGGCGAGACGAAGATGCTTGCGTTTTGCACATGGCCGGAGTACGACGAAGCAAAGACTATTGACGACACAATCGAAGTTGCGATTCAGATAAACGGCAAGCTGCGCGGCACAATAATGCTGCCAAGAGGCGCGTCAAAAGATGACGCAATTGCAACAGTGAAAGCCGATGGGCGCATAGCACCACTTCTTGAAGGCAAGACAATCGTCAAAGAGATTTACGTCCCGGACAGAATTGTCAACATTGTCGTTCGCTGATTGTCTAAAATGATAACTGTTTAAAATAAAACATAAAAACACAAAAATCGCGCGAGCATAATTCGCGCGATTTTTACATTTGACTATAATTTATTTATTATTTCGTTGATTTTCACTTTTTTGCGATGCATCAGCAGTGCTGAACGCACTGCTGCGTACGACATCAGTGCACTGCTCGCCGCACAGCCGTCCGGCAAGACACTCTAAACCATCAGGAGTCCTTGCCATCATCACAGGCTCGCCCCGCGCTTCACACATTTTTTCAAATAGCTCGCGCGGGCGTTCTTTTTCTAATTCGTGTCCGTTAGCTTTCAAGCTGTTTTCCAAGGAATGAAGCTGCTGTTTGTATCAGCTTGATCTCGATTTCATCAGAAATCGGCTTTTCCTGGTTGTCATCCGAGGCGACGGAAACAACGCAGCCAACAATATCACCTTCACTCAATATCGGCATTGCGCAGCGGACATAGTGAGAACCCCCATCGATGACGTATATTTTTTGCCCGTTATGCTGATATTGATTGTACTTATACAGCTGACGGGTTTCAATGATGGATTCAAGTTCTTCTGTTAGTTTTCGGTCTGTATATTCTTTTCTTGGAACGCCTGCGGTGGCAATAACGGCATCCCGGTCGCATATCACAACGTCAAGCCCACATGTTTTGTGGAGTGTTTCGGCGTACTGCGTTGCAAATGAAGTAAGCTCGCCTATTGGTGAGTATTTTTTAAAAATCACCTCACCTTCGCGATCAGTGTATATTTCAAGCGGGTCGCCTTCGCGTATACGCATGGTTCGCCGAATTTCTTTTGGGATGACAACACGACCGAGGTCGTCAATTCGTCTGACAATTCCAGTAGCCTTCATAAGAATATTCCTTTCTTGATATAGTATTGCTTTTACTGCCATGCGCCTGCGGCATTGAAAATTTGAAAAGAAAACTTGATGTGAGTTGCCGCATTCGCATATATTATCTTTCTTTGATTGATGTTTCCCTTGAGAGTTTATTTTTACTCTGTTATTATTTGTAGAGCACAACTGTTTTATCCATGAAAAGACATATGGCGTTACATTTTTACAAATTGTATGGTAAGGGTCAAAGAGATTAAAAACAGGTTTTGATGACTTTGAACACGCATACTATTAAAAAAGGCATAGTAAAAACTATATGTAATAATTTGTTGCGGGCGAAATAAAGAAAAATGGCGTATTTTTTGTATTATGCAATGTTATGTTGCTTGCATATCCGGCGGGATGCTATATAATACCAAATGATAGGAGGGCTTTGTATGAACATAGTTGGGAAGCACATAAAGCGCATACGCGAAGAAAAGGGGATCAGTCAGGAGCAACTCGCGGAACATTTAAACGTCTCGCGTCAGGCAGTATCTAACTGGGAGCGCGGCAAAACGGAGCCGGATATTGAAACGCTGCAGAAAATAGCCACGTTTTTCAATGTGAATATAGAAGTACTTATATATGGGAAGGAGAAGGAGAGCGTTATGACTTACAATGTTTCTGAAACCAGTAAAACAGTTACAAAAGCTGGTATCAGCTTCGGAACATGCCTTGCTGTTGTTATTTCGTATGTCACATGGAAATCTGTCGGATGGGCAATCCTTCACGGTATGCTCGGCTGGGCTTACGTTTTTTATTTTTTAATTAAATATTAATCGGGGCTGTGCGCCACCCGTGGATGTATAAAAAAATATTGGTATCAAAATTTCAGAATTTAATAAAATATTCTTATAATACAGTTGTTTCTTTTTTGAAATGACTGTATTATATTTATATTATTAGCTATTTACGGCACTGATGGCGAAAGAGTATACATAGACAATGTTTTCATATATAACATAAAGACGTTTTGCAGGGTATGGTATTATTATGAGCAAACGAAAAATTGCGACGATTATATTAGTAGTGCTCATCGTCGCGACGCTTATTTTTATCTGGGGCAATTCCATTGAGAGCGTCACGGAATCACAGCGGAAAAGCAAAGAAGTGCTTGAAGTAATAAGACCGGTGCTTGAAAAAATTGTTGAAAAGGAAAAAGTGACAGATCATCTTGTCAGAAAAATGGCACATTTTGTTGAGTTTTCAGCGCTGGGAATTGAGCTTGCACTGTTACTGATTGTCTTGCGCCGTGTGAGGTGGCAGGGAATATTTTATACCGCTTACTTTGGTCTTACGGTAGCTTTGTTTGATGAAACAATACAAATATTTTCAGACCGGGGCTCTCAGGTTATAGATGTATGGCTTGATTTTTCAGGAGTTTGCTTTGGAATTGTGTGTGTTTTAATAGTTTATGGGATTGTAAACGCAATAATGGCAGGACGTAAGCACAAGCGGCGCGAAAATAGTTAGTTTTTTAATACGTTAGATTTAAAGATTAAGGTTATACGGTATATTATAAAAAATGCTGCCGACAGTGGCAGATTTAAAACACTCGTTACTTTAATCATAGACATGAAAAACGGCATTTTGCTTCCTGTTTTAAATTCAAAGCAAAATGCCGTATTATTTTGTTTATATTAGCTTACGTGTGTTATATCACTCAAACAACAGCTTTACAGGATATGCTTATTCGCTAACCAAATAGATTGTTGTCGAACAACACGCTTTCGGTAGAAGAAGTCATTCTCTCACTTTTGTCCGCGTCGATTTTTATTTTTACCTCTTTTTTTATTGTTCGCCTTTTTTACTTCTTTGTCAGCGACGGTGCTTGATTTTGAACCTGTATCTGCGCTGTTGTCAGTCACATCGTCGACGTTTATAATATCATACGCTTCGACATTTGAGTCTGTATTTGTGTCAGTATCCGTGTCAGGCTCAGCCTCAGCCTTTTCCGTGATATCGTCAGAGCTCTGCTCCTCAGTTACATCATCGGCTTTTGTTGTTACATCGTCGTTGTTGTCAGGTGATTGCGTTTCTGATTCTGTATCAGCCACAATTTCAGCATCTTTTGTATTTTCATCATCTGCGACGCCTTCATTTTCAGTTTCAATTACATCTTCTTCTGTATTTTCACCAGCGTCATAATCTTCATCAGCTTCATCGTTTTCATCGAAGTCATAGCCATATTTATCAGAGATAGTGACTTTATTAGTCAGGCGATTGAGCTCATCTGCCTGCTCTTTAAGCTGAATGCTTGCAGCAGCACTTTCTTCCGATGTGGCAGACGTAATGCTGACGATTGACCCGACTTGTTCAATACCAACGGAGATTTGCGAAATCGCTGTAGACTGTGATTCAGCACCTGTAGCAATGCTGTCCATGATTCTTTCAATTTCTTTTGTTTTCTCTGCTAATTGATTGAAGCTTTCATTTGTGCGCTCAACAAGCTCTGCGCCCTCCTCGACTGCGGCAACGGATGTCTTAATGAGCGTTGTTGTTGATTTTGCCGCTTCTGCTGATTTTTGCGAGAGGTTGCGAACCTCATCTGCGACAACAGCAAAACCTTTACCTGCCGCACCGGCGCTCGCAGCTTCAATAGCAGCATTGATAGCAAGAATATTTG
>LFTK01000057.1 GCA_001513385.1 Clostridiales bacterium DTU064
GAGTTCAGACGCGCATACGCAGAGGAAAACGGAATAAAGCTCGTGCGCCGGCTGACCGGCGGCGGAGCTGTTTTCCACGACCTTGGCAACATTAATATTTCGTTTATCACAAGTTACAATGGATGTGGCGCTGACTATACCGAAGCTGCCGCACCAATTGTTAAGCTTTTACACAGCCTTGGCATAAATGCAAAAGCCGGCGGACGCAACGACGTCACTGTCAACGGTGCGAAAATATCCGGCTTTGCCGCGTGTGTTTATACACCAAAAGAAGTGGCAGCAACGCCAAAATTGCTTCGCCACTGTACTCTTCTCTGGGACGCTGATCTTTCGCATCTTGAAAGCGTCCTGCGTCCGGATGATGGCAAACTTATAAGCAAAGGCATCCCGAGCGTGCGAGCGCGCGTCGGCAATTTGCGCTATATGCTCGCATCCTCCGGTTCCGATTTCGCACAAATGTCAAGCGACGATTTTTTCAACCATACGGCTGACTTTTTAGCTTCATACTATAACTGCAGTGTACGCGAGATGAGCGAGGATGAAACATCGCTCGCTGAAAAACTTGCTGATGAAAAATACTCCCACTGGGAGTGGAACTTTGGCGAGTCGCGCGTGTATGCGCGTTCATTTGGCACTCGCTTCCCGTTCGGGCGGGTTAATGTTTCGTTTGATACGGATGGCGGTGTTATATCGCATATAAAACTCACAGGCGACTTTCTCGGTCTGAGGGATGTATCCGAGCTTGAAGCGACGCTTACCGGTACAAGGCTTGATGTAAACGAGATTGAAACGCTCCTGTCATCTCTGCCGGGGGGCGCCTCTGTCGGTGATTACATAGCCGGCGCTGACGCCGCTACCCTTGCGCGGCTTATAGCACTCGGCTGAGGACAGAGCGGGTAAAATAATATATAAAAAATGAGAAATGGGGGATATATATGAGCGACGATAAAAAAAGTGCCGCTGGTGGCACAAGTTCCTCTGGAGGTTATGGCATAGCGGCAGCTTTTTACGACACCCTCAACTCACACGTTGACTATGCCGCATGGGTCGATTTTATCGAAGCTGTTTTCCGCCGTTTCTCGAAAAAAAAGCCCGAGCTTGTGCTTGATCTTGCATGCGGTACAGGGACGATTGCTATTGAGCTTGCCCGGCGCGGTTATGATATGACCGGCATAGACATTTCGGTTGATATGCTCTCTTACGCGCGTGAAAAAGCTGATGCCGCAGGTGTAGACATACTTTGGTTATGCCAGGACATGCGCTCATTTGAGCTTTATGGAACAGTTGATGCCGCTGTCTCTTGCTGCGACTCGCTGAACTATTTAACCGACCGGCGCGACGTCGAAAAATGCTTTGCTTTGCTCCACAATTACCTCTCCCCTGATGGCATTTTACTTTTTGATGTAACATCCCCCTATAAATTTAAGAATATTTACGGGCAAAATGATATAATACTTGAAGATGACAGCGTATTCTGCGGCTGGCGGAATGACTATAATGAAAAAACAGGACTTGCCCGATTTTATCTTACATTCTTTGAGCGTCGGGGCAATGTGTGGGTTCGTTATGACGAGGAGCAGCGCCAGCGATGTTATAAGATTGAACTTTTAACGGATATGCTGAAAAATGCAGGCTTTGATGTGCTCCTTGTGACAGGCAGCTATGACATGACACCGCCAAAAGAGAACGACGAACGCATTTACATCGCCGCAAGAGCAATAAAATAAAGATAAATAAACATAAAATCGAAAATAAAAGGAATCACGGTGATACTAAAATATGAATGAAGCAAATGTAAATAGCACCGCCAAAAAACCGTATGGCACCTCATCAATCCTTCGCGCGATAACGCGCGATGGCAGCGCACGCATATACGTTTTAAACTCTACAGCTATCGTTGACAAAGCCGTTTCAATACATCGCACATCTCCCACAGCAACTGCTGCCCTCGGCCGCTTGCTTTCAGCTACATCAATTATAGGCTCATTGCTCGGTGATCCTGAAGATTCCGTCACGCTCACAATCCGCGGTGACGGCCCTGCCGGCACTATTGTGGCCGTCTCCGATTATATGGGGAACGTGCGCGGTTATATTGAAAACCCCGATGTTGACCTGCCGCTCAAGCCTAACGGAAAACTTGACGTTGGCGGAGCTGTCGGGCGCGGTGTGCTTCAGGTTTTGCGTGATACAGGCGCATCCGAGCCATATATCGGATTAACGGAGCTTGTAACAGGTGAAATCGGCGACGATATTGCTGCTTATTATGCCGGAAGCGAGCAGATACCGACGCTATGCGCCGTTGGTGTCCTTGTCGACCGCGATTATTCATGCCGTGCGGCCGGATGTGTGCTCGTACAAATGCTGCCTTTCTACGATGAAGCAGTAGCTGCAAAGTTTGAAGAAAATGCGGAGGGTCTTTCCCGCCTTTCCTCAATGATCGATGAAGGTATGACAAATGCCGACATCCTTGCCGCTGTCTGTCGTGGCATTGAATATGATGTTTTCGACGAAATTCCCGTCGAATACCGGTGTACATGCTCGCGCGAGCGCACAGCCGATATTGTTGCAGGCATTGGCAGGCAAGAGATTGAGGACATTTTTGCCGAGCACAGAGAAAAAGGCGAACCGGAAGTAATTGAGCTTTCATGCCAGTTCTGCAAGAAAAAATATGTCTTTAACAAAAGCGAAATAGAAAAACTTTTATCAGAGAAGAATAAATTTAATGATAAAAACGATAAGAACGAAAATAATTAAATCGTAAAAATATAGGTTTGCATCCATACACCACAACAAAATGCGCTGTTATGCAAAAAGTCAAGCCCGCAGATGAGCTTAACTTTTGTTGTTTGGAATTATTTCGCTGTATTAATTTTAAATTATTTGTTTAAATCAATACATACTTATAGCATCATCGTAATACATTCATATTTTTTATTTAAGGCAATCCAATATTATCGCGTCATGTGGTAATTTACATCCTGACAAAACGAATATCAGAAGTATAAACGGACAAAGATAATATCGCGGCAAAAACCGCGCATCATCACCTTCAAAACGGGATTACGTTTATGGACAAATCGGAAAAGGATATGTATGGCGAGGTTTATCGCAGTGCGAAAAGCGGAGCTGATACGATTTTAGCTTTACTGCCACGTGTTAAAAACGAGCAGCTTATGGGAGAATTAACAACGCAGCTTGACGGATATTTGTCTTTTGCTTCTCGGGCAGAAAGCGGACTGGCGCAGTGCCATGAAAAGCCAAAGGAAGTAAGTAAAGCGAAAACCTTTGCCACAAAAGCGGGTATTGCCGCGGAGACAATGTTCGACGCATCGCCATCTCATATAGCAGAGTTGTTAATCAGAGAGAATAGCGATGACGTAGTATCTCTTGACCGCGCAAGGAACAAAGCTGAAAGATCTATTGAACCATCAGCCAGCGTTAGTGAAGCGTATGAGCTTGGTGGAGAACTTCTGTCATTTCGAAAAAAGAACCTTGAGCGGATGAGAAAGTATCTTTAGCATCAAAAAGGAACGCCGCTTACTATAATAGCGGCGGTATGGGAGTGCTGCTGATATGCACTCCCTTTCCTTTTTTAATTTGCTCAGCTTATCCCTCTTCTCTTATGTACACGGAACATCCGCCGTAAAAGCGGTACTAAAAACTTTGGCGGTTTCACCACAACAATTCTCATGGCACAACCCATCCCCCATTATAGCATGATTAATACTCGCTGTTTACAGTATATGACAAACGGCTATTTTTGACATTCTTACGCATGGCAAAAAGTTACACACGAATTTCGTCGCGTTTAATCATATGTTATGACCATTACGTCTTAATAATACAAAAATATGTCTTATAGAATCCAATAATTTTCAACACGGGTATGACAAATTGTATTATTATTAAATTGGTACCATAATATATGTATAATAGTCATTATATGGTGCATACTATAAATCATGTATATTATATAACGCTGTTTTAATACTTACATTTATTATCATCCTGATAATACATCTTTACCTGCTTTTCATCTTATCAAGCTGCCGCTAACACCGATAGCTTGATTTTTGAATATATTTGTAATGTATACCCCATAAAATTACCACAGCTCACGGCATAAACGCGCACGCACGCGTTTTGTGTAAATCCTCCGTTTCCTCTATAAAGTATAACGCCCAGAAGCAATAGCATCTGGGCGTTATACTTTTATGTTTATATTTTACTCATTAATCACTCTGATTTTGTCATTTGCACATTTATCTCGGTCATTATATTGCTGTTTACTTGAGGTTCCTTCGACATTTGTGTTATTGGCACAGATGTTGCGTCAGGTGTCAGAGGCATTTCTTTGCTTGTGTCTGCATCTGCCTTTTCCTTATTATTGTTTCTGTATTGTTTGAGCTGCCCTGCAAACCATATAGCATACAGGATTAGAGCCAATATAATAACGGCAGCGCAATAAACAATTAGGGTTGTAGCAACGGTCCCCGGCATCTCGGGGAAGAGGACAAATAGCATCATTGTAGCGTAAAGGGATGCAGTACAATATTTACCGTACCAGCGTGCACTGTTGACAGCCCCTACTATTTTCATGACATAACCGCCAAGCGTCACCATAACGGCTTCTTTTACTAAAAGCAAAGTGAGCAGTATTAAAACAGCCTTATTTTTCGCGGCGACGCATATGATCATCGTTATCTGTGTCATATGGTCGGCAAAGGGGTCAAGCACCTTGCCAAGATCCGTCACCTGCCCGAGATGTCGCGCTATTTTCCCATCGACCATATCGGTTGCAGCAGATAAAATAAGCATTCCGACGGCAGCGTAATACTTGCCGTTGAAATACAAAATTGCAAACAGCGGTATTAGTGCAATGCGGAAATAGCTTAAAATATTCGGTATTGAAAATGCCTCTACCCTGAATTTTGTCAGCATATGATAAAATACCCGCTTATCAGGTTTGTCCGGTGATACCGGCGTAGCGAGGGCAGGGATTGCTTCGGCACGCTTGCGGAGGTGCGTCTTATACTTTTCCGCGAGCTTGTCGGCCATATCATTTGAAACACTTGAAACCTTTTTAGGAGGATATGCTATCATACCGCACACGATTCCATATGGCACACCTATTATTAAATCAAGTATGGAATGCTGCTTTATAAATAAAGTCGATATGCTGATTATAAAAGCACCAATTACGACGGGCAAACGCGCTTTTTTTGAAGCATAGTTGCTTTTAAATACAGCAAACACAACGATTATGCACCCGATGACGTGCATACTGGGGCAAACGTTTGTATTTGTATCAGCAGCATAAATCATGCGCAGGATATCGACGGAAATACCACTGAGCCCTTCAAGTGATGGACGGAGTTCCTGCCCGTTCGGAATGAGGGCGTAAATTGCAAGGACAGAAAAAAACGAAAAGCAAATGGCTGTAACATACCTTTTAAACTCATTTTTATCCTTAACGGCAAAAAATATACCCGGGCAAAAAAGAAAAAGATACCAGAGTATGTATGGGTAGATGAACCATACTATAAACGGTATTTTATCGTCGATCGGCAAGTATGATACATAATAATCGCTTACTATCAGGCGCTCTTCAATAAAAAAGGCAAGAATATAAAGCGGTACTAAAAGAGTATAAAATAAATAATCATACTTTTTCAGCCAAAGTTTCAGTTTTTCTTTTTTATTAATGTCCATATAAATGTCCGTTTCACTCGATGTTTATTTTTCGTTTTTTGTATTTCCTCTATGATATAATCTCGTTTATCTTTTTTGGTTTTGTAAAATGCTTTTACTCAATTTTTCGTTTAAATTATCGTTTTTCGCTTTCTTCTACTCTTTGCTTTTTTCTCTTTGTGAAATGTTACGTTATCATGCCCGCCACATTCACCACTCAGGACATACCGCACAATCGTATCGGCAGCACCGGAGGGAAAATCATGCTTCCAGCGCTCTATATACGGCTTTGTAAGTGCGGGGGCTTTTACACATTTCACGACGAGGTCGACAAGCTCATCGTTTGTTTTACCGGAAAGCACATAATTATACTTTGTAAAAAATTCATAATTACGAGTCTCACATCCCGGAACAGCATTAATGCAAAAAAGCGGCAGCTGCTTTGCGATTGCTTCCGTTGTACTCAAGCCCCCCGATTTCGTCATGAAAAAATCGGCGGCATCCATATACAACGTCATCTTGTCCGTATAACCGACAATGCGCACATTTGAAGGTGCGGTGATGTTACCCTCGGTGAGCTTATTATATATCCGCTTATTTCTACCGGTGATAACAACAAGCGTTACATCGCCCGGCAGGTGTGATATTAACAGCTTGTATATTTCAAGTATCGGGCCACACCCGATACTGCCGAATGCTAAAAGTACAATACTACCCTCTACCGGAAGACCGAGCTGTTCTCTTGCCACAGCTTTTTCGGTTTTTTGAAGGAATGCTCGCCTTACAGGAATACCTGAGACAACAAGCTTTTCCTGTGGCACGCCTTTTCTGATAAAGTCACGTGCGCAGTGCTTGTGCGGTATGAAATATGCGTTCATGTCGGTGAGATTGACACCGGGACTGCACGTATAATCAGTTGCAACAAAATAACCGGGCACAGACAGCCCAAAGTTATTTTTCGCTTCCGTATATATAATCGCCCCGAATATATGGACGCATATTATAGCTCCATACCCGCCTGCCGTAACCGTTTCATAAAGCCGGCGCGCCGCTTTTGTCTTTATATTGCTGAGCCTTTTATACTTTATTTTCTCCTCATACCTATAACCGGCACCATAAAGCCGCGGTATATATCTATAACAAAACGTATGGGAGTTGCTTACAAATTTTGAAAGGCGAACAGACTGCAGTGACAGTGCATCTTGTACATCACAATCTACACCCACCTCGGCAAGCGCTTCCTTAATGGCAACAGCCGTCGAATTATGTCCCTCTCCTGTGTTTTCCGACAAAATCAATACCTTCATGTTTTCTGCCGTAATCCTTACATTAACTTATATCAGTCCGTATTTACATCATCACACAAATAATTCATGCCATATAAGGGCTGGCGTTTTTATGTCAGTCCGTCTTGATTTGCCGGTTGCTGCTTTGCACCGGATGATGCTTTTGTGTAAAGAGGTTTCGTACGACTTAATATTTTTACATGCATTAACGCAGTATTCTATAAAAATTATAGACACGGAAGCGATGTATTAGCCATGCACAACATTAATAATGGGGGTGAAATAAACTAAAAGCTGCTTTTGTAACACATAACAACTGTTTTAAATACGAAAAACCCCGCCAAGTACAGCGGGGTTTTTAAAACTGCGGAAGAAGGATTCGAACCCTCACAAACAGAGTCAGAGTCTGCCGTGCTACCGTTACACAATTCCGCATCACATCGAGCAAAGGTTATTGTATCAGAATACCGCTGACTTGTCAATATTTTATTTCTAAAAAATTTACACGTATTTTGGGCCATACATGACGGCTGTATGGCAGCGAATGCTGAAAAAGTGATTACGTGAGCATGTCATGTACATAATCACTATTATGCACACCCGCCACCATATTCATCCATCGTATAATATGATTGCTGCAATGATAATATAAGTTAATGATTAACCGAAGTTATATAGCATATCGCCCTTATTTCGTCTTTCTTGGGCCGCGGTATTTATCGATCAACGCTCCGCATCCTATGCCGCAAAGGCCGCCGACAATATGTCCAAGCTGCGAGATATTGTCGCTTACAAAAATCATATCATATAGAGCGCCGCCCAAGTAAATGAGCGCGACTAAGATAAAAGAAAGCGCAATCCTTCCGTCCTTTGTCCGCGTGCCGACTGATAAAAACATCAGCATAAAAACAATTCCGCTTGCGCCAAGAAGGGCAAGGTTGTCCGTCAACAGGCAATGAGCCAGCCCACCGGCAACAGCCGTAAATACCATGGATGCGACAAGATAACCGCTGCCGTATTTTTCTTCAACGGACGGCCCTATGAGAAGCACCATGCCTATGTTTGAAATGAAATGAGTAAAATCCGCATGGCCAAGTGTGTAACCGAGAAGACGCACATAAAATAGCGGATCGGACACAGATGCATCGTATATGCAGAAATATTTATATGTTGTGGCAGGAAATATTGTCTGTATGATATATACTATCAAAGCCAAAAGCGCGAAAGTTAATATAACAGGTGAATCATAACTCAATTTCGCGCTTATTTTGCTGCGTTGCGCTTTTGACTTTTCGGCCATCGGACACAGTTCCTTTCACTTGCTGATATTGATTTATATAAATAATATAAAGGCATTATATCATCTATTTTATAATGTTATCATCAAATATCCTGCTTCTGTACTTTTCAAGAACAAGCATAAGCGGTATGCCGAGCGCACAGCAGGCAAGAAGCTCACCGGCGCCGACAGTCAGCATCAAATAAATAAAGCCATCGCCCGACATCCCTGAAATGCGAAGCACAAGCGGAACAATTATTGCATTTGCCACCACTGTCGGCAGTGGGACGACATATTTATATTTCCGTATATAATAAGAAACGACGGCGCCAATCGCCGTTGCAAGCGTTCCAAAAATAACGTCGTAAAATGAAACTCCGAATAGTATATTCGAAATAAGGCAGCCGATTGTAAGTCCCGGAACTGCTATAAAACTAAAGTAAGGTAAAACACAAAGCGCTTCTGAAAGACGTAGCTGAATGGCACCTGAAGCTAACCCGAAAATGTCCGATAAATAAGTCAGTACAACATAAAGAGCGGCTATTATTGCTGCGCGGCAAATGAGGACCGTTTTCGCACCTACCCGTACCGCAGGGGCTTTCCTCTTTTGTACAAAAGCCGAAGCAGTTTTTTCAGTCGATTCTTTTGCATCCGGCGAATTAATCATATCCGGACGTGCTTTTTTCGTAAGTTTCAAAATATTTACTTTCTCCCGTAGTTTTTTTTATTTTTCTCGCATATAACATTAAGTATTCAGCGAGGGTGAGGATGGTTTCGAACTCACCAATAATATAATACAACATGTAATTATTTTTTGCAAGTGTACAATATTTAGATATTTTTTACGTCACACTTGCACAATTGAGATAAATATAATATAATAAGTAATGTTGCACGGCTATAAAATGCAATAAAGTTTTCTTGCTGTTTCATTTTTCGCGTGCACGAAAGGATTGTGACATGGAAAGAAAAGACGTTACCACACTAAAAGAGATAAAAAGCTCTCCTGCATCATGCACGGAGAGGATTCTTACATTAAAAGGATGGGTGCGGAAGCTTCGCGCAAGCAATGCTTTCGGTTTCATTGAATTCAACGACGGTACGTATTTCACAAACCTGCAGATTGTATTTGAAGCGTCTGTCCTGCAGAATTACAGCGAAATCGCCTCTTTAAACATCGGCGCTTCAATCACTGTAAAAGGTACACTTGTATTGACGCCTGAAGCCCCGCAGCCATATGAGTTGCACGCAAAGGAAATATCAGTTGAAGGCCAGTCAACGCCCGATTATCCGATACAGAATAAACGCCATACTATGGAATATCTGCGCAGCATAGCTCACCTGCGTCCGCGTACCGCAACATTTTATGCTGTTTTCCGCGTCCGCAGCGTTGCCGCATATGCTATCCACCGCTTCTTCCAGGAGCGAGGATTTGTCTATGTCCACACTCCAATAATCACCTGCAGCGACTGTGAAGGTGCGGGTGAGATGTTCCGCGTTACAACGATTGACCCGAACAATCCGCCGCGCAACAGTAACGGTGAAGTCGATTATTCAAAGGACTTTTTCGGACGGCAGGCAAACCTCACCGTTTCAGGACAATTAAACGTGGAAGCGTTTGCAATGGCATATTCAAACGTGTACACCTTCGGGCCGACATTCCGTGCCGAAAGATCAAATACACCGCGTCATGCGGCTGAATTCTGGATGATTGAGCCGGAAATTGCATTTGCCGACCTTGAAGACGACATGGATCTTGCCGAAGCGATGATTAAATACGTCGTTTCGTACGTGCTTGAAAACTGCCCTGCAGAAATCGAGTTTTTCAATAAGTTTTTCGATAAAACTCTCATTGAACGCTTGAAAGCCCTTGTCGAAGGCGGCGATTTTGGCCGTGTAACATATACAGAAGCAATCGAAATCCTCAAAAAAGCTGATAAAAAGTTTGAGTACCCGGTTGCGTGGGGTATGGATCTTCAGACCGAGCACGAACGCTACCTTACCGAGGTCGTATTTAAAAAGCCTGTGTTCGTAACCGATTACCCGCGCGACATAAAGGCCTTCTACATGCGCCTGAACGACGACGGAAAAACAGTTGCAGCGGCCGATATGCTTGTACCCGGTGTCGGTGAGCTGATTGGCGGCTCACAGCGCGAGGAGAGACCCGAATACCTTGCCGATGCTATTAAGCACTTCGGTCTCTCTGAGGAAGATTATTGGTGGTACATGGAGCTGCGCAAATACGGAAGCGTTAAGCACGCCGGTTTCGGACTTGGCTTTGAGCGCTTGATAATGTATATAACGGGTATGCAAAACATCCGTGACGTTCAGCCTTATCCGAGAACAACAGGTAATGCTGAGTTTTAATCATCATTTGATATAGATAGCAAAAAAGCATGTGTTGTGCACAAAACTACACAACACATGATACATAAAAGACATCTGACACGATAAGTGAAGAATATGACCTATACTAATCCGGAGGGAAGGCAAATCTCCTTGGCGTACGTAAATACTGATAAAAATACACTTTCCTCACAACTAAAGTCGCTTTGGTGCGAATATGAACAAATAAAGTCAAAGGGTTATAAACTCGATCTCACACGGGGCAAACCTTGTCCTGAGCAGCTTGAGCTTTCAAGCTGCATGCTGGCAGCATTAAGTGGTGACAATTGCATATCAAAAGACGGAGTTGATTGCCGCAATTACGGCGTCCTCGATGGTCTGCCCGAGACAAAAGAACTTTTCTCCGAACTTCTTGACATACCTACTGAAAACATCATCGTCGGCGGCAACTCCAGCTTAAATTTAATGTATGACACCGTTGTACGCGCCATGCTTTTCGGCGTACCAGGCGGAAAACTTCCGTGGTCGCGTGTAGAGGGTGGTGTGAAGTTTTTATGCCCTGCCCCGGGTTATGACCGTCACTTTGCAATTTGCGAGACGCTTGGAATCAAGATGATCCCTGTTGCAATGAAAAACGACGGCCCTGATATGGATACTGTTGAAGAGCTTGTTTCTTCCGACGAAACGATAAAGGGCATATGGTGCGTACCTAAATACAGCAACCCAACCGGCATTACATATTCGGATGATGTCGTCCGCCGCTTTGCCGCTCTTCGTCCAAAGGCAAAGGACTTCCGCATCTTCTGGGATAATGCTTATGCCGTCCATGATCTTTACAGCGAAGGTGATAAACTTCTCAATTTATTTGACGAAGCTGCGAAAATCGGACCGGAGAGCGAAAATATGATTTATTACTTCGCCTCAACCTCAAAAATAACATTCCCCGGCTCCGGTGTCGCAATTGTTGCCGCAAGCAAAGAAAATGTCGCCGATATCAAGCGCACACTTGCAATACAGACTATCGGCTATGATAAATTAAACCAGCTTCGTCATGTGCGCTGCTTCCCCAATGCCGCCGCTGTGCGGCGTCAGATGGAGCTTCATGCCGAAATGCTGCGTCCTAAGTTTGAAATAGTAAAAGACACACTAAAGCGCGAGCTTGAAGGCACCGGCGCTGCCGTTTGGACAAATC
>LFTK01000105.1:0-11638 GCA_001513385.1 Clostridiales bacterium DTU064
GCCGCCGCCTGTCGAGATATGCGTCATACGGTCAGCGTAACCAAGTTTTTCGATAGCAGCTGCGGAGTCACCACCGCCGATGATGGAGATAGCGCCGGATGTGGCAACAGCTTCGGCGACAGCTTCAGTACCGGAAGCAAAGTGCTCCCATTCGGAAACACCCATCGGACCGTTCCATACTACAGTGCCGGCGCCGGCTATTGACTTAGCGAATAGCTCCTGAGTTTTTTCGCCGATGTCAAGTCCCATCCAGCCATCCGGGATGGAATCGGAGTAAATGCGCATGTAGATGGTGTCTTCCTTGTATTCGCGGCCGATGATGTTGTCAACGGGAAGAAGGAACTTAACACCCTTTGCGCGTGCTTTTGCCATCAGTTCGCGGGCAAGATCAAGTTTATCGTCCTCGCAGATGGAGTCACCGATAGGAGCTCCTATAGCTTTGAAGAAGGTGTATGCCATACCGCCGCCGATGATGAGCATATCAACCTTATTGATGAGGTTGTTGATAACGCCGATCTTGTCGGAAACCTTTGCACCGCCGAGAATAGCGATAAACGGGCGCTTCGGATTCTCAAGCGCGTTGCCCATTATAGTGATTTCCTTCTGAATGAGGTAACCGCAAACGGCGGGCAGGTAGTCGGCGACGCCGGCTGTAGAAGCATGAGCACGGTGTGCTGTGCCAAATGCGTCATTTACATATATATCAGCGAGTGAAGCAAGCTCTTTTGCAAAGTTAGGATCGTTTTTCTCTTCTTCTGCGTGGAAACGAACGTTTTCAAGAAGCATTACATCGCCTGGTTTAAGAGCGGCGGCCTTTGCTTTTGCATCAGGGCCGATAACATCTGCTGCCATGATGACAGGCTTGCCGAGGTATTCGGCAATTTTAGCCGCAACAGGGGCAAGGGAGAACTTCTTTACGTCGCCCTTTGCCTTTTCAATGGCAGCGGCAGTTGCCGCCTCACGTTCTGATTCGGGAAGAGCTTCAATCTTGGCTATTTCTTTCTTATCAAGCTTGATTTTTTCGTTGAAGACGTTGTGAGGACGTCCAAGATGCGAGCAGAGAATCACCTTTGCGCCGTGATCGACAAGATATTTGATCGTCGGCATAGCGCCTACAATGCGCTTATCGTCAGTGATGACGCCGCCGTCCATCGGCACGTTGAAGTCGCAGCGTGCAAGGACTCGTTTACCTGAAACGTCGATATCTTCGATTGTTTTTTTGTTATAGCTCGCCATATTATACCTTCCTGTAGTTTTGTATTTTCTCGAGTTTTTGTTGATGTTAATATACCACAAACAGAGTAGTTTTACAAGCGGCGGCGTAAAAATCTGGTGCAGTTACATAATTTCATGATAAAAAACTGTAAACATTATCCGGCGATGAGGAAATAAGTGATGACAACGGCGCCGAGAATAATCCTGTATACGCCAAATGACGTGAATGTATGCTTGCGAACGAAGTCAAGAAGGAATCTGATAGCTATTATTGAAACGACAAATGCAACGACGCTTCCGACGAGAAGAATTAAAAGCTCATCATATGTCGGGATACCGGAATCAAGAATGAATTTTACAGCTTTAAGTCCGCTTGCGCCGACCATTGTCGGGATTGCCATAAAAAATGAAAATTCGGCTGCTGCCGTGCGGGTCAGGCCAAGCAGCATAGCGCCGAGAATTGTCGAACCGGAGCGAGAAGTTCCGGGAATTATAGCGAGAATCTGGAACAAACCGATTGCAAAAGCAGTCAAATATGTTATAGACGAAACGTCGCTTTTCACCTGCGATTTCGGAGAGCGCCGCTCGATAAGTATAAACGCAACGCCATAAATGATAAGAGTAATTGCGACGGTGATGTAATTGTAAAAATGTTCGTCGAACCAGTCGTCAAAAAGCATGCCGACGACGGCTGAGGGGATAACAGCAACAATGACCTTGAACCAAAGCTGCCATGTCGCCGATTTTTCCGCGGGGGATTTGCTCTTTGCAAACGGGTTCAGCCGCGTAAAATACATAACGACAACGGCAAGGATGGCGCCAAGCTGTATGACTACACGGAACATCTCGACAAAAGCATCGGAAACATCCATTTGAACGAGACGCTCAAGAATAATAAGGTGGCCTGTGCTGCTGATGGGTAGCCATTCCGTCACGCCCTCGATAATACCGAAAAGAGCTGCCTTTATCAGCTCAATGAGTAATTTCATAATAAACTCCTTATGTCGCACATAAAAAATCGTTGATTATTGCTCACTTGCCGCTGCCGCTGCAGATTGCGCTTGTGGTTTACACAAGCGTTAAACGCCGCGTAAAATGTCACCCGGTGAGATGGGAAACGGCACGTCACATGAAAAAATCATTCCCGGGTGCGGCGCCGATTCAATGGGCTCCCCGTCGCCGTTTTTCAGACCGCGTATAATCAAACCGCGCCCTGTTTTGCCCGGCGACACAACCTCGGCGGCGTCTCCTTCGCACACGCGGTTTTTCTGCCGGAATACAGCGCGCCCGGATGTTTCATCATATGAAACGGCGACGGCAAGATATGCTTTGTCGCGCAGGTATCCGGTGTATGAGACGGTGTTTGCCGTGTTTGCAGGTGAGTTATAAAAAAATCCGGTGCAGTATTCGCGATGGCTGACGCTCTCAAGCTCACGAAGAAGCGCCGGGTCGAATGTGTACCCTTCAGGGTCGGCAATGTACCTGTCAATTGCTATGCGATAGGCGTTTGCAGTAACAGCACCGTAATAAGCGCTCTTAACTCGCCCTTCGATTTTAAAGCTGTCAATACCGGCTTCAATCAGCTCGGGTATATGCTCTATCATGCAAAGGTCACGCGAACTCATAACGTAAGTGCCACCAATGTCTTCCTCAATAGGAACGCGCCCATCGGGGCGCTTTTCTTCGGTGACCTCAATTGATTTAACAGTATAATTCCAGCGGCATGGCTGCGCGCATTCACCTCTGTTTGCGTCGCGCCCCGTAAAGTAATTTGACAAAAGACACCGTCCGCTGTAAGCAATGCACATAGCTCCGTGTATGAACACCTCAAGCTCAAGCTCGGGCGGCGTGTTCTTGCGGATTTCGATGATTTCACGAAGCGTAAGCTCGCGCGCAAGCACAATGCGGCGGACACCGAGCGCGTGCCACGCGCGGCAGGCGTATGACGAAACGGCACTTGCCTGAGTCGACAGGTGTATTTCAAGCTCCGGTGCGACATCACGCACAAGAGAAAGCACCCCGATATCAGCGACAATGACAGCGTCGGCGCCTATTTTGGAAAGATAACGGATATAATCACGAAGAGGGGCATATTCGCGGTCACGGGGCATCGTGTTTACTGTAACATAAACGCGGCGGCCGAGCGAGTGCGCGTACGAGACGGCAAAGGCAAGCTCCTCTTCCGTAAAATTAGCGCTTGCCGAGCGCATACCATATGATTTACCCGCAAGATAAACAGCGTCAGCGCCATAAGAGAGCACGGCGCGAAGCTTTTCGGGATCGCCGGCGGGCGATAGCAGCTCTGGCTTTTTCATTTCTTTTGCTCTTTGTTTTATACCTTTCAGGCAGCCAAGATTGGGCGTGAATAATGCAACTTTCCTATTTTATTCTGAGGTTTTTTGCATATGCCTTGCCCATCTGTGGCGTGCCGAATATCTAATGTTTATTAAACCTTTTCGTATCATGATACAATAATAAGCTTTATATTGTCAAGGCGCGGTGCCTTCGATAAAATAACAGAAAATATGCCACTGACAGCATTGTATTGACATTATACGATATGATATAATCATTGTAGATATATGCAGGGCTTCTAAATTGTCATAATTTGCACTGAAACAGGCATCATAAAAGTAAAATACAGCGGAGATTTTGGGGAGGGGTTTTTATAATGCACGGCTTATTTGGGCACGGAAGCTGTTTTGTTAAGTCGAAAGCAAACAAACACCTCGGTAGCGGCCTTTCCTCTTCAAAAACAGGCGGGGGCTACACAATTCGGGATGGGAATAAGCTTTATCACAGTTACAGATCCGGTCATATTTTTTATGTAGTTCTCGCTCTTTGCGCTTCGCTTCTGATGTTTTTCTCGATTTATAATTATGGCGGTTTCCTTTTTACGGTGTCGACAGCTGTTGAGCGGAACAGCGAAGTGTTGCCGTGCGAAAAAATGGAAAAATCCCCCACAATCAGCGGTGTAGACGAGAATGACGAAGCTATTGGAGATGTAGTCATAGGCGTAGACCCCGACAAAGACGATGATGTCAGCGATGGGGATGAGAACAATAATCCGGAAAAAGACCCTGACGATACAACTGATAGCGAGACGACCTCGCCGGTTGTGAACCCACAGCCCAATAATACGGGAGGAGCCGTTCCGCAAAGCGACGCTGTAAGTATGTCGTATTTTGACGACGCTGTTTTCATCGGAGATTCCCGAACTCAGGGGCTTCAGATGTATTCAGGTATAAAAAACGGCACGTTTCTTGCTCTGCGCGGTCTCAGCATATCAACGGTATCAACGTATAAATTCGTTGACGTCACGATGGGCGATCATACGGAGACTATGACGGTTACAGATGCACTCCGGCTGATGAAATTTGGCAAAGTTTATATCTCTTTCGGCTTGAATGAGCTTGGATGGCAGTCAAATACGATTTTTGCCGAGACATACCGTGATTTTATACGCAAGATAAAAGAGATAAACCCGTCGGCGATCATATATGTTGAGAATATCATACCAATGACAAAAAGTGCGTCCGAAACAAGCTATGCTTCAACCGGAAACGCAAAGATAAAGGTATATAACGAGCTTATCGAGAAGGTTTGCGCCGATGAGGGTGTTTATTACCTTGATCTCGCGTCACATTTCAGCGATGATGAGGGCAATTTGGACGAGGCGCGCTTTGAAACATCGACAGACGGCGTCCATTTCAAGAGTGCAGCATATAAAGAATGGGCTAATTATCTCTTAACGCACACAGCAGAAGGAATGATGAAAAACACCTCTGTCACGTCTGACACTGCTTCAGAATAATATCAGCATAATAAAATAAAAAAGCTCTTTTCGTTAAACATATTAACATTCGCGGCTCTTTTGAAATATAATTCTTAATACAAATTTAAAATGCGCCTTTAATATTTTGACAAATTGTGATGTATAATAAGTGAAATCGTTTCAGAAGAGCGATTTGTAAGCAAATAAAAAAAGAGATAATAAAATAAAGAGATAATACCGAAGAATGAAAAATTATTTTTATCGTATAATTTCAATTATTGCCGCGGCGGCGTTTATTATAATTCCAACCCTTTTATTATACGGCTGCGGTCGCGGTGACAAAGGCGATGACAGTGACTCACTTGCTGACACATCAAATGCAGATACCGACACTACATCTGCAGATGATAAAAACGAAAGTGATGTCACACATGAGAAAATCGCTGAGGCTGTTTTTAGCGCCGTTCAGTTTACTGACGAGCTTGAAGCGCTTGATGGCGATGTAGCGCTTGCTGTTTACAGCCTTGATGGTATGGTGGAAGCGGACGACATGTTTGCTTATGCCGGCACAGGCGCTCTTGCAGAAGAGCTTGTCATTGTCCGTTGTGATGATAATGCCGAAGAAATAATCAATGTTTTTAAAGAATACAGAGATAAACAAAAAAACGTATTTGAATCATACAATGCAGGGGAAGTCGTCAAGCTGAATGATGCTGTTATTATGAAAATCGGCGGATATGTCATTTACTGCGTTTCCCCTGATTCGGATGCTGTGGAAAATGAGCTGTTATTGTTGACAAAATAACATCTCTCGTGATACGATTATACTTACACAAAAAATGATAAAACGCGATGATGGAGACGGCTGTGATGTCGCGTGCCGGATGGGGCAGCACAAAAAGCGCTATTGTACACGCAAGCGAGCGATGATGGAGAGCGCATAACAACAGTGCATCCGGCAGCAAATTGCCATAACAGAGAGCGCCGGCATGGCTGGAACCGGTGCGGCAGGACAGAACGGCATTTCACTCCGGAGCGGACGGTGTGAAGCGGCACTTTTCACAAATGCACCACTTTTATGTGCCGTTGTAGCGCTGCACGGATGGCTCCGTTAAAGGCTCACCAAGCGCCCTGTTAATTTTTACAGGGAATACGGGTGGTACCGCGGGATATAATCCCGTCCCGGTTTTCGGGACGGGATTTTTTTGTTACATTTTTCAGTAAATAAATGAAATTTCAAAAAACAACATAACAAATACACACGAAAAATTGAATTTTTCGAAAGGATATGGCTGACGTGGAACTGAAGGAAAAACTATTAGCAATAAAGGAGGAAGCGGCGCGTCTTTTTGAGGAGGAAAATGCCGATATCGAAGCGCTGCGAATTCGTTATCTTGGTAAAAAGGGCGAGCTGACGTCTGTTTTACGCGGAATGGGAGCCGTTGCGCCGGAGGAAAGACCGGTTGTCGGCGCTATTGTAAATGAAGTGCGCGAGTTTATCGAAAACAAAATAGTTGAGTTGAGAGAAAAACGTGCAAAAGAGGAATTTACGCGCCGGCTTGCGTCTGAAAAGCTTGATGTTACAATGCCCGCTGTAATGCCGCCCGTCGGCGGCCGCCATCCACTTTCAAAGGTAAAGCTTGAGATGGAAAATATATTCCTCGGCATGGGCTTTACGATTGCAGAGGGGCCTGAGGTTGAGTACGATTACTACAATTTCGAGGCGCTTAACATGCCGGCAGGCCATCCTGCGCGCGACACACAGGACACATTCTATATAACTGATAAAATTCTTCTCCGCAGTCAGACGTCAAGTGTTCAGATACGCACAATGGAGAAGGAAAAACCGCCGATACGCATAATATCGCCCGGGCGCGTTTACCGCTCCGACGAGGTTGATGCGACACACTCGCCGCTCTTTCATCAGGTTGAGGGGCTTGTTGTCGACCGTGGCATAACAATGGGCGACCTTCGCGGCACACTTTTGATATTCGCAAAGAATCTGTTCGGCGAGTCAACGCGCATACGCTTCCGTCCGCACCATTTCCCGTATACGGAGCCGTCGGCTGAAGTCGACGTATCGTGCTTTGCCTGTGGCGGTGAAGGTTGCCGCCTTTGCAAGGGCGAAGGTTGGATTGAGATACTCGGCTGCGGCATGGTTCACCCGAACGTGCTTTCCGGCTGCGGCATTGACCCTGATGTATACAGCGGTTTCGCTTTTGGAATAGGTATTGAGCGCGTAGCAATGCTTAAATACCATATCGACGATATGCGCCTTTTCTATGAAAATGACCTGCGCTTCCTTGCGCAGTTCTGATGAAAATAAGGTAAGGAGGACGCAGAATTATGAAGTTACCATTACAGTGGTGCTCTGATTTCACGAACATCAAAGACATAGATATAAAAACATTCTGTGACAGAATGACGGATACAGGAAGCAAGGTCGAAGGCTGGGAGGAGAATGCCCGTGACATAGAAAACGTTGTCGTCGGGCGCGTTGTCAAGATGGAGCGCCATCCTGACTCCGATCACCTTTGGATTTGCGAGGTAGATGTGGGAGAAGCGTCACATCGTCAGATAGTCACAGGTGCGCAAAATGTATTTGAAGGAGCTATTGTGCCAGTGGCGAAAGCTCCGGCAAAGCTGCCCGGTGGCGTTGAAATAAAATCCGGCAAGCTGCGCGGGGTTGTCTCTGACGGTATGCTTTGCTCGATTGATGAGCTTGGGCTGACGTCACACGATATGCCGGGAAACGACAGCAGCGGAACCTGCATTTTAGGCGACGAGTTTGCCGATAAAATCGGCGCCGATATCCGCGACGCGCTTTTGCTTCGCGGTGTAACGGTTGATTTTGAAATAACGCCGAACAGACCTGACTGCTTATCTGTTATCGGCCTTGCACGCGAGGCTGCTGTAACATTTAATCGCGATTTTTCAGTACCGGCGCCATCGGTTAAAGTGTCCGGTGATGGTGATGACGTATCAAACTATATAAGAGTCGATATTGAAGCGCCTGATCTCTGCCCGCGCTACTGCGCTAAGGTCGTAAAAAATGTCAAAATTGAACCTTCACCTCTTTGGATGAGGATGCGTCTGAGAGCAGCCGGCGTGCGCCCGATCAACAATATCGTTGATATAACAAACTATGTCATGCTTGAGTATGGCCAGCCGATGCACGCTTTTGACTATTCGTGCCTTGATGGTGCCCACATTATTGTAAGGCGCGCCCGTGACGGCGAGCTTTTCCGCTCGCTTGCTGAAAACGACACAGACAGGCCGCTTTCATCGTCAATGCTTGTAATTGCCGATGAGAAAAAACCTGTTGCGCTTGCCGGTGTCATAGGCGGAGCCAACAGCGAGATAAAACCTACAACAACGACGGTTGTTTTTGAATCGGCTAACTTCAACGGTGTTTCCGTAAGGCTTTCGGCAAAAGCGATGAACATACGCACCGAAAGTTCCGCTCGCTTTGAAAAGGGCATGGATCCCGAGAACGCAATGCCAGCTCTTCTGCGCGCATGTGAGCTTGTAACTATGCTTGGTGCAGGTGAGGTCGTTGACGGTATCATTGATGTTTATCCGGGCAAGAAGGAAAAACGCACAGTTAAATTTGAGCCAGACCGCATAAATGCTTTTCTCGGCACGGATATTCCGCGCTCGAAAATGGAGGAGATACTTTCATCGCTCGGGTTTGGCATTGAAGCCGGCGGTGATTTTGTAACCGTGCCGAGCTGGCGAGGTGACGTCTCTTGTATGAATGACCTTGCCGAGGAGATAATACGTATATACGGTTATAATGAGGTTACGACGACGCTCCCGCTTGTTCGCATAAAGCAAGGCGGCAGGACACAAAGGCAGCAGTTTGAGCTTTCGCTCCATGAGCTTATGTGCGGCATGGGGCTTTGGGAAACGGAGACGTTTTCATTCATAGGCCCGCGTTATCTTGATATGATACACGTGCCGGAGGAAGATATTCGCAGAAACTGCGTTGTTATATCAAATCCGCTCGGCAAAGATACAAGCATTATGCGCACAACGGCATTGCCGTCAATGCTTGATGTTCTCTCGCATAACCAGAATTATAAGAATGCATCTGCCGCGATGTATGAGCTTGCGACAATATACATCCCGACGGGCGTTGATACCCTGCCGGAGGAGAAAAAAGTGCTTGTCGTTGGCATGTACGGCGGTGGGGTGGATTTTTACCATCTCAAGGGAATATGCGAGCGCATTATTCTTTCAGCAGGTATATCCGGTTATAAAACCGTTGCCATACGCGACAATCCTTCATATCATCCCGGAAGGTGCGGAGAAATCCGTCTTACCGATGGCACTGTGCTGTGTGTGCTCGGTCAGGTTCATCCGGAGGTTGCGGAGGAATTTGAACTTTCGGGCGAGATATATGCAGCGGAGATTGATGTTGAGGCGATATTTGAACGGCGCGCTGGCGTACGTGAGTTCCGTCCGTTGCCGAAGTATCCGGCGGTATGGCGTGACTTCTCGTTTGTCTGCGATGAGGAGATTGAAGCAGGATCGGTCGTCGATGTCTGTTGCGAAGCCGGCGGCGAGCTTGTTGAGTCGGCTTACATTGTCGATGTTTACCGCGGTGAGCAGGTTGGCGAGGGGAAAAAGAGCGTGTCGGTGCGTGTCCACCTGCGCGCTTCTGACAGAACATTGACAGACGCTGAAGCTGATGCGATTGCAGCGAAAATGCTTGATGAAATCGGACGCCGGCTTGGAGCATCGTTGCGCGGAAGATAATTTTAACAATCTTGTTGCATATATTGTCTTTTGTGATATAATATACTTGATGACAACGAAAGGAGTCTATAATAATGAAGGAAAAGAAGAAGTACGGCGTTATTTGGCGCGTGCTTGTGATAATCGCAGCCGTTGTTGGTGCTTTTGTGGCGGCTGAGGTGATCCTCGAGAAGGTATTCAAGAAATATCTCAAGATTGTCATCGAGCTTGGTGATGTTGACGAACTTGAAGATGAGTTTAACGGATGCAGCAGCAGAGACGATGAAGATGAAGAAGAAGCCGAGGCGGATAACAGCGCCGAGGATGATGACAGCGACGACGACATTGGTGACACAGTAATAATAGACGACTAAACGACGCAAGGTAAAAGAAAAATAAAACAGCATAGTTTTAAGTGTAATAAGAAAAGTATAATAAGTGTTAAGTAAAATTCCCGCTTCACATTTTGTGAAGCGGGAATTTTGTATATTAACATATTTAATTATTATCGTAGCTTTAAGATTAAGGCTTCATGGCATCCTTGCGGGAGAGGTTAAGGCGTCCGCGCTCGTCGGTGCCGAGGTATTTGACTGTCATCATGTCGCCGACTTCGCATACATCCTCTACCCTTTCGGTATGCTTGTTTTCAAGGTCCTTGATGTGAACCATGCCCTCTTTACCGGGGGCAATCTCAACGAAAGCGCCAATCGGGATTATACGAGTTACGCGGCCGGTGTAAATACCGCCAACTTCAGGCTCGAAAACAATGCCTTCTATCGTTTTCTTCGCTTGTAATGCGGCTTCGCGGTCTACGGCAGAGATGTAAACCGTACCGTCTTCCTGAATGTCAATTTTCGCGCCGGTGTCCGCAACTATCTTCTGAACGACCTTACCGCCGGTGCCGATAACATCACGGATTTTCTCAACGTCAATCTTCATGACGATGACCTTCGGTGCATAAGGCGATACTTCAGGTCTCGGAGCGGGTATAGCCTTGAGAAGTATTTCATCTATGATATAATCGCGGCCTTTATGTGTCACTTCAAGAGCTTTCTTAATTATCTCCGGCGTCAGGCCGTCAATTTTAAGGTCCATCTGAATTGATGTGATACCCTTGTGTGTGCCGGCAACCTTGAAGTCCATATCGCCATAGAAGTCCTCAACACCCTGAATATCTATCATCGTCATCCAGCGGTCGCCTTCTGTGATAAGACCGCAGGAAATACCGGCAACCGGTGCTTTGATCGGAACGCCGGCATCCATAAGAGCAAGCGTTGAGCCGCAGACAGAGCCCTGGGACGTTGAGCCGTTGCTGCTGACAACCTCGGATACGCAGCGGATAGCGTATGGAAATTCCTCAACTGAGGGGAGCACGGGGAGAAGCGAGCGTTCGGCAAGTGCACCATGACCAATCTCACGGCGTCCGGGACTGCGGGCTGATTTTGCTTCGCCAGTCGAATAGCCGGGCATGTTGTAGTGGTGCATATAGCGCTTCGTTTTCTGATTGTCAATGCCGTCGAGCTCCTGCGAGTCGTTGAGGGAGCCGAGAGTACATACGGTGAGAATCTGGGTCTGACCGCGGGTGAAAAGTCCGCTTCCGTGTACGCGGGGCAGGACGCCTACTTCCGCCGCGAGCGGGCGGATTTCATCAAGGCGACGGCCGTCAACGCGCTTTCCTTCTTCAAGAAGCCAGCGACGGACAATCTTTTTCTGGACCTGATAGATAATCTGATCCATCTGGGTGGCTATGTCGGGATATTCTTCGGAGAATTTTTCCACAATAGCATCTATGATAGGCAGCATACGCTCGTCACGAACGTTTTTATCGGGCGTGTCAAGAGCGTACATGACGTCTTTTTCACAAAATTCAAATACACGCTCAACCATTTCGTGATCAAGCTCGCCGGA
>LFTK01000105.1:11672-32113 GCA_001513385.1 Clostridiales bacterium DTU064
TCCTCATGTGCGAGCATGATGGCTGCGAACATGTTCGAATCTGAAACTTCCTTCGCGCCGGCCTCAATCATGACGACCTTTGACCTTGAGGATGCGACGGTCAGCTCAAGCGTGCTTGCTTCGCGCTGTGCTTCCGTCGGGTTGACGATTAGTTTGCCATCGACCATTCCGATAAGAGCGCCGGAAATCGGTCCGTTCCACGGTATGTCGGATATGGAGAGGGCGATTGACGCGCCAAGCATAGCGACAAGCTCAGGCTGGCAGTCCGGGTCAACAGACAAAACAGTGAGAGACACGACTATGTCGTTTCTCAAATCCTTCGGGAAAAGCGGGCGAATTGGGCGGTCTACGACACGCGAGATTAGAATTGCCTTTTCGGAGGGGCGTCCCTCACGGCGTGTAAAACTGCCGGGGATTCTGCCGACAGCATAAAGACGTTCTTCAAAATCAACAGAAAGAGGCAAAAAATCAATGCCCTCTCTCGGTTTTGCGGAGGCTGTTGCGCAGGCGAGAAGTACCGTATCACCGTATCTAATCAAGCAGGAGCCATTTGCAAGTCCGGCAACTTTGCCGACTTCAACTTTTAATGGGCGACCAGCGTATTCTGTTTCAAAGACTTTTACGTTTTCAAACATGAAAAACTGTTCCTTTCCGTTTAATAAATATATTTCAAACGGAGAGGCGTGCCGGAATTAACACTTAAACAGACGCGTAACAGCGCTTCAGCGCTGCTCTTTCGCTATTCTCGCACCGCCCATCGCACCGCTTTATATGCGATAGCGACATTTTTTCGTGAAAAATTGCTTTTTCGTGTTTATATGCGTGTTACGCGCTTGTTTAAATGCTGATTCGCGGCTTCGCCAACTCCGTGTGATTACGATTGATTACAATATTTTAAAAAAAGCCATGCTTTTGTTTGCTGAAAGGTTTAGCGGGCCGGCGCTTTTACGACGGCCCGCGCCACATCACGTGTTGTGCTGGTTTGATGAACAAAAATGAAAGGTAATGTATTACTTTCTGATGTTCAGCTTATCGATTATCGCACGGTAACGCTCAATGTCAACCTTGGCAAGATAGTTAAGCAGGTTACGGCGATGTCCGACCATCTTGAGAAGACCGCGGCGGCTGTGGTGGTCCTTTTTGTTATTCTTCAGATGCTCTGTGAGATTGTTGATGCGTTCTGTGAGAATAGCAATCTGAACTTCAGGGCTGCCGGTGTCGCCTTCATGTATGGCGTACTTTGCAATAATTTCCTGCTTTTGTTCTTTTGTGAGTGCCATGTATTTCACCTCATAAATATATTACTTTACGTCTCAGCAGACGGCGGGTGAAATGCCCAAAAGCGGGCCTTATATCCGTGAACCGAGATCGCAAGCATGATAATTATATCACGGGGCTTTTTATTTGTAAATAATAATTTCCACACTTTAGTGTTATAAACATTCAATTATAGCGGCTGATAATTTGAGAAATATTATTTATTACGGATATATGCGAGAAGTAGTTTATTTCTCATGCGCTGCTGCTCTTTTACTTCCTTTAAAAAATGATATTAAGCCGCATATGATGAGGAAAGCGCCGAATAAATAGCGCAGCGCGCCGCCGCTCACACGGGCGGCAATAAGGCTGCCTGCAATTGCACCGACTGATCCCATTACTGCAAAAATTAAGAATGCAAGAAAATTAATTTTCCGACGCAGAAAATGGATTATGAGAGAAGCAGCCGACGCTGCGATGAAAAAAATAAGATTTATTCGCTGAGCGTCGTACTGTGCGATATCACGCGCGAGCGTCAGATAGACGACGAGCAGCCCGCCGCCACCAACGCCCATACCGGATAAAGCAGCGGCAAAAAATGCGGCAATTATGTCCCAGACGATTATTATTACATCACCCCGGCTTCCTTTAATATCATGCTGACACCTGCCCAGACGACAAGAGCGGAAAAAATCTTTTTTATTACCGAAGAATTAAACACATCAAGCAGGGCGGCGCCACATATACCGCCGCAAGCGGCAGGCACGATGTATATGGCATATTTAATAGTTGACGAAGCGGTGGAGGTGGCACTTGAGGAGGTGAGACTGTAAAGCAGCGCCGATACAGCCGTTATCGGCAATATTGATGCAATAGCTGTTGCAAGTATATCGCGTATATCGCCACCCGGCTCAGTATCTAAATCAGCACCGCGGCGCTTTCGTTTAAAATATGAGAGCGCATATACGATTATAATGCCGCCGCCCGTACCGATAAGCCCGTTGATGAGACCGGCGACAAGGCCTGCCGCACATAAAAAGAAAAGCTGCTTTTTGCTATCGGAAGTCACACCCAAAAAGCGAACGCCATGTGTCCGCACCTCCTTCATAAGCATTACATCAAAAGTCTTCCACCGGACTCCTGTACTTGTATTTTCTCATGAAATCTGTTATTATATACTCACAAAAGAGCAAATATGTAATGCTCTTGTTTTATGTGATTGTAAAAAAAGTGACGTTATAAACACAAGCTGATAGATTATTATCGATAATTATTGTATGGAGAGGAGCGATCTGCGCATGGCTGCGAAAAAGAATGAAAAAAACAGCAGCGCGAACAAAGCGGTATCCGAAAAAAAGAAAAAAGCAGCTGAAAGCTCAAAAGCATCGACGAGAGCTAAGGCAGATGATGCGGATACTGAACGCTACCGCGCGATTGACGATCCATACAGTTTAATAAATCAAATACTACCGTTTGTTTTTTTTGTTTTTTCTGTTTTCTTTTTTCTTATACTTATAATGAATCACGGGGCATCCGGCATAGGTGTTGCCGCAGCTTCGCTAAAGAACATCCTTTTAGGGCTTCTGTCAACTGCCGCATATGCCATACCGCTTACTCTTTTTAATCTTGGCGCTTTCTGGCGCCTTGACGCGCAGCGGCATCGTTTAAAATGGCGCCTTTGGTGTATTGTAATCGCCGTACTCATTACAGCGGCGATCTTACAGATTATCGGAGGAGATGGCGTTGTCTATAATTTAAAAGCTTTATATGACAGCGGCAGATTATTTAAAGGGGGCGGCGTCATCGGCGGCCTTATCGGTTCGCTGTTTTTACAGCTTTTTGGGAAAGCACTGTCGCTTGTTCTTCTGTTTTCCGCGCTTTTTGTTGCCGTCCTTTTAATGTTTGGCCTGACGCCCCATGTAGTTTACAGCTTCTTTTTATATCGAGCTAAGAAGCGCGTCAGCGAAATGCGAAACAAACGCAAAAAACCGGTCTCAAAGCCGGAGCTTTCGCGCATAACGCAGCTTGATGATGGACAAGCAGAGCCCGCAGTTGTGGCAAGCGCAAGTGCCGGCGTCGGAACAAATATAGAGAGCCGTCCTGTGCGGCGCGCTAAGTTTAACCCCGATGTCGATGTTGGCGAAGACGAGCACGATGATGTCGAGCGTGATATAATTGACAAAAAGATATTTGACGAAGTTATGCGCCGCACAAATGAGCGCTATGGCCGGCAGGTGTTCCCCGACGAGATTGAGGGTGACAAAGACAAAGAAAAAGCTGATAGCGCTAATAAAAACGGCGACGACGCAAGCGAAGACATTGAAAACCTGCGCACAGGCGCGGCGGAAGTCCGCGTCGATAAAATTGCCGAGGGCGAGCTTGACTTATCAAAGATATTTGTCAATCCGGACAGCATAGAGCTGCTGAAAAAAGCACGGTCGGGGTCAGCGGAAAATAATTCCTCTGAGACGCTGAAAGTTGAAAAAACACAGCTTTCCGTGCAGCAGCCGCAGCCGGATATTGAGGTGCCGGAACCTGCTCCGGTTTATAAATTTCCTCCGCTATCTCTTTTGACGGAACCTCCGCGCAGGTCGGCAGCCGACATTGAGGAGCTTGAGGAAAATGCCCGCAAGCTTGTTGAAACGCTTGCCAGCTTCAACGTACACACTCGCATAGCGGACGTTTCACGCGGTCCGACAATAACTCGTTATGAGCTGACGCCAGAGTCCGGTACACGTGTACGCTCAATATCAAACCTTGTTGACGATATTTCGCTTAATCTTGCAACGCAAGGCGTTCGTATCGAGTCGCCAATACCGGGGAAAGCTGCTGTCGGTATTGAAGTCCCGAATAAGACACGTGAAATTGTTTATCTGCGCGAGCTTCTTGAGAACAAAGAATTTCAGGAAGCAAAAAGCCGCCTGACAGTGGCACTTGGCTACGACGTTGCAGGTAACCCTGTATACTGCGACATAGCAAAAATGCCGCATATGCTCATCGCCGGCGCAACGGGAATGGGCAAATCAGTTTGCATAAACAGCATAATTGTCAGCTTAATATACAAGTCTACCCCGCAGGAAGTACGCCTTATTCTTGTCGACCCGAAAAAGGTTGAGCTTAATATATATAACGGAATGCCGCATCTCCATGTGCCTGTAATTAGCGAACCGAGCAAAGCGGCAGGTACGCTTGCATGGGCTGTGACGGAGATGGAGCGACGCTATGAGCTTATCGAAAGCGTCGGCGTACGCAATATTCAAAACTATAATGAAATAACATACGGCGACCCTGAGAAAGAGTTTATGCCGCAGATGGTTATTATAATTGACGAGCTGGCTGACCTTATGATGACAGCGCCGGACGACGTTGAGGGAAGCATCTGCCGCATAGCACAGATGGGGCGCGCAGCCGGGCTTCATCTTATAATTGGTACACAGAGGCCGTCTGTTGACGTCGTTACGGGCCTTATAAAGGCGAATGTGCCCTCGCGCATAGCATTTACGATGGCGTCGCAGGTCGACTCGCGCACGATAATTGACATAGCGGGCGCGGAAAAGCTCATCGGGCGCGGCGATATGCTCTATGCGCCTGTCGGAGCACTAAAGCCAATCCGTGTTCAGGGCGCTTTCGTCAGCGAAGCTGAGGTTGAAAAGGTAATTGATTTTCTGAAAGGCATTTATCCGACACCGCTTTATGACGACAGCGCTATGGATGGCATAGAAGAAGCGGCGGAGCGCTGCGCACAGGGCAAAAAAGGCCGCGGAGTGCGTGGAGCGGACGATGATGACGGCATCTTTGACGATCCGATGCTTGATGCGGCAGTTGAGCTTGCCATCGAATCCGGGAAAATATCGACGTCGCTTATTCAGCGGCGCTTGTCGCTCGGTTATGGACGTGCGGCAAAGCTAATCGACCGCATGGAAGCGCTCGGATATGTCAGCCCGCCTGACGGACAGCGTCCGCGCGATGTTCTGATAACGCGCCAGCAGTATCTTGAGATGAAGATGCGCGGCACCGACGCATGTTGACAGTAATTTTCAGAAGTAAAGTACAAAATAAAAGAAGAAATAGTTTATAAAAGAAAGCGAGGCGCCGGTTCGGATGGGAAAGCTCATCGCCATCGACGGGCTTGACGGCTCGGGCAAAAAAACACAGAGCGATATTTTATGTCACCGTATCGGCGAGAGGGGTATTCGCGTGCGCGAGCTTAGCTTTCCGGTGTATGAAAGCGAAAGCTCCGCTCTTGCGCGCTTATATTTAAGCGGAGGTCTTGGCGGTAAACCCGACGATACGAATGCATACGCGGCATCAATGTTTTTCGCTGCCGACAGGTACGTCACATACCGTCTTGACTGGCATGCCGATGCCGAAGATCCTGAAACCGTTATTGTAGCAAACAGATACACAACGGCAAACGCCATACATCAGCTTACAAAGCTCCCGCGTGAAATGTGGGATGATTTTCTCCTTTGGCTTTATGACTTTGAATATAAGAAGTTGGGTTTACCGGAGCCGGATATTGTAATTTTTCTTGAGGTTCCACCGGAAGCGACGCTTTCACTTATAAAAACACGCTCCGATGAAACAGGTATTTCACGTGATATTCACGAATCCGACGCCGCTTATATAAAAGCGTGCCACGCAGCCGCCGTTTACGCGGCAGATCGTCTCGGCTGGCATACAATCAAATGCTGCCGGACAAACATCGACGGACAACCTGTGATGAGAAGTCGGGATGACATTGCAGCCGATGTTGAGAGAGCGATAGCGGGAAGGCATATTATAAGCGGATTCGGTCCGTAAGGCATAAAACGATTATATAAATCAGTTGAGTGCGAATAAAGAGAGCACACCTCGTCATTAATTTAAGAAAAGGCATTATTATATGCTGTTGGTGTGCAACAAAAAAGTGAAAAGTGAAAGGACGGAGATGCGATAGTTATGGTATACATGTTTTTAGCCAACGGCTTTGAGGAAACTGAAGCCATATGTCCGCTTGATATACTTCTGCGCGCGGGCGTCAAGGTAAAAACAGTCGCCGTCGGAACGTCCGGTTTATATGTCACGGGCAGAAACGGCATTACAGTAAAAGCAGACATCACTGAAGGTGAGCTTGGCAGCCCTGAGGGGGCCGCTGTTGATATGGTGATACTGCCGGGAGGTATGCCCGGGGCAAACAACCTTTACACTTCTCAGACAGTTGATAGCTTTATCAGTCATGCGGCGAGGACCGGGGCATATATAGCTGCAATATGCGCAGCACCATTTATTTTAGGCAGAAAGGGAATCCTCCGCGGCCGTCGGGCGACGTGCTATCCCGGCTTTGAGGATGATCTTATCGGAGCTACCGTTGTACGCGAAGGCGTTGTGCGGGATGGCAACATTATAACTGGCGAAGCGATGGGCTCGGCAATACCGTTCGGTCTTACGCTTGTATCGGCACTATGTGGGGAGGAAACGGCGGATAAAGTTGCATCCGCGATAATTGCAAAATGAATTATATAAAAAGTCAAAAATCGGAGTTGCGAAAACAATTACTTGCACAAAGAGCGCTTGTACCACCGGAAGAACGCGAGCGCATGAGCGAAAAGATTTGCCAGCGGGCAATATCACTTGCAGGTTTCAGGCTTGCAGGCACAATACTTCTTTACGCACCGAAGGAAATTGAAGTCAACGTATATCCGATCGCCGAAGCTGCGTGGGCGCAGGGGAAAGCTGTTGCTTTCCCGCGCTGCCACAAGTCGGACAGCGGATTTTCATATATGACATATCACATCGTCGAGGATCGTTCGCAGCTTAAAAAGGGCACCTTTGGTATTATGGAGCCTGATGAAGATGCACCTCTATATGATCCTGCGACGGACAGGCGTGGCTCAATATGCTTTGCACCCGCAATAGCATTTGACAAGCATGGATACCGCCTTGGTTATGGCGGCGGTTATTATGACCGTTATTTCAACGGTTACACAGGCTCAATTGTAGGCGTTATTTTCTCTGATTTTGTTTTTGATGCGCTGCCGCACGGCAAATACGACATCAGAGCCGGTATACTCATAACTGAAAAAGGAGTGACAATGACAGTTGAAGATTAAACCAACAATTGCCGCACCGGCGCTCGTTTTTATAATTTACTCAGCACTTCTTTTATCGCGCGCCATAAATCTGGATACCATGTTAAATGGTACGGATCCGTATCTTGCGGCAGTTGTGGTTCAGCTTCTTATATTCATTTTACCAACTTTATTTTTTTGCACTTTACGCGGCGGAGGATATGCGGGCAAGCTTCGCTTACGCCCGTTTGCACCGCGAGCGATACCTTTCGTCATTGTTGCGTCAGTTTTACTTATACTCGTTTCATGCGCTACAAAGCTTGCCGTCTTTTCGCTGTTCGGCAAAACGCTTGGTGTAGATGAGGGCGTCGGCATATACAGAAATTACGCTATGGGCGATAATTCTCCCGGTCCCATGCTTTATTTAGCACTCGTATTTGCCTTAATTCCGGCGATAACGGAGGAATTTACATTTCGCGGTGTAATTCTTGCTGAATATGAAAGCTGTGGCGTCGGTGCTGCTGTGTTTTTCAGCGCTTTTTACTTTGCTATGCTCCATTTTGACATAGCTTTATTTCCTGTATATTTTGCAGGAGGGCTGATACTGGCGCTTTCAGCGTATGTAACGCGATCAGTATTAGCGCCGGTTGTCATACACACAGCAAACAACTTGTTTGCCCTTTTCCTTGAGGAATATATATGGCGCTCGATTCTTCAGCCGCGAAATGTAGTTATTTTCACGTTTCTTACAGTCTTGCTTCTTCTTATATTTATGACATTTTTATTCGGAGAAGCAGGTCGTTTATATAAAATATACGGGAAGGCGGGCGCTGACAGCTCATACGCACTGCCGCCCGAAGAGCGCACGGGAGCGCTTGAGGCGTTTGTATCACCTCTTTTTATGATGTGCTTCGTGCTTTATATAATAATTGTCGTTTGATATATAGTCAGTTTGTTTTAGATGGCGCGTTGCCGCATAGGAGGTAACCTGTGAGCGAGAAGAATGTAAATATAAATGATAGTGCAGCGAACGACGAAGAGCTGGACTTCATGCTCGGCAGGAAAAAGAAAAGGGTGCCGCAGTCGGAAGAAAAACCGGCTGTTATGCCAAAGGCAGCTCCTTTGGGGGGCGGCCGGGATGTCGGCACGGTGAAATTTAATAAAGTTGCGGACAGTACAATACTCAACAGTACTGTCAGTCAAGGCGAAGGATCTTTAAGCGCTATTAAAAGTGCAGATGAAGCTTTAGTTGAAGCAGATGATGATTTAGACGTGGATGCCGACGATATAAAGGAAGATGCCGGCACCGGCCACGAGCGTGATAATGTTGCAAGCATTATGCTCGGCATGTTAAAAGGCATTATTTACATTGCCATTGTCGTTGTTGCCGGGGTATGCCTTGCGCTTTTTGTGATAATACCGATATTTAACGATATTTTTGCCTTTGATAAAAAAGAAGCTGTTAAAGAGGTCACAATACCGGAGCTTGCGACGCTTGACGACGTTGCCGACATACTTTACGAGAACGGACTTATCAGTTATCCTAAAATATTTAAGATGTATGCCGGATTTATAAACGACAACGGAGAGTATGTGGCAGGAGACTATACTTTATCGACAACGCTAAGCTACCGCCAGCTTCTTGCATCATTTAAATCGTCGAAAGAAAAAGAGATAATATCTATAACGATACCGGAGGGCTATACAACAGACGAAATTATTAATTTGTTTGTTGAAAACGGTATCGGAACAAGAGAAGGTTTCATTGATGTAATAAATAATTATGACTGGCGTGAGGATTATAACTACTGGTTCATAGATGAGCTTGAAGAATACGGTTATTCGGAGGACAGATTTTACCGCCTTGACGGTTATCTCTACCCGGACACGTATTATTTCTACTCAAACTCAAGCGAAGTTACAGCGATATCAAAGCTTCTTGACAACTTTTCCGTTAAGTTTACGGACACATACAGGGAATATGCGAAATCCCTCGGGTTTACAACCGACCAGATCGTCACAATAGCATCAATGATTGAATCCGAGGCAAAATACCTTGCCGAGTTTCCGCTTGTGTCATCGGTGTTCCACAACAGGCTAAAGAAGAGTCAGTTTTACCCGTTCCTTGAAAGCGATGCGACAATAATGTATGCTATCATGCACGATACGGGAGAGCGGCCGGAGAGGCTCACATCGACCGAATATGACAGTCCGTACAACACATATAAAAATAAAGGGCTGCCGCCGGGACCGATTTCAAACCCCGGTTATAACGCTTTAACATATGCCCTTTACCCGAAAAATACGGATTATTACTACTTTGTTGCGAACAACGACGGGTACTCAGTCTTTTCAAAAACGTATGCGGAGCATTTTGCTGCTGTCAAAGCTGTCGCAGACGGAACGGCAATCTCAACTCTCCGTCAGGGTACTGAGGGCGGTGTTGTTGAAGACTATGAATAAAGCGTGCATGATAAAGATAAAGATTAAGATAAAGAAAAACGAGTGAGATAACAAAAAAACATATTGAAAACGGTGGCCTGCTAAAAAAGCAGGTCACCGGCATTTATAAGCGCGCACTTATAGTGCTGTAAATTAAAGTAACAGCACAAGAAAAAGACAATAAAATTCGCAAAAAATAATATTGCAAATACGCGCGTGTTATGTTATAATACAAAAGCTGCGTTGCGGCCCGTTGGTCAAGCGGCTAAGACGACGCCCTCTCACGGCGTAAACAGGAGTTCGATTCTCCTACGGGTCATAGAAAAAAGCATAAAATATAAAATCCGAGCTGCTCATTTGAGTTCAGCTCGGATTTTTCTTTTTATCATTAAAGATAAAATACCGCCGAGGGAGATATAAAACAAATCCCCTCGGCGGTTGTTTTATTGATTACGATGTAAATAGTTGCTTTTCGATATCTTAACCTTCAGCAGGTGATGACCTCCGCCTTGCAACCAAGCGTCCTCGTTATATAGTTGCAGGGGAGGGGAAACGGTTAAGATGAAAGTAGTAAATTCAAGTAAAAAAATATGTAAGCGCCCCACCGTGCCGTGTAACCCGGCGATTAGAAACCCTGCTCTCGCAAGGCGGGTATATCCTCTCCTGAGCTTTGCGCTTCCAACGTCCGCAACCGGCAAGCTGCCGGTTACGGGAGGCCTGCATCCCACATCAGGAAGCCGGATCCCCTTTATTCTATCGTGGGTTTTAATACCGAATTATCACGCACACCGCAGAGCTTGATTTTATTATAGCATATGATTTCGCATTTTAGAAGAGGCAATTTACAAATATTATGGCAATATGACACAGAATAATCACCGAAATTCTGACACAAACTCCACTTAAACGCCATATTTCATCTTAATGCGTGTTAACTTCTCTCCCATCGGTCGTGCAATTAAAAAAAGGAATATGACGTTTGATACAGAATATAGAGCAGTATGAGGAAGAGCGGTTAAAATTGCCGTGAAAAATAGCTCTTTGCTGAATGTGCCGCTATACCAAAGGACTGTCCATATATCCATAATAACGGAGAAAATAAAACCGGCTATTGCCCCATAAATAATGAGAGCAAAGCGGCTTTTTTTGAAAAATTTCGAAAAAACGCCGGCGAAAAAGCCGATCATGCCCCATGCAAGCATTTGAAAAGGGGTCCACGGCCCCTGCCCGAAGTAAAAATTTGATATAAGAGCGGAAAAAGCTCCACAAAGAAACCCGGCTTCACCGCCAAGATAAACGCCGGCGATTATTGTTAGTGCCGTAACAGGCTTAAAGAATGGTATAAAACGCCCTATGACAGACAGAGCTATAAAGACAGATACAATTATCAAGCGCCGGCTTCCCGTTTTTTTATGTTCAAAACCGGCAAGGAAAAGCACGCAGGCTGATATGGCAACGGCAAGTGCTGTAAAAGCCTGACGCTTCGGCTCAAATAAGTAAGCGCCGGTGACGACAATTATGGGTACAACGACAAACGGGATGACAATTCTTAAAACACGGCGCAGGCGGGGGTTTTTTATAACTATCATTAAGTCACCCCCACCCCCGTGAGAAGAGATCGTTTGCTTTCGTTCCGCCGCCCGTTGGCACGACAAAGAGCAATAACATCGTCCGCTGTTATAGCACCGTCATAAATGCCGCGAACCATGCGGGCTGCAGATGTTGTGTAAAATGAATTTTCGGCGAAAAATTTATGCGGGACGTCCGACGAAACAACACTGCCCCGGAAGAATAGCGCACAGCGGTCGGCATATGCGGCGGCAAACTCAATGTCATGTGTGACGACGACAACAGTAATACCGGACGCGGTGAGACTGCGTAAAACATCGCCGATTTTGGTTTTATACCATGCGTCAAGCCCCTTTGTCGGCTCATCGAGTAAAAGAAGCCGCGGATGTGTGGCAAGAAGCTTCGCAAGACCGAGAAGCTGTTTTTCGCCGCCCGATATATCGTAGGGATGGCGATCAAGTGTAGCTTTGGGAAATTCAAAGGGGAGAGAATCAACGTCTGTGCCTGCATCGCGAAGCTCATCAGCAACAGTTGAACATAAAAACAGCGTGTCAACGTCCTGCGGAAGCATAGAAAGGCAGCCGCTGTAAAGCGAGCCGTTTTTATATGAACGGATGTCGCGCCCGAATATTTTAATGCTCCCCGAATAAAACTTACGGAGACCCGCGGCGGCTAATAAAGCCGTCGTTTTGCCCGAGCCGTTGCCGCCGACAACGCAGAAAAGCTCACCTTCATAAACGGTAAGCGAAAGGGCGCGTAAAACGTCATCTGAGTCACGCGAATACCGCAGGTATACATCACGAAATGATATAGCTTCGTTTTCTCTGTGCGTGTATTCGGGCACTTTTCGCACTTTTATATCCTGACGGAAGTTATTAAGAATATAATCGCGTCCCTCCCGCACAGTCAGAGGGCACGCTACATCCTTATCCTCACCGTCAACCGCCAGCTCGCTGTATATCCGCACGGCGGCCGGCATACCGAGCAGCATACGGGGGTTTGTGCGAAGGGATGCGGCAATAGTGCGTGTTTTACCGAATACTATAATGCGTCCGCCCTCCATTACAAGAAGCGAGTCGGATGCCGGTATTATCTCCTCAAGGCGGTGCTCGGCTATTATTATCGTCATTGAAAGCTCACGGTGGAGCTTTTTTAGCATGGTGATGAAATCGGATGCAGCAATTGGGTCAAGCTGTGCTGTCGGCTCGTCAAGTATCAGAATATCCGGGCGCGTGACAACGACGGCGGCAAGATTTAAAAGCTGCTTTTGCCCGCCGGAAAGCTCGTCCGTGCGGCGGTCAAATAAATCCTCGATTCCGAAAAAACAGGCGACTTCAGCCACACGGCGCCTGATTTCATCAGATGGAAGCCCCATATTTTCAAGAGCAAACGAAAGCTCGTGCCATACCTTGTCCGTCACTATCTGCTGCTCTGGGCGCTGTGTAACGTAGCCTATTTTAAATGCCGAGTCTTTGTGGTTCATGGATGACAAGGGGGTGGAACGATAAAAGATTTCGCCTGTCATTTTTCCCATCGGCGCGACCTCGCGCTTTAGGAGAGAAAGGAGTGTAGATTTGCCCGAACCCGTAGCCCCGCAAACGGCGACAAATTCGCCCTCCGATACGGAAAAATTAATATTTGAAAGGGCGGGAGTATCTTCGCCAGGATATGTGAAGCTCAAATTTTTTGCACTAAGTATTTCCATCTGACATCCTCGATGATAGTTAAAATCGCAGGCAGGAAAGAAAGCACGCCGTAAGATGTGTAAGCGGCAAAGGCGAGAGTTGACGCGGGCGACGCTTCAATACGTGGATAAAACGTAAAACTGAAGGAACCTGTGGCGCCTGCCGTTATAATTACAGCGAAAAGCATAAGAGATATAGCTGTAAGCACAATGTCTCTATGCCCAAAAGTAAAGGGCGAATATCGCGTGCGTCGGCCGACACCGTATCCGCGCGCTTCCATCGACGCCGCCGTGACGATGCCATATTCAAGCGCCCACGTCGCCGTCGCAGAGAAAACGCGCATGCCGCCTTTAATGTCGTCGATTATATTCCTCTCTTTATAAAGCCCGGCTGCCCGCTGTGCGTCAGCAACGCACCGTGTATGGCGGGTGTATAAGGGGACGTAGCGAAGAGCCATTGTTAAGATAAGAGCTGCTTTTGATGAAAGAATGCTGAAAAGATAAAGCAGCCTGTCGCTTGTCATATACAGGGTAAAGCTGCGGGATCTGTATAAAACTGAAATTACGGCAGTGGCAGAGATAGCGCCGTAGATAGCAGCTTCAAGCGTTATAGGGTTATTGTTCATGACAAATAAAACCGTTTCGCCGTTGTGGTAAAAAAGCGGATTTGCTGCTGTCATGACGACGAAAAGTATAAGCATGTATATATGAAAGCGAACGCTGGTGTGTTCCCTGCCTGCAAATGATGAAATTATCGAACCGATAAGAGACAGCGCTATTATAACGGGGTTCATGGTGAATATGACGGGGACGACAACACAGGCATAATAAATAAAAACAGAGACGGGACTATTTCGCTCAAACGTCGTGTTGCCCTTCAACACGGGTCACCTCCAGGAAATTATTCAAAAAGCGCTGTGAGGTCGAGGGTATAAAACCATTCGATATGCTCGCCGTCCGAGACTTTATAGTCGCCGCAGCCAACGGAAGGTATTTTTCCGTCAACACTGAACATCCATCCGGAAAGATCACCATAATCGCCTTCGTATATGTGATTGATTCCCGCAATATATGTGACGCTTCCGGCTGAGTTTGTGTCGATGTAAAGGTTATATTTGCGTGAAGTCAACACGAGTACATCGTATGCGCTGGCACCGGTAGGAACGGAAATTTTCGTTTCGGGCAATATAATGCCGTCATTTGGAATATAATCGTCGAGCGTCTCATCGCCGTCGACGCCGTCGAGAATCGAGTCACAACGAACAGAAATAGTAACTGTTATGAAGTTACCGTTTACCATTGAGTCTGTGACGCTGTAATAATCATCCGGACGCTGGATGTCAACTGATAGGATGAATACTATAGCCACAGCGGTGGTGGCAAGTATAAAGATATAGTTTTTCGGGTGTTTTTTACCAAGTATGGCGAGCGTGACGCATACAATACCCGCAAGGGCAAGCGTTATGATAATGGCGTAGACCTTATAGCTGACCTTTGGTTTGTCACTGGTGCTGCTGTTGCCGTCATCTGTATCGTTTACAGCGTCTTTATTTGACGTAGCTACGCTGCCACTGGTGTTATTAAGAGCGCTGTTTAAGCTATTATCAGCAATATCGGTATTACTTGCATCAGGACGCTCAAGGGTAAGCGATACTGTTTTTTGAGAGACTATCGTATTATCAGCGCTTATGTCAAGCGCGGCGGTTGTATTTAATATAGCTGATACAAGTGTACCGATGAAAAATACGGTAATGAGGAGATTAATAAATCTTGTGCGTGTTTTATTCATTTCTTTATCATTTTCCTCCGGGTATTGTATGATTCCAGTATCGCATGAATAAATACGTCAGCTAATAAAGCTGTTAAATATGCGGCATTTAAAAGCGAAATATCACAGTTTTTCCTTTTTCGCTTTTGCTGCCTTTTTATACTCCGTTTTCTTGCGTTTCGCGCGGATTCGCTTTTCTTTTGCACGCTGCGCGATGCTTTCATCCCGCGGCGGTTTTATACCGGCAGCTTCAAGCGCACGGGGCCACGGGCCGAGATGAGCTTTTATCGCCACGACCTCAGCTTCTGTAAAGTCACCGCGGCGCGGATAGCGATTGTCACCCTCTGCCAACAGCTTTTCTCTCATATCAATAAGAAGCTGTATGCAGCGGGTTTTATCATATTTAGTATTCCCGCCGCCGGTGTTATCTATATTGGAGTTATTTCCATACTCTTTCATGTGAATTTACCTCCAAATTTATCAAAACACAGCGCAAAAATAAACGAAAAATAAAAAAATGCGCATCGCTTGACGGTCAAATACCGGCAGCGGTAGCGCAGCGTCATCAAAGGATTGATAGAGGATGTTAGAAAAACAGCATTTAAGCGTTTTTAACAGCGTAAAACAGCGCATGAACATGCTAAAGTGCATTTAAACGCACTTTTAAGCATAGTTTAAAAGTACCAACGCGTACTTATGTTTTCGTACGCTCTGGCACGCAAAAACAAAAGGCTGTTTTTCTGCAAAAAAGCAATAAAATCCCCCTCAACTCTTTTATGACGGCTGCGTTTTTCTTGCCCAAAAACGGTCTTTTGGCTTTTCCAGCTAAAAGACAACCGTCGGCGGCACGGTGAGTATTCCGACTTATAATGAGTGCATTTTCCTGCGCTCATTAATCACGGTAATGGCAGTTGCGACGGATTTTCACCGAACTTCCCTGAATTATCTGATCCTATGGGACACGTGCCCCACGGAACCGTGCCGCTTTTTTATTTATTATTAATAGAACCGAGTTTTAAAAACAAAAATGTGCTTTTAATTTTTGTTGATAAACAATGATATCATTTAAGGCTGTAATTGTCAATTATGGCTCACTTTTTGTGGGTAAATAAGCATTAATAAGTATTGTCGGCATCGCTGACGTCACTGAACCTGCTGTCACGGATACACATGAAGTAGCTTTATTGTTTAAACAAAAAACCTGCTGAGAAAGCATTTTTGCTTACTCAGCAGGTTTTAGTCTGGTGCCGGTGGCGGGAGTCGAACCCGCACTCCCTCGCGGGAACAGGATTTTGAGTCCCGCACGTCTGCCAGTTCCATCACACCGGCGCACGCCGTAATTATACCACGTGCGAAATTTGTGTGCAAGCTTAAATTTTACTGTTCGGCGTAAATTTTAACGGCGGCAGAAGATATTTTGCTTTATTTTCGGTATTTTCTGCTTAAATTGCTATTTCAATTATGGTGTATTTTTATTTTTAAAGAGAATATTTTGAGTCGAATAATAAGCTGGATATACAGCTGTTAATACTTATGTAATTGAAAAGCGGAAATAATCATTCGCACATGAAAAAATGAGCTAACATTTGTCACATCAAGATGACGATTCTTGTAATGCAAGCGTACAGTCGATAGCAAGTACGACGGCAAGCGCAGGTATTTCATCCTCGTCGTTTTTTATGTCAAGTACGTAGCAGTCCCCCCACGAAAACCACTTTTTATATATACTTGCAACGGGTCTTTCGCCTTCATATATGACATAGTTATGCTCAAAGATGTCGCCCTCGACTCTCCATCCAAGCCCGTCTATTCTGTAGCGCGGGGTTAAAAACGTAAACTCGCGCACAATTTCGGCGATGTATTCGCCGTTTGTATAAACATAATAGCGGGGTAAAAACGAAAAAAGCTTGCGATAAATATATGCAACCTCGCGTCCGGCGGTGTCGTATATGTGCAGTTTATTCCGCAGAGAGAAAAATTCCCCTTCTACAAAATACTTATCGTTGCCGGCAAAGTCTAAAACCGAAAACCTATCTCTTAACGAGAAAACTTTCTGGCGAATATAAAGCTCCACTGACCGCTCTCCTTCAAACATTAAATGGAATTAATTTATTATACTTTGCCAGGTATTTCATGTCAAGGCGAAGTATAAAAGCTGCCTTATGACAAAAAGCGGACACACAATGCAGTGTGCCCGCCTTTTGCTGCCCGGTTTTGTAAAGAAGGATTTTTTTTGCTTCTCTAAGCTTTTTGAGATTTTGAAAAATCAGCCTTCTGGTGTGTCCTCTGCCGCAGGGAAGTCGATATAATCGCATGGGTCTACGCTTACGCCGCCGATTTTAAGCTCAAAATGGAGATGAGGTTCTTCTGCAATTTCAATAAGAGCGCTATCCCCGACGCTTCCGATAACTTGTCCTGCTACAACTTTGTCGCCTGCCGATAAACCGGAGATTGATTCAGGCCTCAGGTTTTTATAAATGCTTAAAGCGTCGCCTTCGTGGCTGATTGAGATGCAGTAGCCCATGAGCGGGTCCTGCCAAAGCTCTTCGACAACTCCGTCAGCGACAGCGTGTACGTCAGCTCCGTCCGTTGTTGCAATGTCAACACCATTGTGAGTCCTGTAATCGTTCATCGTCACTGAGAAAACAAGTGCGCTGACACTATGCTCTTTTGAGATGACACCTATTACCGGGACCTGAAAATTCGGAAGCTGTGGTTCTGCATTGACTTCCTCCTCTTTGTCTTCGGTGTCGTTATTGTCAGCTATGTCGCTCGTTTCCTCGTCATTATTTGTAATTACTGCGTCTTCAGTGTCTTGCTGCTTGTTTGTAGTTTCCGGAGCTGTTGTTGTCGCTGCTGTATCACTTCCCGAGGTTTCGTCGTATTTTTTACCGGCGCGGCGGCTGGCTACCGCAGTTGCAATAACGACTACTGTGAGAGCAGTCAAAACGAATGCGAGTACGATATATGCGATCTTGTTTTCGCTTCTGACTGGCTTCATGATGTATGTGTCTCCTTGTAAAAATATAGTATGACCTTCATTATTTTTGCCAATTGTTCGGCTTTTATGCAGCATTAGGACAAAGATGATAGTTTTTTATGTAATTTTTGCCTTGCGGATTGAAAAAACCGCCGCATCATGGTATTATTCATATAAGAAAATCAAATAGCGCTGCCCATTTTGCGGCAGCGGGAAAAGAATCAGAGTTATGCTGAAGATTGAAAAAACCGTAGTCATGAACTTTGAGGGCGCGATACGTGGAGCACGTAATCCGCTTGCATCATGGGATCGCTCCGACAGCAGATATGACGAAAACGGTAATTTTATACTGGGTCCGAATGACCTCGCGCTTGCCATGCGGCTATGCCGCGCGGGCAGTGACCACAGAAAATTTATACGTCAAATATTCGTCTCAGCGGACATCACAGGCCCGCTTTACTGGTGGAAAGAGTTTGACACATATAAAGTAGGCACCGTAGCCAACTCAACATCCACCATGCATAAAATCCATGCAAAACCTTTTTCACGCGACGATTTTTCAACAGACAGGCTAAGCGAGGGGGCGCTTACTGTCCTTGATGGTGTCATTGAATACCTTGAAAAGTCGCGACTTGCTTTCGTTGAGACAAAGGATGTGTCGCACTGGCACGATATGATACAGCTTTTACCGTCAAGCTACAATCAACTTCGCACGGTAACAATGAATTATGAGAACCTGACAAACATGTATCACGCGCGTAAAAACCATAAGCTTGCCGAGTGGCATGTGTTTTGCCATTGGATAGAATCGCTTCCGTACGCTAAAGAGCTTATAACGTGGACGAATGAAGAAACAAAAGAATAGTTATTTGTACTTATGCTGACAATATTACCGATTGAAAACAAAGATGAGCAAGAAGCCTTATGTGGTATATGCGGCATCGAATATGACCCTGACGCACTTGCATATGCCGCCCGCATAGACGGTGTTCTTGCCGGTGTATGCCAGTTCCGCATAAAGGGCGAGACAGCTTACATATCCGGTCTTATGCCACCTGCCGACGTGCCGGAGGGGGGCTATGATTATGAAGCTTTATTTATCATGTGCCGCGCTGCTATGCGCTTTGCTTACGACTGCTTTTGTGTCACGATGAAAGTAAAAAAAGGAGTAATGCCGGAGAAAATAGCACATGACGCCGGCTTTCGCGAGAGTGAAGACGGCATGCTGACGTCATCCCTTACGTCTCTATATGGTGGCACGAAACACGGTTGACATATATGAAACAACCATATGTACCATAAAACTACGGATGTAAGCCGTTTTTGCATTATGAATATTACAACGCGAGCTAATACGTGAAGAAGAACTGTAAAATACGATATACTAAAATACGACATAAAAAACCGGACTTTCATTAAGCCCGGTTTTTTCTTTCATTTATTAATAACGTGTGCCGATGAAGGCTATTATTACTCTACTATTTTTTATGCGACCATTCTTTTACCGCTAAAAGCGCGGCGCCGATGACGCCCGCGTCACCACCGAGGGAAGCGGTGACAATTTTAGTATACTTGTCGGGGCTTTGACGGTGGTTAAACATCTCGGAATATATAATGCGGCGAAGAGGGGAGAGAAGATATTCGCCTTCTTTTGATATTCCTCCGCCAATAGCAAGGATTTCAGGCTGAAAAATGTTGATGTAGTTTGTCAGTGCTGTGGCAAGGTAGTAAATGTAGCGAGATACTACTCTTTCTGCCACTTTGTCGCCCTCACGCATAGCGTCAAATGCTGTTTTACCATTGACACCCGACGTTTTTTCAGCAATATCTTTGAGCAGTGTGCGTTCACCGGCAGCATCAGCGCGTGCCATTTCATCAAGCGTCATGCGGATGAGAGCGTTTACCGAGCAGTAAGCTTCGGCGCAGCCAAGTCGGCCACATGTGCATTTTTCACCACCGACGACGATGACAGTGTGACCGAACTCGCCGCCGGCGAAGTTGAAGCCGCGCTGTACATCACCTGCACTGACATAAGCGCCGCCGATTCCGGTGCCAATCGTTATCAAGAGAAAGTCTCGGACGCCATGACCAGCGCCAACGACGGCTTCAGCGTATGCGGCGGCGTTTGCGTCGTTGTCAACTGTTATTTTTTCAATACCTGTGTGGCGTCGGAGGTGAGATTTTACATCGAAATTCGTAAACGGAACATTTCCTGCGAACACGACGATACCCGTGAGGGGATTGACAGTGCCGGGCGAGACGAATCCAATCGATGTGACATCACGAAAATCGACGCCAGCGCGATGAGCTACCGTGCGGGCAAGCGAAGCCGCGTCGGCTATGATTTCCTCTGCACTGCGAGCCGGATGCGTCGGGATTGAATCTTTGTATAAAAGGCAACTATCACCCCTGACAAGCGGCTGACTGTCGTCAGCCGGGCGGGCTTGAGCAAAAAGGAGGGGGGCAACGTCGCTTTCTTTTAATATTCCTGCGGCAATATTCGTGCCGCCAAGGTCAATTCCGATGTGATACAAAATAAGTACCTCCGAAACGAAAGCTAAAAAGTGTGGCACAAGCGCGTTTTTATCATTATAATGCGGCTGCTGTGCGATGTAAAGTTTTGGTGGCTACATTATTAATATTAATAGCATACGACACTATTGAATATTGATGGAAAATGCTTTTTGTTGC
>LFTK01000118.1 GCA_001513385.1 Clostridiales bacterium DTU064
CGCCGCCGTTAAAGGGAATGAGCGGGTACAGATATTTACCACCGCATATTTCGGTTGCAGATAACAGCATTATAAGAATAAAGACAATTCCGATGATAAATCCCCAAATTGAGAATAGGGCTGTCAGGAGCAAAAGCGTCATGCGGAAGAATTTAAAGGCATAACCAAGCTCATAGCTTGACTGCGTGAAGTTTGCGATTGCCGTAAAGCCCATATAAAAAATGACCTCAGGTATAAGCCAGCCGCTGTCTACGGCAAAGTCACCTATCAAAAGACCACCGATGATTGAAAGCGAATTCGACATTGTTGACGGCGTCGTAAGCGAAGCAAGTTTCAGCGTGTCAAGTGCAAACTCCGTTATGAAAAGTTGCACTATTACCGGCAGCTTACCGGTATCCGACGGAATGACAAAGTGAAGCCATTCAGGCAAAATTTCAGTATGCATTAAAAACAGATACCAAAGCGGCGTGATAAATATAGTTGATGCAAAAACGACATATCGGACGAGCCGCAGGTATGTCCCCGTAAGCGGCGGGAAATAATAGTCGTTTGTTTCCTGAAGAAAGTTAAAAATTGATGTCGGTAGCATCATCGCTTCAGGTGAGCCATCGCATAAAACGATAATTCCGCCCTCAAGCAGATGAGCGGCAGCGGAATCAGGGCGCTCCGTAAAGCGGACGCGAGGGAAGGGGTTATACCAGGCGCCACGCGCAAGACATTCCATCAGGCTCTGGCTGCCCATGGCAAGCGCGTCTGTTTTCACATCGCCTATCTGCCTTATTACATGGTCGACATATCGCTTGTTCGCAGTGCCTTCTATATACGCAACAACGACGTCAGTCTGTGATTTTTCACCTACACTGATGTATTTCATTGTTAGAGCCGTGTCGCGTATGCGCCTGCGCACAAGTGCCGTGTTGAATATAAGCGTTTCGACAAAACCGTCTCGTGCACCTCGTATAACGCGGTCGTTTTCAGGGTCCTGTGTCTCCCTTGAAGGATATGAACGCAAATCAATTACAGCAGCCTCGGGACCGAAGCCGTCTGCAAGCATAGCACAGCATCCGGCTAAAACATTTTTTATTATTTCGTTGACATTAGATGATATTTCAACTTCAACATCGGGCAACTTTTCGTCGGCAAACCTTTTAGCAGCGCCGGGCTGACCGTCGCCGAAGCCGTTTGCATCTGTCAAGTATATCAAAAGCTTCTGTAACGATGACGCTTTGATAAATCCGTCGATATAATATAGAACAGCACGCTTGCCCGAAACTACAAGCTCGCGTTTTATAATATCAAAATTATCGTTCACGCGTAGCGTGTTATCAAACGTACTTACATCGTTATCAAGAAATCCGTTAAGTCTCTGCATTGAAAAACTCCCCCATTTTATACGCTGTTATTTTGCCGCGCATGTGGGGGAGTTATTCTTTTTTAGTGCTAACTCTATAACTTACTTAATTATATCGGATATATCGCCTACACGGTCGGCAAGCAGCCATGTTAAACATGATATTGCCTGCTCACCGGTGCCGTAATTGATAAATACGACATAATCAGGGTGTGTAACGGTAAAATCGGAGATGATAGATGGGTAGCCAACTGAAGCACATGAAGCAAGAATTTTTGCAATGTCACCCTTATCAGTTATTGTCACCATATTTTCGTTTGTTTTGTTGACGATGATAATGCTGCCTATGTCAAGTGACAATTTATTTAGATAATCTTCAAGTGATGAACCGAGGAATTTTTTAACATTTGAAAAGTTTACTCTGTCATCACCATAGCCATACCAGCCATAAATCTTTGAATTTTCATCTTTATACGGTATCAGTGACAGTATGCTGTCGATATTATCAAAGTACAGCGGCATAGTATTACTTCTGTATCGATATGAGCTTGTGCCATACGTATCAGCAGTTACTCGATAATCAATGTTTCCGATGCTGACTCTGTTGAAATATTCGCTGTCACCGACATTGAACGCACCGTATAAGCGAATTGGGTCAAAGTGTTTGTAATCGCCGTCTTCATAGTATCCTTTATATAAACCGTAAGACAGGTATATGCTCGATAAATTATGTCCTGCTTCATTATCGATATGATCTTTTTCATGTTGTGAGGTTCCGTAATCATCGAGCATATTATCTGTGGTTACGGCATAAAAGGTAAATTCTTCAACTTCAGTGTTTGATGGAATATATTGCAGAGCAAAGTTTTCAGATGAGCGTATTAACTCAAATATTTCACTGAAATAAGAATAATTAATGCCATAATAATCATACGTCATCTTCATGCCTGCTGCGTTAATATATGTCACTTCGGGTGACACCGTGCGCGTGGCTTCGTCATTATTGTATTTATCTACACTGATTTGGTAAAACAAACCTTTTTCAACGCTGCTGACATCATAATTGCTCGGCACAGCCTTTCCGTCTTTTAAGTCCTTGTTAAAATCCTTCATTTGATCGCGGATTTTCTCGATTGTTGCCTTGTCTTTAATCGTAAACAACCTGTTATCAGCAGTAATCTGAATTTCGCTGGCTTGCGGAACGGCGTAATCGATAAACCTCAGGGTTCCTGCGTTGATTGCAATATAAATGGTAATAAACAAAACAAAGTAAATAATCAAACCTTTGAATCCGACGAACATCGCCTTTGCCGTGCGGTTGAAAACGGTGTTGATAAGCATAAATGACAAGAGTGCACCGGCAGCAAAGCCAAAATAAAGCCAGCCATAGGAGCCGATTTCACCAAATATGAAACCGAGAATATACGTTGCAGGGAAGAGAAGCGTGTATTTTATAAACGATGCAACACGCGGGAATATTATCGGTGTTCCCGACCGTTCGCTTTTACGGTTTTTGTAGATATAATATGAACCGATAAACAGTCCGATGATAATTAAAAGATCAAATATGAAATATGATAAACGATATTCACTTTTTCTAATACCCGTGATGGAATCAATTGCGCGAGTCGCACGTACTATAGGCGTGAGCCATGCGTATACATTCATACTCGATAAGCTGGAAATATCGAAATAATTAAATACATCATCGAGTATGAGCATTACACATCCGTATATAACCGGTAATATACCGACTAAATACCCGGTCATGAGGAACTGGATTGATGTAAGCCCGGTGAGGATTCCTGCAAAGATTGTTATCGAGAGGAAAACAAAGAAGTAGAATGCACAAGCGCCAAAGCCGCGGAAAATCAGCGAGAACATCTCATGCTTTAAAAATCCGGCTGAAGCTGTCACTATAATGAGGAGTAGCTCATTTATAACTGCTGATAAAATGTACGATATAGTTGATGCGGCAAGGGCTGATGTATAGTGTGAAAGCCTTGTTTCAGGTAAGCTGTGATAAAAATTTATGCTGACACGTGATTGTAAGTAGCGCAGAGCATAACATCCTGCAAAAACGGCACTGAATACGCTTGTGAACATGAATATGCCGTTAATTGTAGGGATGAATGAACTATAATAATCAGTATAAGTTATTGGATCTGATATGGATGAAAGTGAAAGGACAGCCGGTACGGGCATTGTGAAGAAGAAAATAATGAAGAACAAAAGCCCGGCAGGCCACATCCGCTTTATTGTAAACGAAACATATGAGATGCTCACTCCGCGCGAACTCATTCTATCAGAAAATGACATTTTTAAAGTCATAACCTTTTTCCTCCATTTCAGAAATGAAGATCTCCTCAAGTGTCAGCGGTATAATCTCATAATACACCGGCTCAAGAGGAAGAATTACGGCGTCTATTTCCTCTGTTGTGCCACGACAGACTATTGTATGCATTCTGCCACGTGATGAGTGGTCAAGAATATTAAGCGGAGATAAAGCATCAATAGGTGTTTCTTCACGCAGGACGAGCTGAAGCTTGTGTATGTTCAACTTCATATCGTCAAGCTCACGGTCAAAGAGGATTCCGCCCTGATGCAGAAGCCCGACGTGGTCACATATATCTTCGAGCTCGCGCAGGTTATGGGATGCGATGACCGGCGTCATTTTTCTTTCTGCAACTTCCTCGGCGATAAGGCGCTTTACAAGCTGACGAACGACAGGGTCAAGTCCATCGAAAGTCTCATCCAAGAACATGTACTTCGGATGTACTGATAGTCCAAGCAAAATTGACGCCTGTTTTGTCATGCCTTTCGAAAATGTTGCGATTTTACGGTTCGGGTCAAGCCCAAAAACCTCTGTTAGCTTTACAAAACGGACCATATCAAAGCTGCGGTAAACGCTTTTGTAAAACTGCGCCATGTCATTCATTGTAGAGTGCGGTAAAAAGAACTGCTCATCTGAGAGATATACGATACTTTGCTTCAGTTTGCTGTTTTCATAAACATTTTCTCCGTCAATCTCGACATAACCGCTATCTGCGAGGAAAACTCCGCACATAATCCGGAGAAGTGTGGATTTGCCGCTGCCGTTTGAGCCAATTAGCCCATAAATCGAACCAGCACTGATTTCAGCAGACACACCGTCAAGCGCTTTTATAGCACCGAACGTCTTTGTCACGTCTTTTATACGGATCATTTATCATTCCCCCATACTTCATCGATAATCTTTATTGCGCGTTCACGTTCCATCCCAGCCTCTTTTGCCGCACGCGCTGATTCGCCCAGCGCTGCAGCGGCTGATTCAAGCCGTTCGGTCAGAAGAGCCGATATGTCTGTTGTGACGAAGCTTCCTCTGCCTGGTATTGAGACGATCACACCTCGGCGTTCAAGCTCTACATATGCCTTTTGTATTGTGTTCGGGTTAATTCCAAGGTCGGCCGCCATCGCCCTGACGCTTGGCATAGCTTCGCCTAACGGAAGCAATCCGCGCAGAACGAGATCCGTCACGTTGTCCGTCAGCTGTTCCCATATAGGCTTACGGTTTTTATAATCAACGCTGAAAATACTCATTCCCGTGTTCCTTTCATTATCTGTACTAATTGTGTTAGTACAGATAAATGATACAACGTCGATTTGTCACTTGTCAATAGGGAAAAGCAAAAATAATATCTGTTTTTCATATTTTATGAAAAGGGGTTGAAAATACACGCATAATAATATATAATTATGATTCAGCAAATATGTAAATTTAACCGTGGTGGGAGATATTTCATGACCGTACTTCTTGATGAAGCCACAACTGCCAATGCGTCAAATTCGCTTGTAACAATCATCATGCTTATAATCATGCTTGTATTCTTCTATTTCTTCCTCATCAGACCTCAGAAGAAACAGGAGAAGCAGTTGGCTGAAATGCGCAATAACCTGCAGGTCGGCGACGAGATAACGACGATCGGCGGGATTATCGGCAAGATAGTCAGCATAAAAGAAGAAACCTGCATGATTGAAACAGGTAAAGAAAAGACAAAGATACGTATTTTAAAGTCAGCAGTCAGAAGCGTCGATGTAAAGGCTGAAGACGCAGAGCCATAAGCATTTTCGCTCATAATTTCACACACCCCGGAATATTAATGTATAAAAAAGTGTTTCGGGAGTGTGAATCATCGATGGACAAATATCAGACCGGGGCCGGCGACGGTATAGGCTTCGGTGCTATGATGCTCGCGGCCTTAAAGGGAGTAGCTCTTGCCTTAGTTGTAGCAACGGCCATGCTATTAATTATCAGCTTTGCCCTTTATTCTACAGGTGACCCGAGCCGTTTCGTTGTGCCATTTGCTATTGTAGCGCTTGCGCTTTCCGGCATTGCGGCCGGATTTTTCGGTTCGCACTTCGGCGGCAACGTTCTTTCAGGGCTAATATCCGGCGTTCTTCTAATGCTTCTGACATGGATGCTGTCTTGGATTGCGGGAGAGGATCTCTCTTATGGCCCGGCTTTGCCGGACCCATACTCCGTGCTCGCACGGCTTGGAATTGTTGTCATAGCGCTGCCAGGCGCGCTACTTGCGTCGCGCACACGTAATCGTACGCCAAAAGTTGCGGGCGCACCTAAAATTAAAAAGATGAAGATAAAAAAATACCGGTGATATCCGTTTAACTGAAAGGAATAATCGATATGAAACACGTAAAAACACTCAATACTAAGACATATGCTTCCCGCGCCATCGGTTCCGGCTGCGGTGAATGTCAGGCTTCCTGCCAGTCTGCATGCAAGACATCCTGCACTGTTGGAAACCAGCACTGCGAGCGTCGTGTTGATGAAAACACGGCAAAGAAAGATCAAAACACCGGTAAGTAATTAAAAGAAAATTCCGGGCAGGGCGGGGACATCGTCCCCGCCCGTATTCTACTTTTCATAAAATTTAAATAAGAACAGGATTTTACGAAAGATGATACACACATTCAGACGGCTTGGGAGCAATATTGCCGTCGATACGGAAAGCGGCGCTGTTCATGTTCTGTCGCCTATCGCATATAAAATGCTCTCGTACATAAAACCGCCACTGACACAAGATATGCCCGTATCGCTTCGTTACAGCCTTGCAAGATTTGACAGCAGCGACGTTGAAGAAGCATATGAGGAGTTATATTCGCTCTACGAGCAGGGGGAGCTGTTTTCAGATCCAATACCGCTTGGTGATATAAGCAAGGCATTATCAACGCGTATAAAATCAATGTGCCTTCATGTATCGCATGACTGCAACATGCGTTGTCGTTACTGCTTTGCCGACTGCGGTGGTTATGTTCAGGAACGAAAGCTGATGAGCCTTGAGACAGGGAAGAGAGCACTCGATTTTCTCATTGAAAAAAGCGGCGGCGTTCGCAATCTTGAAGTTGATTTCTTCGGTGGCGAACCTCTTTTAAACTTTGATGTTGTGCGCGAGATAACGCGCTACGGTCGCGAGCTTGAAGCGAAGCATGGCAAAAAAATACGCTTTACCATGACAACAAACGGGTCGCTTCTTGACGACGAGTCGATAGATTTCATAAACGCTGAAATGTCAAACGTTGTTTTATCAATAGACGGTCGCCCCGAGGTAAATGACTATATGCGGCCGTTTGAGGACGGTTCAGGCAGTTATGAAACAGTCATACCAAAGTTTAAAAAGCTCGTCGAGCGCCGTGGAGATGGCGAATACTACGTACGCGGAACATTTACCCGCCGCAACCTTGACTTTACCGCCGATGTTCTGCATCTTGTCGATTCAGGCTTCAATGCGGTGTCAGTAGAGCCGGTTGTACTGCCTGAAGAAAGCGAGTACTCCATCCGCAAGGAAGACCTCCCCGCTATATTTGCCGAGTATGAAAAGCTCGCGCTTGAGTATATAGCCCGTGCAAAGGCAGGACGCCCGTTCACCTTCTTCCATTTCATGATAGACCTTGACGGTGGGCCTTGCGCTATTAAACGCGCGAAAGGTTGTGGTTCCGGTTGTGAATACGTAGCCGTGACGCCGGATGGCTCCATCTACCCGTGCCATCAATTCGCGGGTGAAGAAAAATTCAAGATGGGCAACATATTTGACGGGGTAATTGATGAGAACATAAGAAACACCTTCGCACACTGCAATCTCATCGAAAATCCCACGTGCGCTGACTGCTGGGCAAAATACTATTGCGGCGGCGGATGTGCGGCAAACAACTTCCACATGGAAGGCAACGTTATGAAGCCGTACAGCATAGCGTGTGAGCTTGAGCGCGCACGCGTGGAATTTGCGCTTGCAATCAAAGCAGCGCTTGCAAAATAATAGATAAAACATATTAAAAACGGCAGGAAATACCTGCCGTTTTCGTCGTTATGTATAAACAATTCTCGTGTATCGTGTGCCAGGGTTAAAATTATTAACAAATAGCAGATTGCCAAAATAGTTTATACATTGTATAATATATGATAAGTATTTTTTTCACAAATGCATCTATATCAAGCAAAATCATAATGTATTTTGACAATATTCATAAAAGCAATGGAGGCGAGGGCCGTATAACGGCTCGCAAAAATGAAGTTATTTGATAAAATTTTCGGAACATACAGCGAACGTCAGATAAAAAAGATAACACCTATTGTTAATAAAATCGAAGCGCTCGCTCCCGTATATAAAAACATGAGCGACGCTGAAATGGCGGCAGTTACGCCAAAGCTAAAGGAACGCTTAAAAGCTGGCGAGACGCTTGACGATATACTGCCGGACGCTTATGCTCTTGTACGCGAGGCATGCGACCGCGTTCTCGGCAAGCGTCCTTTCCGCGTCCAGCTTATGTGTGGCATACTTCTTCACCAGGGCAGAATAGCCGAAATGAAAACCGGTGAAGGTAAGACACTTGTCGCCGCAATGCCATCATATTTAAACGCCCTGACGGGAAAAGGCGTGCATGTCGTCACGGTTAACGAATACCTTGCACGACTGGGAGCCGATGAAATAGGGCGTGTCCACGAATTCCTCGGCCTTACGACAGGTCTTGTTGTCCACGGCCAGTCAACAAAAGAAAAACAGGCAGCATATGCCTGCGACATTACCTATGGTACGAACAACGAGTTCGGATTTGACTATCTGCGTGACAACATGGTTCTTTACAAAGAGCAGATGGTTCAGCGCGGACATCACTTTGCAATCGTAGACGAGGTTGACTCGATTTTAATTGACGAAGCGAGAACGCCTCTTATAATATCCGGCGAAGGCGAGGAGTCAACTGACCTATATAAAAAAGCTGATGAGTTTGTGCGCACGCTTTCAAAATATGTCATCAAAGAGACCGACAGTAAGGAGCTTACGGATGACATACCGCAGGATTACATTGTCGATGAAAAGGCGCGCACAGCAACACTAACGGCAAACGGTATACGCAAGGCAGAAAAATTCTTCGGTCTTGAAAACTTTGCCGATGAACAAAACTCCGAGATAGTCCATCACATATATCAGGCGCTTCGCGCTCACGGCATAATGAAACGGGACGTCGATTATATCGTTCATAACGACGGAATTATGATAATCGACTCATTTACCGGACGAATGATGCCGGGACGCCGCTATTCAGATGGGCTTCATCAAGCGATCGAGGCAAAGGAAAACGTCGAAATCAAAAAAGAAAATAAGACGCTTGCGACGATAACATTCCAGAACTACTTCCGAATGTACGAAAAGCTCTCGGGTATGACGGGAACAGCCCTTTCGGAAGAAAACGAGTTCCGTGAAATATACTACCTTGACGTCGTTGAGGTGCCGACGAATAAGCCGATGATACGTATCGACCATAACGACGTCGTCTTTAAGACTGCAAAGGCAAAAGAAAACGCAATTATTGAGCAGATCAAAGAGTGCCACGCAAAAGGTCAGCCTGTTCTTGTCGGTACGGTATCAATTGAAAAATCAGAGCTTTTATCAAGAAGACTCAAAGGTGCCGGCATCAAACATACGGTCCTGAATGCAAAATACCACGACCGTGAGGCTGAAATCATCGCACAAGCCGGCAAACTTGGTGCTGTTACAATTTCAACAAACATGGCCGGGCGCGGTACGGACATAATGCTCGGAGGCAACGCCGAATACCTTGCCAAAGCCGAGATGCGCCGCCTCGGATATGATGAACTTGTCATTGCTCAAGCGACAGGATACTCGCTGTCCGTTTCTGAGGAAGTTTTAGCAGCGCGCCAGCTCTACAGAGAGCTCTATAAGAAGTATCAGGAGGAAATAGCACCTGAAGCTGAAAAAGTAAAGGCTGCCGGCGGTCTTTTCGTAATCGGTACTGAAAGGCATGAGAGCCGCCGTATAGACAACCAGCTACGCGGACGCGCTGGACGTCAGGGCGATCCGGGTGAGTCACGGTTTTATATATCACTTGAGGACGATCTGATACGTCTTTTCGGCGGGGATAAACTGTTTAATCTTGTCGATCGTTTAAACCTGCCGGATGATATGCCGATAAACTCATCAATTCTCACAAAATCTATTGAATCAGCTCAAAAGCGTATTGAAAACCTCAACTTTGAGCGTCGTAAAAATGTCCTTGAATACGACGACGTCATGAACCAGCAGCGCACAATCATCTATAAACAACGCTACGAGGTTCTTGAAGGCGTCGACCTCAGCGAAAAAATTAAGAAGATGATACGCGACACGATAGCTGAGGCTGTCGAATATCACACAGCGGCAGATGATCCCTCCGATTGGGATTTATCAAGCCTGCGTGACGCTTATCTTGGTGTTCTCTGCACAAAAGATGATTTCAAGTATTCGGAAGAAGAATTACAAAAAATAAAACGCGAGGACATTTTAAAACTATTAACTGAACGTGCTGAGCGCATTTACCACGAAAAAGAAGAAAAGTATGGCTCAGAGTGGATGCGCAATGTCGAGCGCAACCTGCTGCTTCGCAATGTCGACCGTCACTGGATGGAACACCTCGAAGCTATGGAAGATTTGCGCGACAGCATACGCCTTCAGGCGTACGCACAGCGCAATCCTGTCACCGAGTATAAGATTACGGGCGCTGAACTTTTCAACGAAATGACAAGGCAAATACGCAACGACACAGTGCGTATGGTATTGTCGGCTATACCGCGCGAGGAATACGAGAAACGCCGTCAGATAGCCCGCATCACATCAGCCGGTTTTGCGTCATCTCAAAAGACAGGCCCGGTAAGCTCACCTGTTGTAGTGAACAGCGCACGCCCCACGCCTGTTCAGCAGCAGCCAGTCAAGCAAATGCCCGTGCGTAAAACGGCAGCGCAGAAAATCGGACGCAATGATCCTTGCCCGTGTGGCAGCGGCAAAAAGTATAAAAACTGCTGTGGATTTGTACAAAAGGATGTATAGTTGGAGTTGGGCTGATATGCGCTTTTTCGGCATACGGAGGTTGTGATGGGACTTGGGCTTTTATTTCTCGGCTATGTAATATACACGATTTTTACATTTGCACCTTCGTTTTTCATAACCGATATCATCGGTTGTTATCTGATGGTTGAAGCGCATATAAGGCTTGTGCCGTACGGACGACGTTTTCGCTTTTCATCAGCCGCGCTTTATGTACTGTTTTTCCATGCTTTTGCGCAAGGTGTTTATTATACACTGACAGTACTTGGCATAATAGAGGCAATCACCTGGGTTGATGAGCTTATTTTACTCATTCGCCATGCTGTGCTGTTTGTTTATACAGTAGTTCTCCTTTTGGCGCTTCGTGAACTGTCGCTCTCCGTCGGTGATATAAAACTTGCCGGAAAAGCAAAGAGAAACATCTATCTTTTTGCAATAAGTTACGTTTTTATCATAACTCTTTCTTTAGATTATGCTTGGCTTGACTCATACAAAGCCGCATTCTCCGCTTTTGCCCTACTTTTCAGGTTAGTATGTGCTATACTGATTAGTGCATATATTTATAGCTGCTATATGTGGATTTGTCCCGCTTCAGACCACGACATGAAGCCAAAGGAATCAAAGCTTGCCGCTTTCTTTAAATCTAAGGGCAAAGTTAATAGCGGCAATAGTGTCGACACAAGCGAAATTGCAAATAAAGGTGCAAACACAGAAAGTTCAGATAACAATTAAATGTCAATGCAAATTCAGACACCGATTAAGAGCGCTCCGTAAAAATTTAGGAGGGGATCGGATATGTTGTTTATTCTTGCCGCTATTGCATCGGTTACCTTTTTCAACCCGAATATATCAATCCTTGATATACTCCCGGACGTTATAGGCTGTCTTATAATGGTCAGCTTGTTGAGAAAGCCGGCTGATCTGTCGTCGCACGCATCAGACGCCCGCTCGATGTTCATCAAGCTATCATTTGTGATGGCGGCGAAAACTGCCCTTATGATTTTCGTTAAGGGCGACGACAAGGTAATGCTCCTTGTATTTTCATTGTGTTTCGGCATTGCCGAAGCGTTGATGTACTATTATGCATTCTCCGGATTAGTTGACGGGTACAGTTATCTTGCCCAGCGTTTCGACGAACCCTCAGTGTTCGCAATGCCATCAAGCAAGGAACTTGAAAAATACAACCGCAAGAAAGCCCGGTATGATGCGTTATGCGCGAAAAAGCTTGAGCGCTATAATGAAAATGAAGCGCGACACCGCGAAGAATTTACATCACGGCAGCCGGGAGCTCCGCTGCCACCGACGAGAGAATTTCGCGCGCCGAAACCTCCACGTATGCCTGTTGACGGCGCTACAAAGTTTATTCGCGCAACTCGCTTATTTTTCATTATAAGAGCCGCAGCAACCGTTCTTCCGGAGATGTCGGTCCTCTCATCTTTTGAATATTCGGGAGATGTCAAATCGGGGCTTAACTTTAATATAGCAGAATTCCGCGGTCTTCTCCTTGGCTTCGGATGTATTGTCGCTTTTATCGCCGGTATCATCTGGCTGAGAACAACCCTGCGTTATTTCAAGGCAATATACAAAAACAGCTCTTTCACTTCAAAAATATCTTCGGCATACGATGAAATGAGAGTTACTCGCGGTGGAATATTCGTTTTTCGCCGCCTGAGATTTGCGCTCTTGCTCCTTGGCATCGGATGCGTGCTTTCAATAAATTTTGCTATTAATAACGTCGATATCGTACCAAACTTTATAGCTCCGCTTTTCTTTATCGCCTTCTTTGTAATTGCGAAGAATGAGCTTGGCAACCCGAAAAAAGGCATCATAGTAGCCAGCATTTCAATGGGCATATCTCTTGTGCAGTGGATTTACATGTTTGTTTTCACAAACAAACATGATATTGCCCGTGCGCTCATGGAGCCGGAGGTTTATCCGTATTACATTATCGCGTGTGTGATAACAGTTATTGATTCCGGTTTCTTCATATACCTTCTTTATTACACAATGAAACGTCTTTTGATTTTAGCCGAGCACCATACGGGTACATTAGAGCTGAGTCTTACCGAAACGGTAGAGCGCTTTAAGCGCGGGTGCCGCAGATTCTTTGATTTTGGTGTGTTCACTGCTCTTATGTCAACACTGTATGTTATTTTCTGCGGTATAACAAAGGAAGCTGTAGCGCAGGTAGACGGTGTTAAGTATGTTGTCTATATACCAGTGTTTGAAAGCGTCGGTATGGTGACGTTTGGCATATCTGTATTATTTGCAATTTATTCCGCAAAACTGTTTGCTGATTTATCGGATAGTATAAAGCTGCGGTACGAGCTTTAATGTTCGTACCAATGTTTTGTATAGATATAAAAGATTTAAGGAGGTGGTCTTTGGGATTCGGTATAGACGATAAAAACATATTGATAATCACAGAAAGTGAGGTGTTTCGGGAGTATAATAACCAAAAAAAGAATATAAAAGCGCCGGTTCCGCTTTTTTAGCGGAGGACGAGGACGGGATTTATCGAAGTATTCGGCGGATGATCCCGCGGCGGCATGTAAACATAAGAAATGTATTAAAATTTACTGTATATAGGTCTGCCGTCGTTAGGACGCGTACAAACAATCGGGTAACCGGTGAACAAAAACGCGTCTAAGTTTAATATTAAATTTGATATAGGAGTTAATTATATACATATATGTGTGGAATAGTTGGATATATAGGCGAGCGGGACGCTAAAAAAGTTCTGCTCGATGGTCTTTTGCGCCTTGAATACAGAGGTTACGACTCAGCAGGAATAGCACTTCGCACCGAAAATGGTATTGAAATAAAAAAGACAAAGGGAAGAATATCTGACCTTGAACGAATTGTTGGCGATTGTTGCACAAACAGCATGTGTGGTATAGGACACACGAGATGGGCAACGCACGGCGAGCCTTCACAGCGCAACTCACACCCGCACATGAGCGCTGACGGGCGCGTTACGCTTGTTCACAATGGTATAATCGAGAATTACATACAGCTGAAGCTCATGCTTGAGTCAGAGGGAGTTGTTTTCAAGTCCGAAACAGATACTGAGGTTGCCGTTAATCTTATCGCCAAGTATTATAAATCAGATCCGCTCGAAGCTATTTACAAAGCAATGAACGATATTCGCGGTTCATTTGCCTTAGCCATCATGTTTGATGGCTCCCCAGACGAGCTTTACGCCGTTAAAAAGGATAACCCGTTAATTATCGGCATAGGAAACGGCAATCATGAAAACTTTATCGCATCAGACATTCCAGCAATATTAAAATGGACACGTGACTACATAGTTTTAGGCGAGCTTGAAGTAGCAAAGGTAACACGTGACGGCATTTATATTACTGATAAACATGGTGCTCCTGTCGAGCCGCGCCGCGAGCATGTTATGTGGAATTATGACGCCGCAGAAAAGGGCGGGTATCCGCATTTCATGCTAAAAGAAATATTCGAGCAGCCTACAGTTTTACGTGATACGATAGGTCCCCGTATAAAAGATGACGGTATCGCAACATTTGAGGATGAGGGGCTGACGGATGAGATACTGCGCAACACAAAACGCACATACATAGCAGCATGCGGCAGCGCTCTTCACTCCGGAATAATCGGACGCACGTTTATTGAACGCCTTGCCGGAATTCCTGCGGAGTATGAGGTAGCATCCGAGTTCCGCTACCGCGATCCTATCCTTTATCCCGACGATCTTGTCGTCATAATATCACAGTCAGGCGAAACAGCCGACAGCTTGGCTGCCCTGCGCCTTGCAAAGGCAAAGGGATTGCGCACGGTCGCTATTGTCAACGTCGTCGGTTCATCAATTGCACGTGCTGCCGACGTCGCCCTTTATATGAATGTCGGCCCTGAGATAGCTGTTGCAACGACAAAAGCATTTTCAGCGCAGGTGGCAATGCTCTTAATCCTTGCAATTCAAACTGCTAAGGCAAAGGGCAATCTAACAAATGAAAAACTACAAGAGCTTAGCAGAGAGCTTTCGCATCTGCCGCAACTCATAGGAGAGCTTATGCCGCTTTACGAGTCGACGAAGCAGCTTGCAGGCCACCTTGCCCAGCGCGACCATATATTCTTTATAGGACGCGGGCTTGACTACGCCGCATGTTACGAAGGCTCGCTGAAGCTCAAAGAAATATCATATATACATAGCGAGGCTTATGCAGCAGGCGAGCTGAAGCACGGCACAATATCACTTATCGAGCCTGATACTCCCGTTATCGCCATAGCTACGCAGAAGGAAATATTCGAGAAAACGGTCAGCAACATTAAGGAAGTTAAGGCGCGCGGCGCATTTGTCGTGCTAATTACCGGCAAGGGAATGTACGACGCAAACGGCGACTCATATGCAGATTATGTCATAGAGGTACCGGAGTGCAACGAGCTGCTCCTGCCATCGCTTGTCGTTGTAGCCTGCCAGATTATCTCTTATAACATTGCTGCCGTAATGGGATGTGACATAGATAAACCGCGCAACCTTGCTAAGTCTGTTACGGTTGAGTGAAACGGAGATATGCTATACCGGCATATGTATAACCCTAAAAAACTCGTGTCACGAATAAAAAAGTTGTGTTAAAAATAAAAAAGTCATGTTAAAAGTCATGGTGAAAATAGGGTAGAAAACCTTATTGAGTCTATAGGATTAAGGGTCAAGGTATAAGGGTAAAAGTATTGGTTTTATTGGATTTGAATGGTGTATTGATAAAAGATATTGATTAAAACTTTTCCCTTTTCCCTTGATACTTATCCCTATTTCTGACACGACTTTTTTATCTAAAATGAGGCTGAAAATAGGAAGAAAATAGGAGATAGGGATAAGGGAAATGGGTGATTTTTGACATGACTTTTTTATCTGGAAAGAATTGGGGAAATAGGGTTAAGGATAGATGGGACAAGGGGTTGAGGGGTGTTGGGTTTTGACATGAGTTTTTTATGTGTATACA
>LFTK01000054.1 GCA_001513385.1 Clostridiales bacterium DTU064
TCGGCAGCGACATGAAAAAGCCGGATGCTGTAACGGTGATAGGGGAGGACGACTTCCGCGAGAAGATATGGTCGCTCCCCGCGGGTGATCTATTAGGTGTTGGAACGCGTGCGGCGACGGCTCTTTTACGCCGTGGAATTGCGACGATAGGCGATCTTGCGCGTTCCGATCCCGAATACCTTGCGCTGCTTTTTGGTAAGGGTGGCAGGCAGATGTGGGCGTATGCGAACGGATACGACACATCAGAGGTGCTTCTCTCATCTGATTCGCCGCCGATAAAATCGATAGGGCACGGTATTACGACAACGCGGGATCTCACAACCTCTGAGGAGGTGAAGGACGTAATAATTGAGCTTTCGCAGATTGTCGGGGAAAAGCTGCGCCGTGAGGAGCTTGCCGCACGTGCTGTCGCCGTATCCGTGCGAACGTGTGAGCTTAAGGTCAAAGAATACCAGGGAACCCTTGCACATCCGACACAGCTGACGCGTGATATAATTGAGAGCGCGTACAAGATTTTCTGCGAAAAGCACCGCTGGGGAAAGCCGCTGCGTTCAGTATATGTTCGGGCTATTAACCTTATTCCGGCGGAGGTCGCCAATGCACAGCTTTCGTTTCTTGACGCTGAGCGAAGTCGCCTTATGCGCCTTGAGCGCGCAGTCGATGAAATACGCCTTCGTTTTGGCTCTCATGCCGTTCACTCGGCATCGTACCTCTCCGACATAAAAATCAGCAAAAGGAAAAAGCTTGCCGACACGCCGGTGTTTATGTATATGTAAAATAATACCGCTGACGCCTTTCTTCTAAATGCTTAAAAGTGATGCCCGCCGGATGTCCGGGGAAACATTGACTATGAGTCCATTGATACCGAAACACCAGTCTTATGCTTTTCATTTTACAAAAAACACAAAATATAACCATAAAAATATCGTCTTTTGCGTGAATATGGCCAGTTCTTCTGTTATACTTACAACGAAGTAAAAAATATTTACAGAGTAACGGAGGAGCATAATTATGCTGGCTAGAAAACCGCCAATGGGGTGGAATTCCTGGAACACTTTCGGTTGGAACATTAACGATAAGCTCATACGCGAGACTGCCGACGCGATGGTTGAAACAGGACTCCGTGATGCGGGCTACGAATATGTCGTCATAGACGACTGCTGGTCACTGCGCCGCCGCGGTCCCGACGGGCGAATTGTTCCTGACCCCGAGAAATTCCCGTACGGTATGAAGGATCTTGCAGATTACATCCATTCTAAGGGGCTTAAATTTGGTATGTATTCCTGCGCCGGAACAATGACGTGCGCCGGATTCCCCGGAAGCTTTGATCATGAATTCCTTGATGCTGAGACTTTTGCTTCATGGGGCGTTGACTACCTTAAATACGACTTTTGCTTTAAGCCGAACCTTGCAAACGGTCCGATTCTTTATAACAGAATGGCGATGGCGCTCAAAGCGACCGGACGCGAGATTCTCTTTTCTGCCTGCAACTGGGGCAGTGACAATGTAGAACGTTGGATACGCTCATCCGGCGCGCATATGTACCGCTCGACAGGCGATATATGGGATAATTTTGATAGCATCCGCCGCATTGCCCGCAGCCAGATGGACAAGTTAGCATACAGCGGGCCTGGATGTTATAACGATATTGACATGCTTGTTTGCGGCATGTACGGAAAGGGCAATGTCGGTGGTAATGCCGGAGGCTGCTCTGATCTTGAGTACCGCACACACTTCGCTCTCTGGTGCATGTATTCATCACCGCTTATGATTGGCTGTGACGTCCGCAACATGTCCGAGGAAACACGTAAACTTCTTCTCAACCGCGATCTTATCGCGATAAATCAGGATGAAGAAGCTCGTCCGCCGATGTTCTTTATCGGAAACTCCGAGTCGGGCCGCGTTGGTATGTTCCGTCATCTTTCGAACGGTGAATACGCATTTGCTTTTGTCAACTACGATGACCGCGAAGGCGGCATGGTTTGCCAGCTTTACGATATCGGTCTCACTGTTGATTCCGGCTACGGTTTTGAGCTGACAGACATATTTACGGGCGAAGTCAGAGGTCCGTATAACGATTATTTCGGAGTACATCGTTTACAGCCGCACGAAATTAAAGTCTACAAGGCAAGACTTGTCAAGATGTGAGTATCTGGGAGTCTGAGGGCGGTGTATGCATGAGATGTAAAGCGCCGCTTTCATATGATGAGATAGGGCTTTATAAAAAGCTCATAAACCGCGGCTCAAAGAGCTTTCTCTGCATAAAATGTCTTGCGTGCGAGCTTAATGTAAGCGAAGATAACCTTCGCGCAAGAATCGAGATGTTCCGCAAACAGGGCTGTATGCTTTTTCAGTAAAAAATGCCCCTGTGAAACGATAAAGCGTTTCACAGGGGCAATATCTTTGTTATTAAACCGGATGTACTTTCAGATTAGGATCGGCAGCATTTGCATCAAGATTATATTTCGCTGCCTTGCGTGCTTCGAAGAACTTAAGCGCAACCTGCTCAAAGAGAGCATAGGTTAAAACATCCTCATCCTGCTCGATATACTGAGGAATCTTTGCACGCAGTGTATCAAGCTCCGGCTTCAGGGCATCTGCGGGACGGTATGTTATAGGCTCAACATCGCCTATAATACTGCGGCGGAATTCCGGATCAATCGGTACCGGAGTGCGACCGTATTCGCCCCTCAGAAGGGCCTTAAATTCGTTTGTGACAAGCTTGTAACGCTCACCAGCAACGATATTCATGACAGCCTGAGTGCCGACGATTTGAGATGTCGGTGTAACAAGCGGTGGATAACCGGCCTCAGCACGTACACGCGGTACTTCGTCAAGAACTTCTGGGAGAAGATCTGATTTACCGGCATTCTTAAGCTGGGAGATGAGGTTCGAGTACATTCCGCCGGGTATCTGGTATATTAGCGTTTTGATGTTTACGCTGAGAACCTTCGGGTCAAGAAGACCGGATTTGATATACTTTTCGCGTATCGGCTCGAAATACTGCGTTACCTTGTCAAGTTGATTGAGGTCAATGCCCGTATCATAAGGCGTGCCGGCAAGAGTTGCGACAATTGACTCTGTCGGCGGCTGGGATGTGCCCATAGCCATCGGGGAAATAGCACAGTCAACAACATCGGCGCCCGCTTCTATTGCCTTAAGCAAAGTCATAGAGGCAAGACCGGATGTGTAGTGCGTATGAACCTGAACGGGAAGGGAAGTCTTAGCTTTTATTGCCTTCACAAGGTCGTATGCAGTATAGGGGGTGAGCAGACCTGCCATGTCTTTAATGCAGATTGAGTCTGCGCCCATCTCCTCAAGCTGTTTTGCATACTCTGCAAATTTTTCGTTGCTGTCAACGGGGCTTATTGTGTAACTGATAGCAGCCTGAACGTGACCGCCTTCCTTCTTCGTCGCCTTAACGGCGGTTTCAAGGTTGCGGGCGTCATTAAGGGCGTCAAAAATACGGATGATGTCAATACCGTTTGCTATTGATTTCTGAACAAAGTATTCGACGACATCATCAGCATAGTGACGATAGCCGAGAATATTTTGTCCACGGAAAAGCATTTGAAGTTTTGTGTTTTTAACGTGTGCGCGAATCTTACGCAGACGATCCCACGGGTCTTCATTTAAGAAGCGCAGGCAGGCGTCAAACGTAGCGCCGCCCCATGCTTCGAGAGAATGGTAACCAACTTTGTCCATCTCACCGAGTATGGGAAGCATCTCTTCGGTGCGCATACGCGTAGCGATGAGAGACTGATGAGAGTCGCGCAGCACTGTTTCGGTTATACCTACTTTTGCCATGTACTATTACCTTGGCAGCTGGTGCTGTCCTTTCTTTAAAGATATGTTAGACGTTTTTTATTCGATTATGCATAAAGTGACAGGAATACGCCTGCGGCGACGGCAGAGCCAATAACTCCGGCAACGTTCGGGCCCATGGCGTGCATAAGCAGGAAGTTGCCCGGATTTTCCTTCTGGCCGACGACCTGCGAAACGCGGGCAGCCATCGGAACAGCGGATACGCCGGCGGAACCTATGAGCGGATTTATCTTGCCGCCTGTGATTAAGTATAAGAGCTTACCGGTGAGAAGGCCGCCCATTGTCGAGAAGCAGAAAGCGGCAAGGCCGAGGAACACGATTGAAAGTGTTTCCTTTGTCAGGAAAGTTTCGGCGCTTGCTGTTGCCCCGACGGAAACACCGAGAAAGATAGTACAAATGTTGATAAGCTCGTTAGCAGCCGTCTTCGAAAGTCTTTCGGTGACACCTGTGACATTGAAAAGGTTGCCGAGCATCAAAAATCCTATAAGTGGTGCCGCGTCCGGTACGACAAACGTCACAACGAGTGTAACGACTATCGGGAATGCGACAAGCTCAAGCTTTGAGACGGGGCGCAGTGTTTTCATAACGACGGAGCGCTCCTTTTTTGTCGTCAAAAGCTTCATGAAGGGGGGTTGAATTATTGGTATCAGCGCCATGTAGCTGTAAGCTGCGATTGCTATCGCACCGAGAAGAACAGGGGCTAATATTTTTGTTACAAGAATGGCTGTCGGACCATCAGCACCACCAATGATGCCGATTGAAGCGGCTGCTTCGGGGGCAAAACCGATGAGAAGAGCACCGGTAAAAGCAACGAAAACACCAAGCTGAGCGCCTGCACCCATCATTAACGAGATCGGATTCGCAATAAGCGCAGAAAAGTCTGTCATAGCACCGACGCCCATGAAAATGAGCGACGGATAAATACCGAGCTTAACGCCCAGATACAAGAAATCTATGAGATTTCCGTTTTTTATAACTTCCTGGAGGACAAAATCACTGCCGTCTTCTTTGATGAACAAGTCTGCGTGGTAAAGTTCTGCGCCAGGCAGGTTAGCAAGCAGCATACCGAATGCAATCGGTATGAGAAGAAGCGGCTCAAATTTTTTAACGACACCGAGATAAACGAGTATACCTATGACAATGTACATTATGACGGTCTTTATAGCCTCGGTGTTATTCGATAAAAAATCTGCAAAGCCTGTGGTTTGAATGAATTGCTTAATAAATTCCAAGACAGGATACTCCCTTTCCTGCAAGTTTTTTATATAGTCTGTTTACTCAAGTGAAATGAGAACTTGGCCTGTTGTAACAGATGTGCCTGAGGAAACATTTACTGATGCTACTTTACCATCCTGCGGGGAGACGATTTCGTTCTCCATCTTCATAGCTTCAAGAATGCAGAGAACATCGCCCTTCTTAACTTCGGCGCCAACGGAAACATTAACCTTGAGAATGTTGCCGGGCATCGGAGCTTTGATTACGACAGAACCTGTTGCTCCAGAAGCAGCAGGTTTTGCTGCAGGTGCAGCGGCGGGTGCCGGTGTGGGTGCGGGAGCAGCTTGAGCCGGTGCGGCTGCTGCAGGAGCTGATACAGGGGCAGCAGCAGGAGCAGATCCTGCTTCTTCAACTAATACTTCATATGTCACGCCATTAACTGTGACGTTATACTTTTTCATTTATAGTTCCTCCGAACATTAATTTAAAATGAAGTGTTTTCTTTCACATCTTATTATAATTATCTACCGCCCCAGGGGGACGCTTTTCCGGAGCGCTTGAATGAAACGACCCTCAGGCTTCCGCGGGGAAGTCCCTCAGATTCGGCATATGCCTCAATAGCAGCGGTAATCACGGCAATAAGCTCAGCGTCGTTTGATTGTGCCGGTGATGCGGCGGTAGCCTGATTTGCTGCCTTAGGCGGGAATGCCGGGGGTTCGTATTTCGCACCGGCTATCGAAACAGGCGTATCATCGTCTGTGTTTTTACTTGGTCTATAAAAGATAAGTTTAAAGAAATAAAGTAACAGCCAAAGAATGGCCAGCACTAAGAAAATTGTTGCAAGACCAAGGACGGTAACTTTTAAACCTTCGAGCAATCTGTCGCCGATCGGGGCGTCGTTGCTCATTGTTTTCTCAAATGCATCCTTGGTTGTAAGTGCTGCGTAATAAATACGGTTCATTTAACACAAGACCTCCTTTAAAGCGGGAGGTTGGAGCGGCGCTTTGTGGGCATGCTGGCATCCTTCATCGATAACATCTCAAGCGATGCAGCGATGCGGGCAAGCAGCTCATCAGACGGGATAACGTCGTCTATCTCACCCTTCATAGCAGCCTCGGTAGCGTTTCCGTATGTCTCATCCCACTCCGCTTCAAGCTCTTTGCGGCGAACGTCAGGATCTTTAGCACCGGCAAATTTGTCGTCCCAGAGGAAAGCTACGGCAGACTGTGCGCTCATTGCTCCAATCTTTGCAGTATCAAGCGCGAATGTCACATCCGCACCAATAGCTTTGCTGCCGAGAACAGTATATGCTGCACCATAAGCGCGGCCGGTTACGACAGTGACGAGCGGGCACTCTGCCTCGGCATAAGCAGATGCAAGACGTGCAATAGCAGCGGCATATGGATAAGCGCTGTCATTATCTGTGTCAAGTCCTGCGCTGTCAACTAATGTGACAACCGGTATATTGAAAGCATCGCAGAATGTAACGAAACGAGCGGCTTTAATGGCAGCGTCGCTTGTCAGTGCGCCATCTTTGACGGCAGGGTTTGTCGCTACTATACCCGAAACAATGCTGCCTACAGGTGCGATGGCGCATATGATTTCAGGGGCTATATCTGCGTAAAGTTCATGGTATGTGTTGTTTGTTATGGCTGATAAAACGGCGTGGGCGTCATAACCTTCATTCTCAATGACGGAAACATCAACGAGAACGGACGGGTCACGAGCGCCGTCAATACGTACGGTTCCGACAGCGTTATTATCGGGAAGAATAGAGAGAAGAGCCTTAGCTTCAATTATTGCGCTGATTTCGTCCTTAACAGAAACAGATACGACCGACAAATCGGATTTTTCCGATGTTGCGTTTGTATATATTTTACCGTTTTGTTCGGATAAAATCACAATGTCAAACATGGAGGCGATAGCGGCACAGCTGCCAGCGCATGTCCCGGCTACAATTGCTATCTGCGGTATTACGCCGGAAGCCTTTGAAGCAGCCTTCATTATTTTGCCATAACCAGCGAGAGCTGACACGCCTTCAAGTATAAAAGCTCCGGAGCTGTCAAAAATTCCGACAATTGGCGCGCCATTTTTAATGGCCATTTCGTAAAGGGAGCAAATTTTCCGTGCATGAGCCTCTCCAATAGCGCCCTTGCTGCGGAAGTAATCCTGCGCGAAAGCGTAAACAAGCCTTCCGCTAACGGCTCCGTAGCCACATATGACGCCTTCGAAATCGTCAGAGTCGACAGCGGCTCCTGAATCAAATTCAGTAGCGCGTCGCTTTACGAGCGCCCCTATCTCGACAAAGGTTCCTTCGTCGAAAAGAGCACTGACGCGGCCTCTTGCCGTCAAGCGCTTGCCGGCAAGGGCAGCAGCTTCGGCCTTGGCGTCACGGTCGCGGAGCAGCTCACGTATCGCTGCGGTTGTCTTATTTTTTGCTCGTTTGATTGCGCCAACAACCGCATCGAAGTCTTTTTTCTGCATACATTTACCTCCAAGTTAAGTATCTAAAGGAAATTTTTTAGTTAAAATTTTAATATAAAAGCACCATTTTACCCCATTATACCTATTATACCACTATCGAAAATTATTGCAATACCCATACAATATACTAATTGATAATAAGCTATATAAACTTTTTTGGGGTTTATCATTATTTATAAACAAACAAAAATAACAAGAAAGTGTTTACATACTTATCAAAATTATGTATAATGTCAGTCGTATACTTACTTATACGTAGATATATATTTCTTACCTATATATCCGCAATAAGGTGAGATTCCTGAATAAAAATATACATATGAAAAGGGTAATTGAAAAAATGAGGATAATTGATTTTCACACACATTGCTTTCCACCTCACCTTGCGCCGAAGGCACTTTCAAAGCTCTCCGAAAACATTCACAAAGAGCCTGAATACGACGGCACACCTCAGGGGCTTATTAAAAAAATGGACGCGTGCGGTATAGATAAATCTGTAGTCCTTAATATAGCAACAAACAGCCGTCAGGAGTCAAATGTGAACGCGTTTGCTTTGTCGCTTTTGGGGGATGAGTACGGCGGGCGGCTTATTCCGTTTGGCTCCGTCCATCCCGATAATCCTAATGTACGCGATACCATAAAAACGCTGATAGACGGCGGCATTAAGGGTATAAAAATTCACCCTGATTACACAGGCCACATGGTAGACTCGGACGAACTTAAACCGATTTTCGCCGCGTGCTGCGAATATGGTTTGCCGATTGTCATTCATGCGGGCTGGGACCCTGTGTCACCATCGCTTATACACGCGCCACCTGAGAAAACAGCAAAAGTTTTAGGTGAATTCCCCGGGCTGCGCCTTGTAGCAGCACATATGGGCGGCACACTTCTCTGGGAGGATGTGCTGAGGTATCTTGCGGGTAAAGACATATGGTTCGACACCTCCTTAGCATGCGAATACGGGCTTAACCCAGATCTCATCTGCTCAATAATTGATGCTCACCCGAAGGACAAAATACTTTTCGGAAGCGACGGACCGTGGTCGTGCCCCACAAAGGTAGCCGATTACATACGTTCGCTTGGGCTCGGGCAAAAGATGGAAGAGAACATTTTTTATAAAAATGCTGAAGCTCTCTTAGGTATAACAGCAGTATAGTTAAAAATTTAAGGTAGACAATAATAAACGACGTCCCTTGCCAATTCTGGCTCGGGACGTCAAATATTATTATGACAACACATCAGGGTTCATCAATATGATCCGTTAGCTCATGTTTAAGTCTCGACATTTCGTACGCTTCACGGTAATTCTCAGTTTTTATGCTGCATAGCTCAAGGTCGTCATATACCATATACCGGAGACCGCGCGGTGTATTGTCATCAAATTCGTCTTTTGCAAGACGTAGGATTTCCGCTGCTTTATTGTATTCTCCTTTTGATATTTTAGCTCTTGCAGCTATGTGCAGCCAAAAGGATTCTTGTTTATTCAGCTCGGGGCTGTTTGCATAGCAGGTAGTACAGGAGAGCAAAAATAGATAAAAGTTTGATATAAGCGCTTTATATGACGGCGAAATATCGGGGGAGGGAACCTTGGTGTCGGAGTCAGATTTAACGTTCGCGAGCTGTAAAAGGCAAGTTACAATATTATAACCTGTATCAGTGATGTTGGATGTCGATTCGTAATGCTCCTTTGCACGCAACAGTGCCTCTTTTGCTTTTTTAAATTTCATATCTAAAAAGTTGCGGACAGCAATGTTCAGGTAGCACTGTGCGATTATGTTGCCGATTTCGCTTGGCGGAAATGACGAACCGACAGAAATACATCGCTCATACTCGCCATTATTATAAAGCGAAAAAAGCATATTTTCAATTTCTTTTGGAGCTCCGCCGTCATCTTCAAAAAAATATGCAGGTGAAACGTCAAGCCGCTCAGCTATATACAAAAGAGAACTGATCGACGGAAGCGCAGCTCCGTTTTCAATCCTGCTGAGCATATTGCGTGTGATTTTATCACCTGCAAGCTGTTTTTGTGTTAAACCGCGGCGTATGCGTAGTAAGCGTATTTTTTCGCCGATCATCATCACACAGAACCGCCGTCCTTGTCATCATCGGCAATATTGTTAAGTGAGCGCAGGATGTCGTCTTTTTGGGATGATTCTTTTGTATCAGCATCCGATTTTATATCAAGAATGGATTTGTTGCGCAGTTGATTTTTCGCATCGTCAAGAATTGATATAAGCATCTTGCATGTTTCGCTGATATCGTCCGCGGTTTTTTCCAAAAGCGCGCGTGAACGGTTGCGCGCTTCGTTGACGATATCGTCCGCAACTGCGTTTGCGCGTAGTATTATCTCACCAATACGTCCGCTGATTTCATCATAAAGACGTAGTTTTTCGTTAATGTCAACGTCACTTTGCACCTCATCCGGTGAGCCAGGTAAAACTTTGCCTTGTTCAACGGAACTAATGCCGGCTGATGCGTCATTTTGCGCTTCCTGCATAGCTTTTATCAGCTCTTCCGCTTCATTCAAACGCTCAAGAAGCCTTGCTGATTTCGCTTCTGCCTCGGCAAGCTTCGCCGACAGCTCCGCATTCTCCGCAGAAGCCTTTTCAAGCCGGTTTTCAAGTATTTCTATTTTTTTCTCATAATCGGCTTTTACTTTCGCGTGGGTTTTTGTCATTTGGGCGATATAATCTATTACGTCATTTTTATTGTATCCGTTGAGAGCTCCCCTGAAAACGACGGTGCTGTTACCTGGCATACGAAATCCTCCCCGTAATATATGGATGTATGCAAATATACGAATATAGTAAATTGTATTTACATACTATCATACGATACGCAATAAATCAATATTTTTTATATACATATCAATGTAATGAGCTGTATTGAGCGAATTGTTATTGAAAAAAAACACAGTGCGTGCTATAATTTCACAATACGATGATCTTTTATATGCTTAATTATATTTTATATTTAATGTAAAATACCACGGAAGGAGCCGCATTTAATATGAGCAATAATGCTAATATAGATTACACATATCTTGCGAATCTTTTGTTTCCAGATGTAACAGAAACGGAAGCCGATCTTGAAGAAAGATATCCTCCGCGCAATTTGCCGGTGGGGGCTGTCGTTTCCCGGCTTGCACCGAGCCCTACGGGATTTGTTCATCTTGGAAACCTCGTTCAAGGTATGACGTCTGAGCGGCTCTGCCGCCAGTCAGGTGGTGTTTTATTTCTGCGCATTGAGGATACTGATGCAAAGCGTGAGGTAAAGGGGGCAGTCGATGCTCTCATTAAAGGACTTTCGTATTATGGAATTTCGTTTGATGAGGGTGCTACAGCTAATGGTGATGTAGGAAACTACGGGCCATACAGGCAACGACAACGTAAGGATATTTATGCTGTTTTCGCAAAAAAGCTTGTTTGCGAGGGCAAAGCATATCCGTGCTTTGCAACAGAGGAGGAGCTTGAGGCAATTCGCGCCGAGCAAACGAAAGCAAAGGTTAACTTAGGTTATTACGGTCCCTACGCAAAGTGGCGTGACCGTTCGATTGATGAAATAAAGGAAAAACTTGATGCCGGTGTTCCGTGGGTGCTGAGATTCCGTTCAGAGGGAAGCATTCAAAACAAATTCAAATTCAACGACCTGATAAAGGGAACAATCGATGTCACAGAAAACGATATCGACCACATCCTTTTGAAATCTGACGGTATACCCACGTATCACTTCGCACACGTGGTTGACGATCACCTGATGCGCACGACTCACGTTGTCCGCGGTGATGAATGGCTGCCGTCGCTTCCGTTCCACCTGCAGCTTTTCGCAGCGCTTGGCTGGAAACCGCCGAAATATCTTCACATCGGCCCGCTGATGAAAATGGAGGGTGAATCGAAGCGCAAGCTTTCAAAGCGCAAAGATCCGGAGCTTGCAATTTCGTATTATGCCCGTGAGGGCTTTACGAAAGAAGCTGTTCGTGAATATATAATGACGATTCTTAACAGCAACTACGAGGATTGGCGGCGTGCAAATCCGGCAGCAGATTATACGGAATTTAAGTTTTCATATAAAAAGATGAACCCCGCGGGGTCGCTGTTTGACGCGGCAAAGCTTCGCGATATCTCGAAAAACGTCGTAGCTACACTCAGCGCACGTCAGGTTTACGATGAAACACTTGCCTGGGCGGATGAATATGACCCTGATTTCGCCCGTGTGTTAAGACAAAACGAAAAAACAGCGCTTGACATGCTTTCAATAGGCAGAGGTGTGCCGAAACCTCGTAAGGACATCACTGTCTGGAGTGATGTTAAGGGATATATCGGGTTTGCTTTTGACGAATACTTTAAAATAGAGGATCCTTATCCGGAAGAAACAGATAAAGATATAATAAAAAAGGCGCTCACATCTTTCCTTGACACATATGACTACTCCGACACGCAGGAAGTGTGGTTTTCAAAAATCAAGGATATCGCTGCCGCCATCGGTTACGCACCGGATATGAAGCTTTATAAGCAAAATCCGTCCGCTTACGCCGGAAATGTTGCTGATGTTGCATCGATGATACGCATTGCTGTTACTGGGCGGCAAAACTCACCTGATTTATATGCTGTTATGAGGGCAATCGGTGAGGAGAACGTCCGCCGTCGCATAAACAAAATGATAAAATGCCTCTCATAACTGGTTTATCCATGAAAATGAAAGGAAACTCACTAAAATGGGTGATAATGTAAACTTTTTGTATGAAATAATAGATCGTGATATTGCCGAGGGCAAATATACCCCCGACGAGATTCACACGCGTTTTCCGCCAGAGCCGAACGGGTATCTGCACATAGGCAGCGCTAAAGCAATATATATAAACTGGTCAATAGCGCGCAGATATGCCGGTAAATTTAACCTTCGCTATGATGACACAAACCCGACAAAAGAAAGCGACGAGTTTGTTCGCGCGATAGAAGAGGATCTGCGCTGGCTTGGCGCCGAACCTGATGGCGGTATTTTCTTCGGCTCCGATTATTTTGACGCTTGCTATGAGTTTGCCAAAAAACTGATAAAGGATGGCAAGGCATATGTATGCGACCTGAGCGGGGAAGAGATGAGGAAATACCGCGGCGACTACAATACCGAAGGCCGCCCGAGCCCTTACCGCGACAGGAGCGTCGAGGAAAACCTCGACCTTTTTGAGCGCATGAAGAATGGCGAGTTCCCGGACGGCGCAAAGACGCTTCGCGCAAAAATTGACGTTAACTCACCAAATATACTTTTGCGCGACCCAGCTTTATTCCGCATACGCCACGCAAGCCACCATCGTCAGGGCAATAAATGGTGCATTTATCCGCTATACGATTATGCACATCCGATACAGGATGCCCTTGAAGGCATTACGCATTCGTGCTGCTCTGATGAGTTTATTGTTCACCGTCCGCTTTATGACTGGGTATGCGATAACTTAGGATTCAATCCGCGGCCATATCAGTATGAGTTCGGACGCATGGACGTGACATATACGGTCATGAGCAAGCGCTATCTGCGCCGTTTAGTTGAGGAAGGACGCGTTGACGGCTGGGATGACCCGCGCTTGCCGACGATATGTGCCCTTCGCCGCCGCGGTTATACACCATCGGCGATATTTGAGTTTATCCGCCGTGCGGGAATCGACCGCAACCGCGCTACAATCGACATCAATCTCCTTGAATACTGCATTAGAGAGGAGCTTGGCGCAACAGCCGAGCGCCGTATCGCCGTTGTTGAACCGCTGAAAGTTGTTATAACAAATTTCCCTGAAGATAAAACCGAATATTTCGAACTTCCGAACAACACAACTGACCCCAATGCAGGCACCCGGCGCGTGCCGTTTACAAAAGAGTTATGGATTGAAAAAAGCGATTTTGCCGAAGTGCCGCCGCCGAAGTACTTCCGCTTAAAACCGGGCGGGGAAGTTCGCCTGATGGGTTCTTATATCATCAGATGCAATGATGTTATAAAGAACGAAAAGGGAGAGGTTGTCGAGCTTCACTGTGAAGCAGACCTCGCCACAGGATGCGGTATGCCCACCGACGGAAGAAAAATAAAGGGTACGATACACTGGGTTTCGGCAAAACACGCGATAACAGCCGATATCATATATTACGACCGTCTTTTCACAATTCCGAACATAAATGAAGTTGACCCGTCGGAATATGATGCGTATCTTAACCCCGATTCAATGAAGAAATACACCGGTTGTATGCTTGAGCCATCTCTTGCTGATGACCGTGGCGGTGTTCGCTATCAGTTTGTGCGAAACGGTTATTTTATAAAGGATACAAAGTATGAAAACACATATAACCGTATCGTCAGCCTGAAAGACAGCTACAAGCCGCAGGCGTAAAACGCAGGTATAAAACGCAAGCGTAAAAAAAGAAAGGTATAAAGGCAATAATTGCTATTTTCCCGCCGGATATCGAAAAATATAAAACAAAATTTTCGGCGGGAAAATAGCGCGTAAGTATTGCAATTAAGAGATGTTTATGCTATAATAAATCCCGCAAGGAAGCATAGCTCAGTTGGTTAGAGCGCTTGCTTGACATGCAAGAGGTCACTGGTTCAACTCCAGTTGTTTCCATATGAGTACGGAGCCTTCCGGCTCCGTTTTTTATGTGTTGCGGGTATGTAATGCTTGACAGAGTAGATATATTTATGATATTCTACTGGCGTTGAAGTGACAAAAACGATATTATTTAAAATGCGGGTATGGCGGAATTGGTAGACGCGCCGGTCTTAGGAACCGGTGGTAATCCGTGCAGGTTCAAATCCTGTTACCCGCACGAAAATACACGCTGATATTGATATTAGAGGTATCAATGTTAGCGTTTTTTGTTTATGCAAAAACCTCGATAGTAAGGTGTTTTACTACTTTGGAATAAATACTTATAACAATACTTGAGGATATTTCAATAAAGATTTATACTGATATAAGAGCAAATGAAGCCGCAAAGGCTTTTGCAGAAGGGATGATGATATGCTTAAAGTGGGAGCTAAAGCGCCGGATTTTTCGTTACCTGATCAGAATGGCAAAATACACACCTTGAAAGATTATGCCGGAAAGAAACTTCTCCTCTTTTTTTATTCAAGGGACAACACGCCGGGGTGTACAAACCAAGTTGTGGCATACTCTTCTCTCAAAGATCAATTTGAGGAAAAAGGCATTTGTGTTGTCGGGGTGAGCAAAGACAGTGTGTCATCACATAAGAAATTTGAAGAGAAGTATGGGCTTTCAATTACCCTTCTTTCCGATACGGAACGTGCTGCGATTGAAGCATATGATGTGTGGAAAGAGAAGAAAAATTACGGAAAAGTATCTATGGGTGTTGTGAAGACAACATACGTAATTGATGAAAACGGCGTCATCATATTTTCAAACGACAAAGTGAAGGCCGCAGAGGACGCGAAAAGGATGCTTGAAGAGAAGTTTTAAATAATGTTATGATTATTTAGTTTTCCTTTGCGGACATTGCGGTCAGATTATTGTGTGTGATATATTTACAATAAACTCAAAGTTAAGGAGAGGGATATGTATTTGATAATTACGGCAAGCCCGAACAAAGACGGGCTGACAGCCGCTTGCGGTAAAGTGGCTTATAATGGAATAGAATCAGCGGGCGGTGTGGCAGAAATAATCGACATCAGCGAGCTGAAACTAAACCCCTGCATGATTTGCGGCGATGGCTGGGGAACATGTATAAGCAAGGCTGAATGCGTCATTGATGATTGTCTTGCGGGAATTCAAGAGAAAATCAGAGATTGCGAGGGGATGTTCCTTATCACACCTGTTTACTTCGGACAACCCTCCGAGCGGATGAAGTACTTCTGCGACCGCTTTCGCCGCTGTGAAGCGTTCCGCAAAGGCGGAAGCTGGGCAAGAGGTAAGAATATAAACCTTGTCGCTGCAGCCGGAGGTTCCGGCAACGGGACGGCAACAACGCTTGTCGAGCTTGAGAACTGGTGCAGGCATGTACAGGCGATACCGCAGGAGCGAATCGGCATAACTCGTTTCAACCGTTCGTATGCTCTTTCCGTAATCGAGGATGCAGGCAGGCGTTTGGTTAAAAGAGAATTCTTTAAAGGGTTTTAAAAACGCAGGATAGAGCAGCTTTGTTTTTATACTATATACTATAAATGAGTGTTAAGTGAAATTTATTACATAAAATCACTGATGCTGTGGTTTTGCAATATAGTTATTGTACTTATTGCAGTTTAAGAAGCTTTAATAAAAAAATAATCCGTACTATATCACGTAGAGTGAAGAGTACGGATTTTTTCTTTATGTGTTTGCGAAAAAATATAATAGATTTGAGTATTTGCGTTAATATTAATTACTTTGCCGTACTGTAAAACTATGCTAATAAAATTATAATTTTGAATTATAACAATTGATTTATAGATATATTTTTGATATACTTAAACGGCATAATCGCTTTATATGAATAGTAGAAGTTTACCTAAAGCAGCATCAAGGCAAAGGTATGATTGAACTTAAAAATATAAGCAAAACCTTCAGAGTAGCAAAAAGGAACGCGGGGCTTAGAGAAGCTGTAAAAGCACTTTTCAAAAAAGAATATACCGAAATCCGTGCTTTAGATAATGTGTCATTTAAGATTTTTGACGGTGAAATGGTAGGGTACATAGGTCCGAATGGCGCGGGGAAGAGCAGCACTATCAAAATCATGAGCGGTATTTTAACGCCAGACAGCGGTGAATGTATTATCAACGGAAGGGTTCCGTGGAAAGAGCGCATAGCTCATGTAAAAGAGATTGGCGTTGTGTTCGGACAGCGCAACCAGCTATTCTGGGATGTACCCGTTGTTGATAGCTTTGAGCTTATAAAAGACATTTACAAGGTTAATGAAGTGCAGTTCAGAAAAAGTTTAAGCGAGCTTACCGAGCTTCTTGATATTGGCGAGGTGATACGTACTCCGGCAAGGCAGCTGTCGCTCGGTCAGCGTATGCGGTGTGAGATTGCCGCGTCACTTCTCCATAACCCGAAGGTTCTTTTTCTGGATGAACCGACAATCGGCCTTGATGCTGTATCAAAAATTGCCGTCCGCAATTTTATAAAGACTATCAACAAAGAGCGTGGTACAACCGTTATACTGACAACTCACGATATGCAGGATATTGAAGCGCTCACCGAGCGCATTTTGCTTATCGGGAAGGGGAAAATACTGCTTGACGGCACGCTAAACGATCTGAAAAAACGAAATTCAACCAACAAAACATTGGTTGTTGATTACAGAGGCGTAAGAATCGGTGAAATAGAAGGCGCGAGTGTTATAAAAGAACTCGACGGGCATGCAGAGCTTTTAGTCGATACAACAGTTTTACCTGTGTCGCAGGCTATTTCGCTTATTTCTTCAAAAGTTGACGTCAAAGACATATCAGTAATAGGCGCAACAGCTGAAGAAATGGTCGTGTCGCTTTATCGGGAGTTTCAGATATGAAAAAATATCTGTCATTTTTCAGAATCCGGCTGATAAATGGCCTGCAGTACAGGGCAGCAGCATGGGCCGGTGTCGTAACGCAGTTTACATGGGGCGGGTTGACGCTTTTGATGTTTTGGGCTTTCTATCAAAACGGGCAAAATATATTCCCAATGACGTTTTCCGAGCTTTCAAGCTATATCTGGCTTCAACAGGCGCTTCTTGCGCTCTATATGGCGTGGTATTTTGACAACGACATATTTGATACCATAACAAGCGGAAATATCTCCTACGAACTTTGCCGCCCTGTCGATATTTATACGATGTGGTTTGTGAAAAACATGGCTGTACGCCTCTCCCGTGCGCTGCTTCGTTCAATGCCGATACTTATTGTGGCTGTTTTTCTGCCAAAGCCTTTTAACATATCACCTCCTGCGTCCGTACTCTCCGGGTTACTCTTTTTAATATCAATGATTCTTGGCTTTTTGGTGCTTATCGCCTTTTCAATGCTGATTTACATATCTACCTTTTATACGATGTCGCCCCTCGGAATACGAATACTTGTAACATCAGTCGTTGAATTATTAGCAGGAGGGATAATTCCAATTCCGTTTTTCCCGCAGAGCTTGCAGACAATTATAAATGTACTGCCGTTTGCATCGATGCAAAACACGCCTTTTCTCATATATAACGGTTATTTTGAGGGGTATGATATACTTTTAAGAACGTTTTTGCAAATTGTGTGGCTCGTAACACTTATAATGCTGGGCAGGGTGTTGATGAGAAAAGCGCTGAGAAAAGTTGTAATACAGGGGGGCTGATATGAAGCTGTATTTAAA
>LFTK01000152.1 GCA_001513385.1 Clostridiales bacterium DTU064
TCGAAAAAATTATTATTTTCTTTTTTCCAGCTTTTTTAAAAAGCTCACCGATTTTCAACGCGCTAACATGCGTGTCGCCCGCCACTTGCTTATCCTGCCTTTAATTATGCAATATTTTTTATATGCCAAAATTATTATAATAACTAAAATTTTATTACTACTGTAATAATTATTTTTATAATAAACGCATCGTTATTTAAATATCTGCGCAGTTCAAATCAATAGAAACATGCAATAATCGTTAACTTAATTAATAAATTTTGCCTACTTTATTAATTGTTTATCAGCATAAAATTATGCAATTCGTCATAATTCTTCTTTTATACTACTACGTATCATGAATAATGTCAATAGTTTTACGCAAAAATATTCGTTTAATGAATATTGCGATTGTTATATTTTTAAATACGATTATTTACAAGAAGTATTATTAAAAATTTCCATCAGGAAAAAATTATTTCATCAAAAACTGAATTAATCTAAACTTCAAAAAAAACATCACGATAATTAATGACAGAATGAAAATTGTATTGTGCACATGCAATTTTTCTGTCAAGGACGGCATGCACGGATGCAGCCGTAAAAAAAATTAATTTCTATCAAGGAGGAAAAACCCCATGAGGATTAACACAAACCTCATAGCTCAAAACACGTACATTCAGTACACAAGCAACAATAACAAAATAGCAAAGTCGGTTGAGAAGCTATCTTCCGGTTTAGCTATCAACTCCGCAGCTGACAACGCAGCCGGTCTTTCAATTTCCGAGAAGATGCGCGCTCAGATTCGCGGACTTGAGCAGGCTTCAGCCAACGCTCAGGACGGCATCTCTCTCATTCAGACAGCTGAAGGCGCTCTCTCCAGCTCCACTGAGATTCTCCAGAGAATGCGCGAAATAGCTGTTCAGGCTGCTTCCGACACAAACGATAATGAAATCGACCGCGAAGCTCTCCAGGACGAGTTCACACAACTCCAGGCTGAGCTTGACGAGATTTCAAAAACAACTACATTCAACAAGAAGAACCTTCTTGACGGTTCGCTTGCTACATCAACAGCAAAACTTGCTAACGTAAACCTTGCTAAGTCCGGTCTTTCCGTCGAGCTTGGTAATGCTGCTGCCGGCAGCTATGTCTTTAGTGTCAGTATTGAGCAGGAAAGTGCTGCAATAGCCGCTCAGAAAGCTACATTTATCGCTACAAGCAATTCTGATAGTTTTGTTGTAGGTACAGTAACCAACAACCTCAGCGCTTCTTCACTTGCTAACGGCAACTACACAATCACAGCCGAATATGACGAGGGCAACAAGCAGATGATCTTTACCGCTACAAGCGACAAGGGTCAGCAGTTTACAGCAAAGCTCTCCGAGAGCGATCTCGCCGCTGCTTTCGGTACTGAACGTAATGATGATGCTGTTGCCACGCTTCAGTTCGGAAATGGCGAAGGCAATAATGCTTTTGAGTTTACTCTTGGAACAATAAGCACATATGACACAAACAGTACATCCACAATGAGCACTCTTGCTGCCGACTTGTCAGACGCTCTTAAGCTTTCTGCTACAGGCGGTGTTGATGGTCAAGCTGCCACATATGGCGTTTATGCACACCTTACGGGCGCTGAGAGTGTCAAGCTTGAAGCCGGCATGAGCTCCATTACGTTCTCGAACGGTATTAAGATCAACTTCAACGAACTGACAACAAGTGATATAAGCACTTCCATGAGCGGCGCAAAGACGATTGCTGATGCTAACTCAACTGCAACAGTAGCTGCTAACGGTGCTGACGCAGGTGCAACAGCTACCGTTAAACTTAGCGATATCGTCACAAAAGATCAGGTTGCTCTTGGCGAAGGAACAGTTTACAGCGTTTCTATCAATAACAAAACATACAATTATGTTCAGACAGCAAATGATACAAGCGTTGATGATGTTATGAATGGCATCGCAGCACAAATCAATGCTGATAAACCCACAGCAGCTAACAATGGTACTGCTGCTGCTGGTACACCCACACTTACATTTACTGCCACGGTAAAGGGTACTGATCTTGAGCTTACATCTCAAGCATCTGCAAACGCTGGTGATCTTGCTGCGGCAGCGCTCACAGTCTCCGGTTCTTCCGGCAAGTACAACTATGTTGATACTTTCGGCACTAGAACCTCTCAGTTTGATGTTGTCAACAAGGCCGGCGCAGGGCTTACATTCCAGGTTGGCGCAAATGAGGGCGACGAGCTGACAATTAACATCGACAAGATGGATGCCAACTACCTCGGTGTTGCTTCCGCAAAGGTTACAACGCAGAAAGCCGCTTCCGCTGCAATCTCTGCTGTTGACAATGCTATCAACCGTGTTTCCAGCCAGCGCGCTTACCTCGGTGCTATCCAGAACCGTCTTGAGTACAAGATAAACAACCTCGAGATCTCGACAGAGAACCTGACGAGCGCAGAGAGCCAGATTCGCGACGTAGACATGGCGAAGGAAATGACGAACTTCACGAACGCCAACATCCTTCAGCAGGCTGCTACAGCAATGCTGGCAC
>LFTK01000018.1 GCA_001513385.1 Clostridiales bacterium DTU064
CGGGTGACCGTGTGCTTGTCCATGCGGGATTTATAATAAAAGTTTTAAGCAAAGACGAAGGCGAGGAGCTCGAGCGCCTTGTTGCCGAAACGATGGAGCTTTTCGGGCCATGATTGATGTAAAAGAGCTTACGGCGAAAATAAATGAGCTTGCCGAAGGCATGCGCCCAACCACGGTGATGGAAGTGTGCGGCACTCACACGCACGCGATTATGAAATATGGCATACGCCAGCTGCTTCCCCGAAATATCCGGCTTGTATCCGGGCCGGGATGTCCTGTATGTGTGACGTCGCAGGCCGATATTGCGCGGGCACTTACGGTGGCTTCACGAAAAAACGTGATTTTCATGTGTTTTGGCGATATGATGCGCGTCCCGTGCGGTAAAAAAAGCCTTCTTTCGCTTCGGGATAGCGGTGCCGATGTCCGTATTGCCGACTCGCCGATGGCAGCGCTGCGCGTGGCAAGGGAAAACCCGTCGCGCGATGTTATATGGTACGGTGTCGGCTTTGAAACGACAGCGCCGGCAACGGCGGCTGCCGCTGACGCAGCGCTTCAGACAGGCGTGCGGAATTTTTCAATATTATCGGCCCATAAAACAATGCCGGCGGCGCTGCGGGCGCTTCTCGGCAAAGGGAGCCGTGTCGATGCGCTGCTATGCCCCGGTCACGTCGCAACGATTATAGGTTCCGATGCTTTTAGATTTGTTGCAGATGAGCTTAAAAAACCGGCGGTAATCGCAGGGTTTGGGGCTCAGGAAATTTTAGCGGCGCTTGCCATAATCACAGCGATGATTAAAAAAGGCGAGGTAAGGTGCGTAAACGCATACCCGACAGCCGTTACAGTAAGCGGGAATGAAGCTGCGATGAAGCTGCTTTTGCGCGTTTTCGAGCCTTGTGATGCACAGTGGCGCGGGCTTGGCGTAATACCGGAAAGCGGTCTTGCGCTAAAAGGTGAATATAAAGCACTTGATGCGGCCGCTCGATTTGATCTTTTTGAAAATATACAAGTACCGGATGACGACAGGGGCTGCATATGTGCTGCTGTCCTTCGTGGCGATGCTGAGCCTGAAAACTGCCCGAATTTCGGTGTTGCCTGCACGCCAGCTACACCTCTCGGGCCCTGTATGGTGTCGGGTGAAGGGGCATGTGCCGCTGCTTACGCCTACAGCGGGAGCAGAGTATAATTTAAGCCGACAACCGATGAGCTGATAAATTGATATAAAAAAGCAATTTTGAATGACAAAACTTGTGGAGAACAAAAGGTTATGGACGACGGGAAAATAAATATGACACACGGCTCGGGCGGCGAAGCATATCGCAGTTTAATAAAAGAAATTTTCCTGCCCGAATTTGAAAATCAATTCATCTTGCCCATGACCGACAGCGCCGTTGTGCCTGCCGGCGTCCGCGTGGCGTTTACAACCGACGGTTATGTAATTAAACCTCTCTTTTTCCCGGGCGGAGATATAGGCAGGCTTGCGATATCGGGCACTGTTAACGATCTTGCCGTGTCAGGCGCGCGTCCGCTTTATATTTCAGTCGGCATGATAATTGAAAACGGCTTTGAGAAGGAAAAACTCCGCGCCATTGTGCGTTCGATGGCAAAGACGGCAAAAGAAGCGGACGTTTTGATTGTGACAGGCGACACAAAGGTTGTTGAAACGGGTGGTTGCGACGGCATTTACATCACAACATCAGGCGTTGGCGTATTTGAGGACAATATAACACCGCCACGACAGATTCCGATGCCGGGCGACGCTATCATCGCAAGCGGGTATATCGGCAGCCACGGTGTCGCCGTGATGGCGGCGCGGGCAGAGCTTGATTTCACGCCGCCAATCGAAAGCGATGTCCGACCGATGGTGGCGGCTGTCAGGGCTGTCGCTGAAGTCGGCGTCAGAATTAACGCAATGCGCGATCCGACGCGTGGCGGCGTTGCTTCCGTTTTGCTTGAATGGGCAGAGGCAGCGGGAGCATCAATTACTCTTGAAGAAGAAAAAATTCCGGTAAGGGGCGATGTCGCGTCAGCCTGCTCGCTTCTTGGCATAGACCCGCTTTACTCAGCTAACGAAGGCGTCGTTTTGTTTTCGGTTGCCCCGGATGACGCTGATGCGGCAGTTGATGCGTTAAAAAACGTGCCAGGATGTAAGGCTGCTGCCGTAATCGGACGTGTAGGTGATGATGGCGCGGACAGGGGTGCTGTCAGAGTTTTAACAAAATATGGCACATACCGCCGTGTAATGCCTGCCACAGGCGTGCTTTTGCCCCGGATATGCTGATATTAAATGTACAAATATCCATTATGTTGAAATATTAGCCTAATTATTACGATATATTTTGTAAAATGGTCACTTGACTTTGTCATACAGTACGATTATAATTTATAGCGCCAAAAGGGCGGATTGGCAAAAATAAAAAAACGCCCGGCGCCTAAAGCTCCGCGTCCTCCGGAACTTGATTTCTGGGGGGCTTAATTCTTTTACGATGAATTTTTAAAAGCAGGTTATATTCGTGGAAAACATCGTCTTATATACAGTAATACTTGCGCCGCTCCTCGGTGCTTTTACGCTTCCTATCTTCGGTCGTATATCGCCAAAACTTCGTGACATAGCAGCGCTTTTATACGTTGCGGCAGCTCTCGTTTGCGCTGCAGTTTATGTTGCCTTTTCTCTTCCATATGGATTCAGTTTCGGTTTTCTTGCGGATGCACTTGCCGTTTTTATGGCAGTAGCCGCAACGTCTGTTGCTGTTTTTATTGTGATTTATTCATGGGGCTACATAAACGGCCACGAACATCAAAACGAGTATTATTTCATGGTTGTGCTCTTTATCGGCGCGATGATGGGTCTCGTTTTTTCGACAAACCTTATCCTTATTTACACGTTCTGGGAAATATCGGCGCTTTGCTGCTGGCGCCTTATCGGGTTCTACCGCGAGGAGTTAACGATAGTAAGGGCGAACAAAGCTTTTATCGTCACAGTGCTTGGCGCGCTTATTATGCTTGTTGGGTTTGTCGGCATATACGGTGAGTACGGCACGTTTGACATGATGGAAATGAAGGGCAAAACGCTGCCTTTGTGGATTGTCGTTTTAATACTTTTCGGCATATTGTCAAAATCTGCGACATTCCCGCTTCACAGCTGGCTTCCCGATGCTGGCGTCGCGCCGTCACCCGTGACGTCGCTTCTCCATGCGGCGGTGCTTGTCAAAATCGGCGTTTATGCTTACGCCCGTTTGTTTGTCATTACATTTGACATCAGCAAAGCCTTTACCGTCGCCTTGCCGGTTATCGCTGCTGTCAGCGCCCTTGTCAGCGCGGGCGCTGCGATGACGGCAAAAGACATCAAGCGCGTTATCGCATACTCGACAATAAGCCAACTTGCCTTTATTTTGCTTGGGCTTTCGTGCGGTACGGAAACTGGATTTGTCGGCGGGCTTTTATACATCCTTGCCCACAGCGTAGCGAAGGGCGGCCTGTTTTTGTGCGCCGGTATTGTTGAACACAGTTTGCATACGAAGGATTTAGATAAAATGGGCGGGCTTTGGCGCCGTTTCCCGCTGACGGCTGTTGCGTTCGCCCTTTGCGCCTTCTCCGTTATGGGAATACCGCCTTTCTCCGGGTTTTTTGCAAAATACCTTGTAATTGAGGGCATTATTGATGCGGGACACCCTATAATAGGCGCTGTGTTTATCGCCGGTGCCGTTATGACTGTTATGTACCTGACGCGCGTTTTTGCGCTTGTTTTTCTTGGTAAGGAAAGCGGATATCATCCCGAAGCACGTGAGGGAAGCACCGTCATGATAGGCTCGGTTATGGCGCTCGGGGTGATAGCCCTCATCCTTGGCATACTGATTTTCCTGCCGGGCGGACTTGTCTCGGCTGTCACGGAGGTGATATAGCATGACGGGGCTTTTCACATCTGTCGCTGAGTTTTTAAGCCGCCCGTATATGTTCATCGCTTTTATGATAGCGGTGCCTGCCCTCGGCGGCGTTTTAGTGTGGCTTCTTCGCCGCTTTGGCGCTGCACGCTTTATTGTTAGTTTGATTTTTGCGTTAAGCAATCTTTTCTTTGCTGCATCCGTTTATTACGGGGGCGGCGTCAATACAAGCGCTCCGTTTCTTCGTGCGCTGCAGCTTTCCTTTATAACGACTGAGTTTTCGGCTATGTGCCTTTTTGCCGCAGCCGTTTTGTTCCTCTTTGTCTCGGCTTACTCGCTTTCATATTTCAAAGCGGGGCACGGCGGCGTTTTTATGCTCTATTACTTCATCAGCCTTGCGATGGTGAATGGGGCGCTTGCTTCGGATAACATCGGCATGATGCTCTTTTTCTGGGAAGGGCTGCTTTGTACCCTTTTCGGCATACTTTTAATCGGCAATCTTAATAACCCGCGCACAGCTATAAAGGCGCTTGCCATATCGGGCACGGCGGATTTGTTTATGATGCTCGGCATTGTCGCAACAATTCAGGCTGCGGGAACTGTCAGCATCAGCGAAATGTCGTCGCTGCCCGTGACTAAAATGGGCGCTCTCGGGTGCGTCATGATGCTGCTCGGTGCTCTTGGTAAAGCAGGGGCAATGCCGTTTCATAGCTGGATACCAAATGCTGCAAGCGACGCGCCGACGCCATTTCTTGCCGCATTCCCGGGCTCATTTGAGAAAATCCTCGGCATATACCTAATCACTCGTATTTTCACCGATATGTACGATATTACCCCCGGGTCGGCAATTAGCGTGTTTGTCTCAATCGTCGGCGCTGTAACGCTTTTCCTCGGTGTCGGCATGGCGCTTGTTCAGAAGGATATGAAACGCCTTTTGTCTTACCACGCGATAAGCCAGGTCGGGTATATGATACTCGGCATCGGCACGGCGCTCCCTGTCGGCATTGTCGGCGGCACGTATCATATGTTAAACAATATCCTTTATAAAAGCGGGCTTTTCATCGTCGCAGGTGCGATTGAAAAACGCACAAAAACAACCGATCTCCATAATTTTCACGGTATCGGGCGCAAAATGCCCGCAACGACTGCCTGCTTTATCATCTTTGGCTTGTCGATAGCAGGGCTTCCCGGCACAAACGGCTTCTTCTCAAAGGAGCTGATTTTCGACGCCGCGCTTGAGACAAACATCGTATTCTATATACTCGCGCTTGTCGGCGCGTTTATGACGGCGGCTTCATTCTTGAAGCTGGGCGGGGCTGCTTTCTTTGGCCGTCTGCGAACACCTGACGGCATAGATGAAAATGAAATCCGCGAAGTAAACGCAGGCATGCTCACGCCGATGTGTGCGCTTGCCGTCCTCTGCCTTGCATTTGGCGTTTACAACACGTATCCGATAGATACGCTTATAGGCAAAAGCCTTAAAATTGAGGAATCATTCTCAGGCTGGCCGCATTCTTCGACACTTGTCATAATTTCGTGTGCTGTTCTCGCTGCCGCCGTCGCTAACCATATATACGGCACACGCCACAACGGCGGCGCGCTCAACGCTGTCGACCATATACACTACGCGCCGGGGCTTAAGCAAGTTTATGCGGTAGCTGAAGCGGGCTACCTTGACCCGTATCGCTGGTTCATGGGTGCTGTGAACGTGTTTTCAGCCGCATGCACATGGATTGAGCGTGGCGTGTCGTGGATTTACGATAAAGCTGTGCCCGGTATTGTCAACGGAGTCGGTAATGCTTTACGTCAGTACAGCAATGGCAGTTTGTCGCGTTATCTGATAACGGCTTTAGTGGGGCTTTTGGCTCTTATTGCCATATTTATCGCGGCTATACGATAAGGAGGTGCTGTGATGGAAGTTCTTATAAATGCGATACCGTATCTTTTCATCGCGGTACCGATAGTTATTTTGATAATAAACAACCTTCTGCCGGCCTCTGTAACTGATAAATATGGCGTGCGGGGCGGTATGATTTTAGCCGTGACGAATTTTGCGGCGGCTGCTGTTGAGTTTATTCTTCTTGCCGCAAGTGGAAAAAACGAAGTTCGGTTTTCTATATTCTGGGATTATACTGAGAAAATCAGCAGCAATAACGGTGCTTATATTAACGCGGCATATTTTAGAGTAAATCTTATAACACTATTCTTGATGGCATGCATCGGCATTGTTATGTTTGCCTCAAACCTTGTCGCAGAGGAGACTGTAACAAAGAAAAGAGGCTCATACCTCAACGCCATCATCACGCTGACTCTCGGCATGAACGGGATGCTGATTGTCACCGACCTTTTCTCGCTTTACGTTTTCCTCGAGATTGTCGGTATATCAAGCTTTGTTTTAATTTCAATATTTAAAACTCAAAAAGGACTTGAGGGCGCATTCAAATATCTTGCCATGTCGTCCTTTGCAACAATTTTAATTCTCTTCGGGCTTTCATTTCTCTTTATGACGAATGGGAGTCTCACATATGAGTCGCTAAAAAGCTTGACCATAAAGCCAAACGGGAATGGCGGCGCATTTCTTTCATATATCGCACTTGCCGCACTCACGGCGGGCTTTGCTATTAAAGCGGGTGCAGCGCCTTTTCATAGCTGGCTGCCGGACGCTCACCAGAGCGCCGATACGTCGATTTCAATTCTGCTCTCCGGCATTGTTATAAAGATTGCGGGCATATACGGCCTTATTGTCTTGACCGATCTTTTCAGCGAAGTTTATGCTATCCGCCTGTCTTTAGCGGTTATAGGCGTGTTTACAATAATGTTTGGCGCGCTCCTTGCGATGAGACAAAAGCATTTCAAGCGCATATGCGCTTATTCAAGCGTCAGCCAGATGGGATATATACTGCTCGGCCTATCGGCAGGCAGTAAACTCGGACTTATCGGGGCTTTGTACCACATTTTCAGCCACGCAGTATTCAAGTCAACTCTCTTTGCAAACGCCGCAGCGCTTCATGAGCGTCTTCACACGCTTGAAATTGATGAGATGGGCGGCCTTGGCAACGCAATGCCGACGACAAGTTTTTCGTCAATTGTCGCGTTTCTTTCAACAGCAGGAATTCCGCCGTTTTCGGGATTCTGGAGCAAGCTTCTCATAGTTCTTGCCCTCTGGGGGTCAGGTGCGAAGGTGCTTGGAGGTGCGGCGCTTATCATCAGCATATTTACTGCCGCGTATTTTCTGCGGCTGCAGAAAAAAGTATTCTTTGGTGTGACAAACGAAAAATGGCGCACGGTACGCGAGGTTGGCGGCAGCATACTTGCAGGGGAGGTTGTCCTGACAGCGTTTACTATCATCGGTGGCGTTGCATTTCCGCTTGTTTTGCTCCTTTTGTCGGGAATAGGGCTGATGTAATGCATGCAATATACGCAATGAAGGATTTAATCTTGAGCCAAAGGGTGAAAGGATGGCGTTTTTTCATATGAACGACATACTGATTTATATATGCCTCGGGCTGATGCTTGTCACAGGTACGGCGGCTGTTATGTCGCGCAAAATGATAACGTCGGCTCTATGGCTTGCCGGAACGAGTGTTTTCGCTGGTATAATAATGTTCCTGATGGGGGCAATATGGGCGGCTGTTTTTGAAATTTCCGTTTGCTCAGGTCTTGTCACGGTAGTTTTAATATCCGCAATTAGCTTGACAAAAGACGTAAAAAACAACGATGACATAGATGCCGCGTATTCGGCTGACATTTCAAAAGCAGTTGAGAACAAAGACAGCGAAGAAAACGAAGCAAAAGACGATGAAAATGGCGATATAGACGGCGATATAGAAGACGATGACGTTATCCTTTCCGGCGCCCGGTAT
>LFTK01000138.1 GCA_001513385.1 Clostridiales bacterium DTU064
GTTTACGGGACAGGTGGTGAGGACATTACCTTCTGTTATGACATAACATTTACAGGCATAGCTTTCACCGTTGCGCCGCGGCAAATAAGAATTACGGTGATGGGGACTGACGTCGAATATGGTGTCTACTTAAAAGACGATATGTTTTACAGTTTAACAGCAGAATATACTGGAGGACGGGCAGTTGCGCCGAATACAGCACTACTACCGGGAGACTCCTTTATCGGCTCACCGCTATTAATGTGTGCGGATGGTGCAGATGTCAGGTACAGCAAAGCAGGATATCTTGCAGCAGGGGAATATGTTATAAGCCGTGGCACACTTGGTGTTTGCGTTTCCGGGGAATCACCCGACGCGCCATGCTATGACATTGTTTTTATACCGGCGTCATTTAACGTGCTGCGAAAAGCTGCTGTTGTTGTATTCAAAACCGATAATAAAATATACGACGGCACGCGGAATGCTATAATTTCGTCTATTTATATCGAAAGCGGAACGATGCCCGGTGATGATGTCTCTCTAAATTCATCTGGGATTACAGCGACATTTTCGAGCGCTAATGCAGGAGCGGATATAATAGTTACCGCGTCGGGCTTTGACGCCGCGCGCAACATCACAGGCGACGACGCGGAAAACTATACATTTATATTCAATTCGACCTCAAAAGCGTCGATTATACCGAAACAGCTTGACGCTTCGTATTTTATCGTTGATACAAGCGATGAGATTTACACAGGGAAGCCTATTCGCAAGGATATTAGAACATCACTGCGGCTTTTAGATGATTATTTCATTTCATACGAAAACAGCATTGGCCCCGGTACGGCAAGTGTGACGCTTTATGGGCGCGGCAATTATCAGGGAAGCGTAAGGTTTGAGTTTAAGATAATTGATAAAGGCAGCAGCAGCGGACCGGCCGTTGATGTATACCATTTGGTTACAATATCGCGCAGCGCCGGTGGTATCGCAACACCAATAGGCGAGGTATTTGTCGCCGATGGGGATTCGCTGACGATTAAAATAATACCTGATCCCGGGTTTAAAGTGTTAAAAATAGTAGCCGACGGGTTAGAATTACCTGTTGCCGATGAAATTAATCTCACAAACGTGAGTTGCGATCATCATATTTATGTTGAATTTATTGAAATAACAAAAGAGCGTTCGGGGTTAGCTAACTTCACTGCATCGCATGAATACAACGGCTTCCGCGATGTAGCAGAGGATACATGGTATGGCACGGGTGGCTTTGGCTGCGTCCGCGATGTAGTCTCACTCGGTCTTATGGTAGGGGATGGCAACGGCGTTTTCCGCCCGACAGACCCAGTGACAATAGCAGAGGCAATAAAAATAGCCGCTGTCATACATAATATTTACACGGGCGGGGGCGGGGTATTTGAAAACAGTAATGCAAATGAGAGCTGGTACGTCCGATACGTCGACTATGCTATTGAAAACGGCATAATAAACGCAGATGATTTTGATGATTTCACCCTGCCGTGTACAAGGGCGCAGCTTTCATACATACTTGCCCGCGCGATAGATAAAAGTGAACTTGTTGCTATAAACGAGGGAGTGTTGCCGCCCGATGTAGACGGCAGCGGGATTTACGATGAATATATTTTGCTTTTGTACCGTGCTGGTGTTCTTATGGGACGTGATTTAAAGGGGACATTTTACGGAGGTGACTACATTACACGCGCCGAGGTCGCCGCTGTCGCTGTGAGAATTGTTTTACCGGACAGGAGAATATACAGACAAGAGATAAATGCACAAATTGTAAATTAATTAAAACAAAAAAACGCATCGCACATTTGCTTTTCGGCAAACATAAATGCAATGCGTTTTTTGCTTTAGGTATTGTTTTATGCTAAATAAACTTAGTTAAAATATTGTAGTAGATAACGGGTATATTTTACTCACATAGATATACGCGCCAAAGAATATGGTGCATCTTGCAAACAGAAAGAAGATATAGTATAATTACAATGCATTTTTATATATAATTGAGATTAATATGGTTATAATTGGTTTATGCGGCGGAAGTGGAGCAGGTAAAACAGCGGCATCCGCCGCAATGGCTTCACTTGGAGCTGCTGTTATTAATACCGACGAAGTATACCATAAAATAACCTTCCCCGGCTCGCCTTGCGTTCGTGACATCGCAGATGCCATGGGGGAAAGTGTAGTAAACGAGGATGGCTCTCTCAATCGTGCGGCACTTGCCGCCCTTGTATTTTCTGACGAAGAAGCAAGGGCACGGCTTAATTCTGTTGCCCATCGCCATATAAGGGGGGAAACAGAGGCGCTCCTTGAGCGGTACCGCAATGAGGGGTATCCCGCTGCTGTCGTTGACGCACCGCTTCTTTTTGAGAGTGGTTTTGACAAGATGTGCGATGTGACAATTTGCGTTGTTGCCAAAAAAGACATTCGTATAAAACGAATTATTGAGCGCGACGGTATAACAGAAGCACAGGCAATGGCACGCATTGAGGCGCAGTACGACGACGATGAGCTTCGGCGTTTGTGTGACTACACAATAGAAAACGATGGTACACCGGAAGAACTTATAACTGCCACAAAGGAGATTTATAGCGAAATTTTAGAAAAAAGACAACGCTAATTATAAGGGAGCGTGATGTCACTGAAAAAAGCCATAATCAGGAGTATCGTCGTAGTACTAATAGCCACAGCGTCAGTAGCCGTTGGCTTCTTAATTGAGAATATACTCGATAAAATAGACAGAAAGAACCATCCGCAGGATTTTTCGCAATATGTAAGCATGTATTCTAAGGCATACGGCGTGCCGGAATATATTGTATATGCAGTTATAAAAACCGAGAGCGGTTTTGATAGCAGCACCGTGTCAAGTGCCGGAGCCATCGGACTTATGCAGATTATGCCCGAAACATTTAAGTGGCTTACGACGCTGCTCGGTGACTCATATGAAACCGGTATGCTCTATGACCCGGAGACAAATATAAAATACGGAACATACTACTTATCGTACCTTTACGGAATTTATGCCCGATGGTCTACGGTTTACGCGGCATATAACGCCGGTCCGTCTGTTGTAACACGTTGGCTTGAAGATAAAACATATTCAAAAGATGGTATCAACCTTGACACGATACCGTATCCTGAAACGGAAGCGTTTGTTTCGCGAGTCGAGCGGGCGGCAGATACGTATCTGCGTCTTTATTATAAAGATTAGCATAACCAATACTATATATAAAATAATCGAAAGGACTTAGTATAATGTCTGAAGAAATTAAAAAACTTAAAGAACAGCTTTTTTATAAGAAGCGCAGCGTATACGAAGTACGTGACGACGCACAAATCGAAGCAGCTATGCGCTTTGCTGAAGGTTACGCAAAATTCCTTGATGAAAGCAAGACGGAACGGGAAGCCGTTGCCGCAGGAATACGCATATTGAAGTCAAAGGGATTTAAGCCGTATAAGCTTGGCGATAACGTAAAACCCGGTGATAAACTTTACATTGACAATCGCGGGAAGTCACTTTTGGCATTTGTCATCGGAACTGAGTCGCTTGAGTGTGGAATCCGCATATCAGCAGCTCATGTCGACTCACCGAGACTTGACTTAAAACAGCACACAATATATGAAGATGGCGGTTTCGGCTATCTTAAGACGCATTACTATGGCGGTATTCGCAAATACCAGTGGACGACAATTCCGCTTGCACTTCATGGCGTTGTTATCAGAGCCGACGGTGCTTCTATTTCTGTAAATATCGGTGAGGATGAAAACGATCCTGTATTCTGCATTACAGATCTTCTCCCGCACCTTGCAAAGGATCAGGCGACGAAAGCTCTCGACAGTGCTTTTACCGGTGAAGGGTTGAACATTCTCGTCGGGTCGCGTCCGTACGCAACAAAGGATGAGCCGTTTGATACGAAATCCCCCGATGAGCGTGTGAAGCTTGCTATTCTTAAAGCGCTTTACGATAAATATGGAATCACAGAAAACGACCTCATCTCAGCGGAACTTAGTGCTGTTCCCGCAGGCAAGGCTCGTGATATCGGCCTTGACCGTGCTATGCTTGGCGGATACGGGCATGACGACCGCGTTTGCGCATACCCGATTCTCATGGCTATTGCCGAGCTTGAAGCGCCGGCTCACACCGCTATGTGCATTTTTGCCGACAAAGAGGAAATAGGCAGCGAAGGCAATACGGGCATGAAAGGCAGATTGCTTGCCGATGTTATATCTGAGCTTTCAAAGACGCTCGGTGCTGACGAGCACATTGTTCGTGCAAACTCTATTTGTCTCTCTGCAGACGTTGCCGCGGGATTCGACCCGCTTTATCCCGAAGTTTTCGAGAAAAGCAACAGCGCTATCTGTGGTTGCGGCGTAGTTTTGACGAAATTTACAGGCTCGCGCGGTAAGAGCGGCACAAACGACGCCTCTGCTGAAACTGTTGCACGTATGCGCCGTATTTTTGATGAAGCCGGTGTTGTATGGCAGACGGCGGAGCTTGGCAAGGTTGATCAGGGCGGTGGCGGAACTGTTGCTATGTATATTGCAAACCACAATATAGACACAATAGATCTTGGAGTACCGGTGCTTTCAATGCATGCGCCGTTTGAGATAATATCAAAGGTTGACCTGTACGAGGCTTATCTCGCACATGTTGCATTCAATAATAAATAATATATTTCCGAGGAACAGGATAGCAGCGCGGCACCGATGGCGCTGCGTGAGTGATCAATGTTAGAAAAACTAAAAGAAGCAGAAGAGCGCTTTATTGAAATTGAAACGGCGCTCTCCGACCCGAATTTATATAGTGACAGGGAATTGTTTACCCGCTTAACGAAGGAGCATAAGGCGCTTTCACCGATAATAGAGAAATACCGCGAATATAAAAAGTGTGAAGAAGATCTCACCGAAGCACGCGAGCTTTTAAACTCAGGAGATCCTGAGATTTCAGAGCTTGCGCGCGAGGAAGTTAATGAAAAAGAAGAGAAGCTTGAAGCCATACTTGAAGAGCTGAAGATTTTGCTTTTACCGCGCGACCCGAATGACGATAAAAACGTTATTATCGAAATACGTGCAGGCGCGGGCGGAGAGGAAGCGGCGCTTTTTGCCGCTGTTCTTGCCCGCATGTACACAATGTATTCGGAATCGCACAATTTTAAAGTGGAAATTGTCAACGCAAACGAAACGGAGCTTGGCGGTTACCGCGAGGTTACTTTAATGGTATCGGGCGAGGGCGCTTATTCACGGTTTAAGTTTGAATCAGGCGTCCACCGCGTCCAACGTGTTCCGGAGACAGAATCGCAGGGAAGAATACACACATCCACCGCGACAGTAGCCGTTTTACCTGAAGTGGAAGACGTTGAGGTAGAGTTGAATCCGGCCGACCTTGAGATTGAGACAATAAAGGCAAGTGGAGCGGGCGGTCAGTATGTTAATAAGACCGAGTCTGCGATACGCATGATACACAAGCCCACGGGCATTGTAGTTGAGTGTCAGGACGAGCGCAGCCAGCATAAAAACCGCGAAAAGGCAATGAAGCTGATGCGTGCGAAGCTTTATGATATGAAACTCCGCGAGCAGATGGAGAAAATTGCGGCTGACAGGCGCTCGCAGGTCGGAACCGGTGACAGAAGCGAGCGAATCAGGACATATAACTACCCGCAAGGGCGCGTAACCGACCACAGAATCGGTCTGACGCTTCATTCGCTTGATACTTTCCTCGATGGAGACATCGATGATATGATTGATGCGCTTATTACAGCCGATACGGCGGAGCGTCTGAAGAATGGAAGCGTCATATGAGCAGTATTTTTGATGATTTGATTGGCACAAAATCCCTTGAAAAGAAAAAAACGCTTGTCGTTTCAGCGCCTGCAAGGGAGGACGAGCTTACTGTTGCTTCCCATATAATACAAAACGGCGGTCTTGTCGTTTTCCCCACAGAAACGGTATACGGTCTTGGCGCAAATGCTTATGATGCCAGCGCTGTCACGGGTATCTTTAAAGCAAAAGGCAGGCCGTCGGACAACCCTTTAATCGTTCATGTGTCAAAACCGG
>LFTK01000089.1:0-3718 GCA_001513385.1 Clostridiales bacterium DTU064
ACAGCGGAGCTTCTCGGCTTCTCCGGCGTATGCGATAACGCCGCCGACGCCGTATCCGACCGCGACTTTGTCCTTGAGCTTGCCGCTTGCCTTTCAATAATCATGGTACACCTCTCCCGCATGGCGGAAGAATTTATTCTCTTTTCAAGCTGGGAGTATCGCTTTATAGAAGTATCGGAAGCTTACAGCACGGGCTCAAGCATAATGCCGCAGAAGAAAAACGCCGACGTCGCCGAGCTTATTCGCGGAAAGACCGGGCGCGTCACAGGAGACCTTATGGCGCTTCTCACCGTGATGAAAGGACTCCCGCTCGCATATGACAAAGATATGCAGGAGGACAAGGAAGCAATTTTCGATGCTGTCGACACAGTGAAGGCTTGCCTTTCGCTTTTTGCGCCCATGATTTCGACTTGCCGCGTAAACAAGCAAAACATGTACGAGGCCGCGCGCCGCGGTTTCCTCAACGCAACAGACCTTGCCGATTACCTCACGAAAAAAGGCGTTCCCTTCCGCGATGCTTACAGAATCGTAGGCACCCTTGTCGCTTGCTGCAGTGAAAACGGGCTTGTTCTCGACGAACTTCCCCTTGAAATTTATAAAAAATACAGCGAAGCGTTCGACTCTGACCTTTACGGTGAAATCAGCCTTGAGACATGCGTTTCAAAGCGTACGTCTTTAGGCGGCACAGCCCCTTCTTCCGTCATGCGCCAGATAAAATCGCTGCGCGACTGGCTGGAAAGCTGAATACATTAACTGTCTCTATGACAGAGCATGTTAAATAATGCCCTCTATTATAAAACTCCCTGTGGCAGGATGAATGTGTCCGCCATAGGGAGTGTTTTTGTATTGTTTTAATAAAATATTTTGTAAACTGCGCTAAAAAAGCTCGCTATTTTCTTTTTTATGAAAATCTACTGTATTATAATATTATTGAAAATGAAAAAAGAGGCAGCAGAAACAGAATCAGAACAAAAAGCATAAAAACGTACGCTTATATAAATGCTCATACAAATTAAACCCGGCTGAAATTTATAAAAATGGGAGGAATGTTTTATGGATTCAACGATATCGGAGAAAATTTCAAAGCTACGCGATATTATAAACTCATCAGACAATATAGTATTTTTCGGGGGTGCCGGAGTTTCTACCGAAAGCAACATCCCTGACTTCAGAGGCGCCGGCGGGCTTTACAGCGAACGGGTCGGCAAGCGTCAGCTTTCACCGGAAATAATACTGTCGCACACCTTCTTTATGAATAATACCCCGGAATTTTATGACTACTACAAAAACAAAATGATATATAAAGATGCAAAACCAAACAGCGCGCATATAGCGCTTGCAAAACTTGAGGAAATGGGCAAGCTCCGTGCCGTTATCACGCAAAATATCGACGGGCTTCATCAAATGGCAGGCAGCCGGGAGGTTTTGGAGCTTCACGGCTCGGTTTATAAAAACCACTGCATGACATGCGGGAAATTTTTCACGCTTGATTATGTCTTGGCGTCGGACGGCGTGCCAAAATGCGACGTATGCCACGGTATTGTCAAGCCTGATGTTGTTCTGTATGAAGAAAACCTTGACATGAACATTATAGAAAAATCACTTAATTATATCGAAAACGCCGATGTGCTCATCGTCGCCGGCACCTCCCTTACCGTTTACCCTGCTGCCGGTCTTATCAGATATTATTCCGGTGATAAACTCATTTTAATCAACAAAACAAAGACGCCGTATGACGAAATAGCTGATCTTGTGATAAACAGCAGCATTGGAGAGACGCTCAAGGCTTGTGTTTTATTATAAAATTGCCCTCTTATTGTAGTATATAGCTTGTTTTAGTCTTTACTTTGATTTTTGTGGAGGTACTGACCGGTGAAAGATAGCGAAAACAGTGTTCTTATGTGGGAAGAAGACATCGAAATACCCACATACCCTGCCGGCGAAGCTGAGAAAAACCCGATGTTTTTAGAAAAAAGAGTTTATCAGGGAAGCTCGGGGCGCGTTTACCCACTTCCTGTGATTGAGAAAATCAGCGATGAGAAGGTAATGCGCAAATACCGCACCGTGTTTCTTGAAAATAAATATATTCAGGTCTGGATTATGCCCGAGCTTGGCGGCAGGATTCAGAGGGCTGTAGATAAAACTAATGGCTACGATTTTATTTATTATAACAGGGTAATAAAACCTGCGCTCGTAGGCCTTGCAGGCCCGTGGATTTCAGGAGGTATTGAATTCAACTGGCCGCAGCATCACAGGCCTTCTACATTTATGCCGATTGAATATATGCTAAAAGAAAACGACGACGGGAGCAAGACCGTTTTCGTCGGCGAAATAGACAGGATGTACGGAACGAAATGCACGGCGGGGTTTACTCTATACCCTGATAAAGCTTATATCGAGATTAAAGTGCAGCTTTACAACAGAACCTGTGTGCCGCAGACATTTTTATGGTGGGCGAATCCCGCCTTTTCCGTAAATGACAAGACGCAGTCGATATTCTCGCCCGACGTTCACGCCGTATTTGACCACGGAAAACGCGATGTCTCAACATTCCCCATCGCCACCGGTACATATTATAAGGTCGATTACTCCCGTGGCGTCGATATTTCCGTTCACAAAAATATACCCGTCCCCACGTCTTATATGGCATATAAATCCGACTACGATTTTGTCGGCGCTTATGATTACGGCAGGGAAGCCGGGCTTCTGCATGTCGCCGACCACCATATATCGCCGGGGAAAAAGCAGTGGACATGGGGCAACGGCGACTTTGGCCGTGCGTGGGAGCGCAATCTCACCGATGAAGACGGGCCGTATATTGAACTGATGACAGGCGTTTTTACCGACAATCAGCCTGATTTTTCATGGCTTAATCCTTATGAAGAAAAAACCTTTACCCAGTATTTTATGCCTTACAAAAAAATCGGGGCCGTCAAAAACGCAACAGTTGACGCCGCTGTAAATCTTGACGTTGTAGATAACAGTGCCAAAAGTACCGCCAAAATTTCAGTTTACGCAACATCGGTATTTGATGACGCCGTAATTGAGCTTTGCGGCAAGGGTGAGTCACTGCATAAGGAAACGGTACGCATCTCCCCTGTTGATGTTTACACAAAAGAGATTGCCCTACCGCAAAATATAAACGAATACGACCTCGCGCTGACAGTCAAAAGCAAAGACGGGCGAGTCCTTGTCTCTTACACGCCAAAAAAGACGGGGGACGAAAAAACGCCGGAGCCTGCGAAGGCTATTCCGGCGCCAAGTGAGGTTGAAAACAACGAAGCGCTTTATCTTGCCGGACTGCATCTTGAGCAGTACAGGCACGCGACATATGAGCCTGAGGATTATTACAAAGAGGGGCTAAAGCGTGACCCCGGAGACATAAGAATAAACAACGCCTACGGCTTGCTGCTTTACAAAAGAGGGCAGTTTGAAAAAAGCGAAGAATACTTCCGCCGCGTTATAAAAACATTAACCCGTCACAATCCGAACCCTTATGACGGTGAGCCTTATTATAATCTCGGGCTTGCCCTTAAAATGCAGGGTAAAATCGACGAAGCTTATAACGCTTTTTACAAATCTTGCTGGAATGCCGCGATGCAGTGCTGCGGTTATTATGCACTGGCAACGATTGCGGCAATGAAGGGCAATTTCCGGCTTGCCCTTGAGCATGCAGAAAACTCAATAATCAGAAATTACCACAATTATAAAGCAAGAA
>LFTK01000089.1:3746-36411 GCA_001513385.1 Clostridiales bacterium DTU064
CTTGACTTTGGCGCGCGAAATGAGCTTTATCTTACATATAAAGCGCTCGGCAGAACACAGCAGGCTGATGATACGCTCTCAGAACTTTTAAAAATAATGAGAGGCTGCGAGAACAACTACATTGAGCTTTCGCTTGATTATGCCGATGCCGGTATGTACGATGAGGCAATTTGCGTTTTACAAAGGCTGATTGACGAGCAAAACAAAAAAAGCGCCTGCATAAGCCCTATGGTCTACTACTATCTCGGATGGTATTATGAAAAAAGCGGCGACAGCTCTTGTGCACAGGAATACTACAAAAAAGGCGCTTTGGCAAAGCCCGACTTCTGTTTCCCAAACAAACTCTCTGATATAATCATTTTGGAAAGTGCTATAAGAGCAAATCCGAATGACGCAAAAGCTTATTATTACCTCGGCAATCTTTGGTATGATAAAAAGCAGTATTCAGAAGCAATAAAGTGCTGGGAAAAATCAAAAGACATAGACGATACATTCCCGACAGTTCACAGAAACTTATCTCTTGCATACTACAACAAGCTGAAAGATGCAAAAAGAGCCGTTTTGGCGCTCGAGCGTGCATTTGAGCTTGACCCGAATGATTCGCGTGTGTTTTTTGAGCTTGACCAGCTTTACAAAAAAACCGGCGCGAGCATCCATGAGCGTCTGTCAAGACTTGAGGAATACAAGCATTTAGTGGAGTCAAGGGATGACCTGTATATTGAATATATCACCCTTTTAAACCTCACGGGTGACTATGAAAAAGCTCACTCCCTCATCATGAAAAGAAACTTCCATCCGTGGGAGGGCGGTGAAGGCAAGGTGACAAAGCAGTACGTTTTATCGCTCATGGAAATAGGTAAAAAGCACCTTCGCGATAAAAACTACACCTCTGCCCTTGATGTGCTGATGAAAGCCGCCGTTTATCCCACAAATCTTGGCGAAGGCAAGCTTTCCGGAGCGCAGGAAAACGATTTGAACTATTACATTGGATGCACGTATGAGGGCTTAGGGGACAGCGAAAAAGCAAAAGAATACTTTGAAAAGGCGTCGACAGGCATTGAAGAGCCCAGTGGTGTCATGTTTTATAACGACGTGCCGCCGGAGATGATTTTCTATCAAGGGCTTGCGTGCATAAAACTTGGTAATCCACAGCAGGCAAAGGAAAAGTTTGGTAAACTCATAAATTACGGTGAAAAACACCTTCATGATATCGTTACTATCGATTATTTTGCAGTATCCCTGCCTGATTTTCTCATTTTCGACGATGATTTAAACAAAAGAAACGAAGTGCTTTGCCGTTATCTTCTTGCCCTTGGCCATATGGGTCTCGGAAATCTCAGTCGCGTAAAAGAAGAGTTCGAGCAGGCGCTCACTTTAGACCCAAGCCATATCGGTGTTATCATACACAGCAAGATGATAAAAGATGATGCTTTCAATCCATACGCATGAGTGTCTCGTAATGTGGCATCTTGTCTGAATCTTTAAAAGTCGCAGTATGTGAATAACAAAAAAAGCAGGCATTTTAAAATGCTTGCTTTTTTATATAAACTTATACTTTTATCATTCATATACCGCCCAGATGACGGCGTCGCTGTCGGGCATTGTAAAGATTGTTTTAGGTGATTTTTCATCCACAAGCGTGCCGCACGACGCGCGCCAGTGTGAAAACTTTTTGCCCACCTCGTTTTGCTCTGCTGCTTCAAGCTCTATTTTATCACCGGCAACGGCGACGGCGCCGAGCGGGCTGCCGTTTGCCACACCATCGTGGATGAAAAGAACCTTCTTTGCTTCCTCCGCCATATTGACAAGACGCCAGACGCCGCCGCGCATGTATTTATTCCCACCACCGCCATCGGATGTGCGAAGAACAAGCGGAGTTCCATCCTCTGGTTTACCGTCATAAGCGACAATATGATTGCCCGCCGTTATAACGGCAAATCCGCCGTCCGTCACGGCTATTTTGAAGATACTTGCCTTATCTTTGTTGTCGCCGACAGTGTAGACAGCGTTTTTATCAACATCAATGGCAAGATATCCGTCGCGCTTGCCGCGTATGCGTGCCGTATATGTAATCTCGCGCTCATCGCCATCCCAGCCGCCGTCAAAGCGTTCGGTCACGTCCCCTTCAAACTCAAAGTAAAACGTCATAGCACCGCAGTCAACGCCGGATGAGGAGTAATCATGCCATAAGCCGACAGCTGTCTCCGTTGCCCCGGTGTCGGCGACAAACCCGCCGCGCGGCAGAGCAATTTTGTATGGCTCGCCTTCCTTCAGCTCGGCTGTTGCCGCTTCCCGCACCGGCGGATACGGGAATTTAAAACTACGCCCTGTAAAGTCTTCTTCAGGATCATCCTTTAACCCTGTTACCTTCACAGTGTCAGGAACAGGTGACCATGCTCCGTCAAGGTTGCGGTATGGATATGTTTTCGAGAAGAATTTATAAGCGTCAATATCGTAGTTATAAAGCTCACGGCGTGTGTTTATCGGTCCGCGCGTGCCGTCCCAGCCGTCGTCCTTCGCGCATTCGTTCATTACGTTGAACCAAATCGCCGACAGCGTCGCAAAGTATTCGTCGGAGTTAGATATAGCATATGTGTTCGGCCAAAGTCCGGCTGCCTTTGCGTGGCGATAAAGCATTCTAAACTCGCGCGCAAGCTCGCCATCCTCCATTCTGTCGATTCCGGCGATTTTTACGCCATGGCCAAACTCGTGCACCAGTATGCACTCGTTTTTATAACGGGTATAATATTCCTTATCCGGACGGCTGTCGTCGTCATCGCGCCAGTGCCAGACGTTTGCTTCCGTTATGCTGCAGGTGATGCCGCCAAACCCCTCGACGTAAAGGGAATGCGGATTATACCCTGGGCGGTGCTCAGGTATATGATAAGCGCACTCGCCCTTTCCATATATGCAAAGGGACGCTCCGCTCTTCACCATCTGCGCTGCAATTTCAGGTGATGCGGAGAGCATTATATCGACAATTTTTCCCGCTCGCTCGACAGTTTTCATGCCAAGAAGCAGCGCTGCGCTCCCCTTTACCTCAACACCCGACTTTGTTATAAGTCTGTATTTATAATAATCCTCATATGGAGCTGTTACTTCCACATCACCATATTTAACGGTCACTGCCGGCGCTCCCTCGCCGCACGGAAGCGGCTCTGCCAGACGAAGCGTCGTCATACCGTAGAAGTAAACGCGGCCACCGTGGCCATAGCGGCGCTCAAGCGCAAGCTCTTTACCATCGGCACAAACTGAGAAAGCGTCCGCCCCGGGGTCCTCGCCGTGTTCGAACATTTCGTCCCAGTAAATCTCAATATCACGGTCATTAATCTGTCTTGCACGTACTATTTTCGGCGTCAGCGCAGCACCTTCATTTATCAGCTCAATAGCCACTGCGTTTATGTATTTATTCCCGTCACGACTAAACCTTTTTTCAGCCTCTTCTGCAAGTTCATCAGCTGATTTACTGTGCTCTCCTTCAACATCCTCGCCAAAATCAGATGGTTTATATGCGCTGAAAAGCTCACCAAATGACCCAAAGCGGACAATTTTTAAAATTTTCGCATAGTGCGCGCCTTCAAGATACGGCAGGCGGCGGAATAAAATCGTATCTCCTTCTCTCATCACAGCGGCGTCGCATCCTGAGGTTGCGTAAACAGTAGCTTTACCGCTTTTATACTTTTCCCATATATTGCCGGGCAGCTTTACAACATGAACGCTCATAATACTACATCCATCATATATGAATTTTTATTTAAATTTATTATAACTGCAAGATGATATAATGTCAAACATTCGCAAAAAAAGCTTCGCTCCTCCGGCATATTTTATGCCAAAGGAACGAAGCTGATTTACTACATTAAGCAATTCCTAAATGACTTTGTTTTTATTAAAGATTATATCACTGCCGCCTGGGCTTTCTTTTGCTCTTGTTTACTTTTATCCTGCTCTGTTTCTTGCCCGTCCTCGTGCTCTTCTTCAATATCTTGCTGAGGTGCGGACTTGAGCCGCGCCAGCTCTTCCTCTTCAAGCAATCTGTAAGCAACTTTTCCGACAAGTGTCTTCGGTAAGCTGTCGCGGAACTCAATTTCACGCGGCAGGGCATATTTTGCTATATTTTTACGGCAATACGCCATAATTTTCTCTTTTGTCTCGTCAGTCGGTTCAATGCCGGGTTTCAATACAATAAACGCCTTGACGCGTTGCATACGTATCGGGTCCGGAACACCAATTACGCAGCTCACCTGAACGTATTCGTGTGCGTCAAGTATGTTTTCAAGCTGTGACGGGTAAACATTATATCCGTTTGTTATTATCATTCTCTTTATTCTCTGCCTGAAATAAACAAACCCGTCGCTGTCCATTACGCCAAGATCGCCCGTATGAACCCACAAAAGCCCGTCAGCATGACGCCGCAGTGTTTTTTCCGTTTCTTCCGGCTGGTTTAAATAACCGAGCATGACGGTCGGACCGGCAATGCAGATTTCGCCTTCCTCGCCGTAGGGTACTTCTTCCTCCGTACCGACCTTGACAATTTTATAATACATGTCGGGCAATGGCTGACCGACGCTTCCTTCCTTTGCAAGGTGAATCGGCGTTAAGCAGCTTGCCGTTGCGCACTCTGTTGTGCCATACCCTTCGCGGATGTGAATTCTGCTGTTGTGCTCGTCAAGGAATTTATCAAAACGGCGTTTAAGCTCAACCGTCAGTGTATCGCCACCGCAGAATACTCCTTTAAGGCAAGAGAGATCAGCCTTTTTCATGCATGGTTCGCGAAGCAGCGCCTCATAAAGTGACGGCACACCGGCGATGAAATTACATCTGTATTTTAAGATCATTTTTGCATAACTTTTTGCCGTGAAGCGCGGCACAAGTATGCAGCGACCGCCGTTTGCAAGTATCGAATGTATTGTCACGCCAAGGCCAAAGCCATGGAATATCGGCATTACACAAAGCATGCTGTCGCCCGGTTCAAACATCGGGTTTGCAACTAAAATCTGACGTGCAAGCGCGTTGAAGTTGTAGTTTGACAAAAGTATACCCTTTGTAATGCCGGTCGTTCCGCCGCTATATAAAATAACAGCAGGGTCGTCCTTCTTCCGCTCGACACGATATTTCCAGTGATATTTACGTCCGCCGCGTAAAAAGTCATTCCAGAAGACAACGGGCGCGTCTGATGGTATGCGCTTAACCTTCAGGCCTTCCGTCAGCATATATCCTGCCTTAAGCTGCGGCGACATTTCATCCTTTATGCGGGCTATAATTACCTGCTGAAGATCGACATTTTGACGTATCGCTTCAAATTTACCGTAAAACTGATCAAGGGTAAGTGCTACAACACTCCCCGACTCCTTTATATAAAACTCAATCTCGCGCTCGCTTGAGAGCGGATGAATCATATTAGCGATAGCGCCGACTAAGTTTACAGCATAAAACATTATGACTGCCTGAGGGCAGTTTGGCATACAAATCGTTATGCGGTCGCCCTCGCGTATGCCAATAGCGCGAAGCGCTTTAGCGCAAAGCTCGACTTGAGATGCAAATTCCCGGTACGTAGTCTTACATCCCATGAAATTGTATGCTATGTACTTCGGGTATTTCTTCACCATCTCCTCGACGGCATCCCACATCGTCCCCTCGGGATAGGAAAGCGTTGGTGGCACGTCTCCATAACATGATAGCCACGGAGCCTTCACTTCATTTGATATCATCACATATACCTCATTTAACCATTAATTTACTAAAGCTGCGCAAATATCAGCACTTAACTGATACATCAAAGAAAATTATTATCAGATAAGACTGAAAATTAATATTCAACCTGCGTCATCAGCGGCAGATCAAGCAACTCCGGCTCGGCAAAAAGACGGCGTAAAATACGAATGCTGTTTGCAAAATAATAGCCGTCCGCTATGCGCTCATCAATTGTTATGCCGAGTTCAAGCGCACTTTTCATCGTGACAGTGCCGTCCTCATTGTAAAACGGCGTAGGTTTCTTTTCGCCAACGACGACGAAAATTGAATTCGTGCCCCAGTTTGTCAAATGGTGATAGTTGGCGCGCATTTTTATACTGCCAAGGTTTGATATAAATACTGTCGAGAAATAAGGGTCAATTTTTGCAAATGATTTCGGATACCAGCCATGATAATCAAGCCAGCGTAAAAACTTCATAGCCAGCTTCAAAATCGGGCGTGGTAATTTGATAAAAATGTTCATTGTGTCCGTTGTTTTATCGCTTTCATTAGCGTGACGTACGCTATAGACAATTTTTTTGACCTGCTGATATATCTGCTCAACAGGTGAGGCGTCAGATTCCTTGTCAACACTGACAATCGCGAGGACTTCCTCTCCGTCATCTGAAAACTTTTTCTTTACAACGAACGATAACGTTATGTCGTCACGCTCATATAACCTGTCGCCCGCATAAAAACGGTTCATTTTCGGGCGCAGAGCAATAGTTTTAGCTATTGCCGCACATATTACATGGAAAAATGTATATTTAAACTCGGGATCCCCTTCGTTTTTCTTTTCAAGATATGCTTCAACGGCAGTCAGATCAATAATTTCGTTGAGCACCGCTTCGTTATCCGTGCGTCTCGGAATTAAAAACGGTATCAAGACGTGCATCGTATCCAAATCGCGGACAAGACGCCCGTCATATCTGTCGCCGCGCCTTCTTTTCTTTTTCTTGTTGTCTTTTGATTCCTTCGGTTGAGCTGACATTTTTTATTAATCCCCCTGGCGCTGATAAATACGTTGCTATATGAGTAGTTTTAATTACAGGTAATTTGTTGAATTCCTACAGACTTACAAGTTTCTTAGTTTTTTATCTTTACTGTTACCGCTAAGCTATTCTTGCACTTTTATTCTTCATTATCTTTTTCTTTTTCATTATCTTTATCTTTATCAGTATCGCCGCTGTTCCGGTGTATATGGAAGCTCCTCTGCAGCCGTTGGCCCAAGACCCGCATATAAGCCGTTGTCATTGCTGATAAGCGGCGTATAAGCCAGCAGAGTAAAAGCAACACTCCAAATGTCACAACCCAGATTATAACGTCAAGGTGTATGACAATATCTGTCGGCACAAACCTTTCAAGCGAATCTGTCACAGTGAAGAGTATGACAAATACGGCGATATAAATTCCAAGTGTTAGCTTCGGGGCGCCAAAGCCGCGACGCCGAAATATGAATATGCCCGTGACGACAGCTGTGCAGACAACACAATACTTGATAAATGTCAGTATTGTAGCTGTAAACGTCAGCTGTGCCCCCGCGCCCGTTCCTGTGAAAATCAAATTGACGATGTACATCACCGGAACAAGCATGCCAAAGCAGTATAAAAACCACTGAAGGTCGGCAAGTACCCTCTCCGGCCACGACATACGGGGCGCATTTTTTATAAGCTCACGTGAAAAGCCCTCGATATCCGGACCAATTGCCTGGGAAAAATCCTCGCCGCGTGCTCTACATTCCTCCGCCATACCAATCAGGTCAGAAACTGTTTCCTCGTATACGACCTCGTTCATGTGATGTGACAAAAGATAAGTAGAAATACGGCGTATTATTTTCCTGTCGTCCTGCGATACACTGGCAAGGCTTTTTTTGAGGACTCTTTTCATTCTGAATTGCAACTGCCCTCCTCACCAAATATTTCGGCAACAGCCGTCGATAGCTGGGTCCAATAACTATAAAATGACGATAAGTATTCCAAACCGGTCTCTGTTATTGTGTAATACTTGCGTTTTGGGCCAAGCGGCGACGGCAAAAGCTCCGAGACAATCATTCCCGCGCGTAGAAGACGCATCAGTATCGGGTATATTGTTCCCTCGGAGACATCCTTAAAGCCACTTGTTCGGAGCAGTTCAATTATCTCGTATCCATATGTAGTGCGCACACTGATTATCTTGAGAATACACCCTTCAAGCGTGCCACGCATAAGTTGTGATTTGTCAAAATCCATACGAGAAATTCCCCATAGTTATTCCGGTATATTGTATCACATAGTACCGGAAGTGTCAACCGAACAGAAACAAATTATCGACAAATTTTTAATATTTAAAACATATTTATAATATGCTTAATAAAATAAAAATAGCCAGATGTGATGTTTATCTCTTGCTAAATCACATCTGGCCTTCATTTTTACTGAAAAGTTTCAAAGCAATCAATCAGGTTGTGATCAATCATCAATCCTTCATTAAGGACGCAATTTCCGCCGCAATAGCATCTGGTGTGAATCCAAGTTCACGGTAAAGCGAATCAACATCTCCGTGCGACACAAAGCGCCCGTCTATTGCCCGTATGGCTATCCTCGGCTCATGTGAACGCCCGTTTACTTTATTTTGCGCCACAGCATCACACGCAAACTCCGCTGCAAGCTTTTCGGCAATACCTCCGCTTTTCATTCCTTCTTCGAGAAGGTAAACAAGCTTTGCGCCACAGCATAATTTTTTAATTTCATCAGCGTCAAACGGATATATCTTAACAAGTTTTATTACACCAACAGAATACCTGCCACCATTGTCTTCCGACAACATCTTTGCCGCCAAAACAGCATTTGCCGTTATCCGTCCGTATGTCACAATGACTATGTCAGGTGACGGCGGCAGTTTATATTTTAAGTCAAAGCTGCCGATGAAGCCTTCTCTGTTATATTCAATCTCCGCCCCCTTTGGATAACGGACGATGTCTATTTCACTTGACGCAAGCGAACGTGCAAACGCTTCCTCCTGCTCATCGTAAGTTTCAGGCGAATATATGACAACGCCGGGAATTGATGAAAACAGGGAAACATCATATATCCCTTGATGTGTAATACCATCACCGGGAACAAGCCCGCATCTGTCAAGGGCGAGCGTCAGCGGCAGGCGCTGAATGGCGACATCGTGGAAAAGCTGGTCGAAACTCCGCTGTGCGAATGTCGAGTACATAGCGCACACCGGCTTCATACCGGAAAGCGACAGCCCGCCGCAAAAAGCAACAGCATGTTCCTCAGCTATGCCGACATCAAAAAAGCGGGACGGGTAACGCCGGGAAAAATCAACAAGCCCCGTTCCGGCGCACATCGCCACGGTAACGGCGCAAATAGTGCCATCCTCCGCTGCCGCGCGGCACATTATCTCACCAAAACGCGATGAAAAAGACTCGCCACAGCTTGGAACATCGCCCGTTTCCGCATCAAAACTTTCGACTGAATGATATTTTTCGGGGTGAGCTTCGGCGAAATCGCAGCCTTTTCCCTTCTTCGTTACCATATGGACAATACAGCATTCGCCGCGCGATTTAACCTCGCGTAAAACGTCCTCAAGCTTCTCAATATCAGAGCCGTCAACAAGCCCTATATACGGGATTCCGAGTTTCTCGAAAACTGTTTCCTGCGCAAGCCCGCGTTTGATGTAATCCTTCACCCATTTTGCCGCGACAGCAAGTTTATGCCCGACGCGGGGTATTTTGTTGAGCATGTTTTCAAGGCTGTGCTTAAAGGACAGGTAGTGTTTACTTGTGCGGATGCGGTAAAGATGTGCCGACATCCCACCGACGCTACGTGATATTGACATTTCATTGTCGTTGAGAAGTATTATAAGCTTCAAGTCGCGCCGTCCGGCACAATTTTCAATAGCTTCATACACCATGCCGTTTGAAAAAGAGCCGTCACCGACGACAGCTATCGTATACCCGTCGCGCCCAATTATTTTATTAGCCGCCGCTATCCCGAGCGCAGCAGAAATAGCCGGCCCGCTGTGCCCTGCGTTGAGTGTATCATACTCGCTTTCGGCACGGTCAGGGAATCCGGATATACCACCATATCGCCGCAGCGTACCGAATCTTTCATAACGCCCCGTTATGAGCTTGTGGGCATAGCACTGGTGCCCGACATCGAATATTATCTTATCCTCCGGCGCGTCAAAAACACGGTGAAGAGCAAGCGTCGCCTCAACCATACCGAGGTTAGAGGCAAGATGCCCACCGTTTTTTGCAACTGTATTCAGTATTTCTGCGCGAATCTCCCCTGCGAGTGTCTTCAGCTCGTCATAGGTGAGTTTTTTTATATCCGCAGGTGATTTAATTTCGTTAAGCATATCCCATTCCATAAAGAAATGTCGCTTGTGCCATAAAGGCGCCATCTCATAAAATAATAACACGCGCCCCCGGTTTGTGTCAACAAAACGGGATACGCGCGTTATTAGTATTAGATTTTGCTGCTTTTCTTATATATCAGTGTACGAAATACCAGTATATACCGTATCTTTCGTCATGGCGTTTATAATGCGGTGAAAACGTCAGCTTTGGTGCGTCAGGAGCACCTGTATCAAGCGTAAAGCGCAGCTTGCCCGCCTCTTTTTTCATGAACTTTTCGGGTTTCGTGCCAGCGGGGATTGGAATTCTCTCCGACGGGCAGCGCTTTTCCTTCGGGATACGGACTCTGACTCCTGTCCATGTTGTTTCCATATCCTCACATCCAAGCTCTGCCGAGAGAAGATACGGGCCATATTTGAAGGCGAACACATCGGGATTGTCCGGCAATCCATGCGCTGTGACCGTACACGGGAGTGTAAGCGTTACCTCATCACCCGAGGCGAAGTCACGCTCAACAGTTATATAACCATTTGATGTGGCCGCTTCATACTCCTCACCGTTTACCTTAACCGACGGTGTGCCGGATGCCCAGTCGGGCACGCGCAAGCGAAGCGCAAAACGCTTTACATCCCCTGATGTCGTCACAGCAAAGCTTGATTTGATAACACCATCGCCGCTTGTGTCGACGCTTTGCGTGATTTTAACGCCCGTCGACTCCCAGTCAAGGGTTGATGAAAGATACATATTTACAGCGACTGTCGGCACATCGGCGATTCCTTCAAAGTAGATGCTGTCACCGAGCTTTGTGAAGTTTTCCATTCCTGTTCCCGTGCAACACCAGAACTTATCGAATTTATCGCCGTACGTCTTAAAGTATCCCGTCGCCATCGGCTGGAAGTATGTCGTCATGCCGGTTTTCGGGTTTTGCGACGATAAAATCGAGTTTATAAAGGTGTTTTCATAGTAATTGGCAAAGCAAACGTCGCCCGTCGCCATGAAAAGCCCTCTTGCGAGCTTTAGCATGTTGTAAACATTGCACGTCTCGCAGTTGCAGTTTGTACGTCTGGCATCAAGCACATAATCTTGCCCGAAATGCTCCCATTCGCTGTTGCCGCCCGTTACGTATGTATGACGGGTCGTCACCATATCGAAGAACTTGCGGGCATAATCAAGATACTTAGATGTATCCTCGTTTTCATCCGCGCTGTCAATCGCTACATAGCGTTTGAAGGCGCCGACAAACTTCGGAATTGTCGTGTTTGCATGACGGCGGGTGAGAACATTCTCGCCGCCGGACGCCACAAGCTCAAAAAGAGGGGTTTCATCAAAGTAATGTGCTGCTATTTTATGCTCCGGCTTTTTCGTTATCATGTAAAGTTCGTACAGGCAATCGTTCATGCCGCCATACTCAATGCTGATAACAGTCCTGTGCGTATTCTCATCCCAGCCGGATGCTCGTCTGTACGTCCAGTCGCCAAGTCCTGATGCAACGGCAAGCGCGTCCTCGTTGCCTGTAAATTTATAAGCGTCAACAAGCCCTGCTATTATTTTGTGCATCGTGTACCACGGCACCCAGGCTTCTTTTATGATGTCTGTCTTGCGCATCTCGACGTAGTCAAACTGAAGCTCAACATTATCGGGGTCATTGATAACAGCACCGAAAATAAATCCGGGCTTGCAGTTTTTTGCCGTATAGCTTGCCTTCTGACACTCGCGAAGCGAGCGGCAGATATATGAAAGCTTCTCCTCCAGCGCCGCGCGGTCATTTTCGCTTATGTCTGCCGATGCGCATGCCTGCGCGACGGCGGTCAGATAATGCCCCAGCGTATGTCCGCCGATGAGCATGTTTTCCCATCCGTCATAGCGGCGGGCACCGCGCATATCAAGTCCTGCTGTCTCTCGGAAGCCTGCAAGAAGCCTGTCGGCATCAAGCTCTAAAAGATATGCGACCTCAAGGGAAAAAGCGTTTTTCATGTAGTCGTCGCCAAGAGCAACAGCCCCCATCGGGAAGGCGCGGTACATCATTTTCTCTTTCATGTCCATTCAAATCTCCTGCCCTAAGTTTATGTTGTGTTGCTATATTTTATCATAGATTTAAAGCGAAAGTAAAATAGATGTGTACAAGATAAAGTAAGATAGATAAGCAAATATTTATTCCCAAATTGCGCGCCAGTCATCAGCGCCTTCCCAGAGGAATACCTGCCCCTTTATAAGACGGCAATTCCTGTCTGCAGCAGCTATTTTCTTCATTTCCTCATCCGTCAGCGGATCTTCACATACATAAGCAAGGTTTGCTTTGTACTGCTCCGGCTTTACGGAAAACGGAATTGGTATTGCTCCTATCTGTGCCGACCATTTGAGACAAACGCCGGCCGGGTGAATACCATGAGCGGCTGCAATTTCAACAATCTCCGGCATCTGCATGGCGGCGACATCTTCGTCTGTTCTGTCGCGCTCCGGCCTTGACGGTGAGCCAAGCGGGCAGAATCCGATCGGCATTATATCGCGGTCTTTTACATACTTGAATAGCTCCGGCTGCTGAAAAGCCGGGTGAAGCTCCATCTCAAGAGCTGCCGGCATTATCTCACATAAAGGCAGAACGGCCTCAAGCTTCTTTACCGTCATATTCGACATGCCGATTGCACGTATTTTGCCTTCTTTATACAGCTTCTCGCATTGTCTGTATGTGTCGATATATTCATCAACGGAGAAAGGCTTCGAATCGGGGTTGCGTGCATCGCCCGAGCATCCCGGTGCATGGTAGTTCGGGAACGGCCAATGTATGAAGTAGAGATCGACATAATCAAGGCCAAGGTCGCGCAGGCTTTCGTTGCATGCCGCTTCAACATCGCGGTGCCTGTCGTTCCACACCTTCGATGTTATGAAAAGCTCCTCGCGGGTGACGACGCCCTCAGCAATAAGCTTTGCTATTACCTCGCCGATTTCCTTTTCGTTCTGGTAAACAGCGGCGCAGTCGATGAGCCTGTATCCGGCTTTGACAGCGCCGTATACGGCTTCTGCCACCTGATTTGCCGTATATTTATCCGAACCGAAGGTGCCAAGGCCGATTATCGGAATCTCGGCGCCATTTCTCAGTTTTCTTGTCGGCGCAAGTCTTATTTCGCTATTTCTGTTTTCCATATCGTTAAAATGTTACGGCTACCTTGCCGCAATTTCCCTCAGCCATAAGTTTATACGCATCCGCTGCGCGCTCAAGCGGGAATTCGTGTGTTATAAGCTTTTCCGGATGTATGTTCCAGCGTACGAGAAGCTCGACAAGCTCCTCCATCTTCCAAAGGCTTGTCACCCATGAGCCATATATCGTTTTCTGGCCATGTATGATGTCGGGGCTTGGCGTAAATGTGCATGTTCCACCCTCGCCGACAAACGCTATTTTACCCCATTCGCGTGTGCCGCGAATAGCAGTGACACGTCCGGCATCGGCAGCGCTGCAGTCAATAGCACGCTCAGCACCATGACCGCCGGTTACAGAGAGGATTTTATCAATGACATCCTTATCTGCCGGGAAAACATAGTCTGCAAGACCGAGTTCTTCGCAAAGCTTGATTCTGTATGGATTTGTTTCTACACCAATCAGCTTATTTGCACCCATTGCACGGGCAAGCATAAGTGCGGCAAGACCAACAGGGCCAAGACCTGTAACAAGAACAGCATCAGCACCGGATACGCCAATTTTATCTATCGCTTCGTACACGGTTCCAAAGCCGCAAGCTACCTGCGCACCGTCCTTATATGTGAGCTCATCGGGAAGCGCAATCAGGTCCTTTTCATCGCAGAGGATGTATGGCGCCATGCCGCCATTGCGCTGCCAGCCGTATGCGGCGCGGTATTTGCTCTTGCAGGAAATATAATATCCGCGGCGGCAGTCATAACAAACGCCACATCCGGAAATGTGATAAACAATAACTCTGTCGCCCTTCTTGAAGCGGCGCAGCCCCTCACCTTCGGCAACGATGACACCGCACGGCTCGTGCCCTGCTATCATGCCGGGGATATACCCTTCGGCTCCCTTGCCGGTATGTTCATGATAAATGCAGCGAATGTCACTGCCGCATATTGTTGTTGCCTTTGTAGCAACGAGAACCTGCCCGTAACCGGGCGTCGGCACGTCAAATTCACGCAGCTCAACAGTTGAGTTGCCGGGGAGAATAGCACCCATCATCTTTTTTGGTATCGTAATGTTTTCCATATCAAACCCTCTTTTTATACATGAAGTTTTACTTTTAATCTATTTCAATGCGGAACACAACCGGTGCTTTGCTTGATACGCCCTGTGTCTTGATGTGCAGAGCTTCGCCATCGCGACGCCAGTTAAGTTTTGCATCGTCGAATCCGAGAACGCTGACATTTTTGATAATTCCGTGGAAATACGGTTTTGAGGAAGCGTCGCGGTCGGCAAGCGCCGGCAGCGCAACCTCTTCATTTTCCGGATACTTCATGACAAAGGCATATATAGAACCGCCGCGTGTCGTGTAGCGTATGTCATTACTTGTAAATTCCTTTTTGCCGCCGTCAGTAAACTGCCCTTCGGGGATGACAGTCGGGCCTTCAGCCGATATTCTCCACGGACGAGAGCCGTAGATAGCTTCACCGTTGACGGAGAGCCACTTACCTATCGTCAGAAGTATGTTTGTTTCTTCTTCCGTTATCGTACCGTCTGACTTCGGACCGACATTGAGCAGGAGGTTGCCGTTTTTACTGACGATATCAACAAAATCACATATAAGCGCGTATGGATCGCGGAAGTGGTTGTGCTCCGTGTAGCCCCATGAGTTATATGCACAGGCCGTATCTGTCTGCCAGTAATATGGTTTGCAGTCTGCAAACTGTCCGCGTTCAATATCAACCGTTGCGCAGCCGAACTGGAACGCGTCATGCTTATAGTTTATAACAGGCTTAAAGCCCCACTCTTCAGCGCGGTTATAATAATACGCCGCAAACTTGCGCAGATACGGCTTTACAGCCGAGTGCTGCATCCACCAGTCAAAATAAACAAGGCGCGGGTGGTAGCGGTCGACAATCTCGCAACAGCGGAGCAGCCAGTCGGTGAGGAATTCATCAGACGGTGCCGGTGTGCTGAAAAGGTCCTGATGGTTCGGTTCGGGCATTGCCGGCCAGTAGAAATCGCCTACCTGCATAGGTTCCTTTATGTCGGAATCAAATTCCCTGCCGTGCCCCATGAAAAACCAGTGCTCAACACGGTGCGATGATGCACATATATTAAGTCCCTTAGCTTCGCAGGCAAGCTTCAGCTCGCCAAGTATATCACGACACGGCCCCATCTCTGCCGCATTCCAGTGCGACAGCTCGCTTTTATACATCTGAAAGCCGTCGTGATGCTCTGCGACAGGGACGACATATTTTGCGCCCGCGGCTGCAAAAAGCTCCGCCCACTTATTTGCGTCGAATTTCTCTGCGCGGAACATCGGTATAAAATCTTTATATCCGAACTGACTGTGCGGTCCGTATGTTTTTATATGGTGCTCGTATTCGCGCGTGCCTTTGATATACATGCTGCGCGGATACCACTCGTTGCCAAATGCCGGAACGCTGTATACGCCCCAGTGAATGAAAATACCAAATTTCGCGTCACGGAACCATGCCGGAGTCTCATATTGTGAAAGCGACTCCCATGTGTCCTTAAATCTACCGTTTTTTATCGTTTCCTCGATTTTTTCAAGGTATTTAACCCTGTCCATAAAGCTTTCCTCCGTGTGGGCGATTTTGCCTTGTATTTTAATTATAACACTCTATATAACCGCGTCCACAATTACAACTTAATGAAAATTACGAATACTACGGATTTATTTTGATTATACCATAGGCAAATGATATAAAACAACCGATGTTAACCGATGTTTTCTTATTAAAATTGAATTAATATATTTGATATAATGTAATTGTAGTTACTTATTTCCGATTATGGGGTGCTTATGTTTAACATGCTTGTGGTTGAGGACGATAATAATACGCGTAAGCTGATGTGTGATGTCCTGCGCACGGCGGGATATGAGCCGTACCCGGCGGAAGATGGCGAGGCGGCTCTTGAACTTATGGATCACCAGCACATCGACCTTGCCATCGTCGATATCATGATGCCGAAAATGGACGGATACGAGTTTACACGCACCTTGCGTCAGGCAAAATGCAATCTTCCCATTCTAATGGTAACAGCAATGGTAACCCGTGAAGATAAAAAACGCGGTTTTTCTGTCGGTGTTGATGACTACATGGTAAAACCTCTTGATGAGGAAGAAATGCTCTGGCGCGTTGCCGCTCTTCTGCGCCGCTCAAAAATAGCGTCTGAGCACCGCCTGACGGTAGGGCAAACGACACTCAACTATGATGCTCTATCTGTCACAACCGAAAAAGGCACGCAGATTTTACCCCCGAAGGAATTTATGCTTCTGTTTAAGCTGCTCTCCTATCCGGAAACGATTTTCACTCGCCGCCAGTTAATGGACGAGATTTGGAACATGGACAGCGATACTGACGAGCGGACGGTCGATGTTCACATAAACCGCATACGCGAAAAATTCGGTGACAGCCCCGATTTCGAAATTGTGACAATAAGAGGTCTTGGATACGAGGCGGTGATAAAAAGATGATTCATGCAAAGACACTACAGCGTACGGCAGTTTTATTCGTTTTTTTCGTCATGGCGTTATCGTCCATCCTGACGGCATTTTTCTACATGTCGCTTAGCACTCTCGGATTTATTCCCGACTGGATATTTATGACGCTGTGGGCGCCGACACTTGCGCTTATAGTCAGTTTGATTATGGGTACGGCGATATCTTTTGTCGTTGCGCGACTCATCCTTCGCCCGCTTGAGGATCTGATAACAGCCACACACAAGGTCGCAGACGGTGATTTTTCCGTTCATGTCGATGAAAAAGACAGCGTTGGTGAGTTCAACGAGCTGATAAAAAGCTTTAACCGCATGACAGAGGAGCTCGGACGCTTAGAAATTTTCCGTAAAGACTTTATAAATACGTTTTCGCATGAGTTTAAGACGCCGATTGTGTCAATCCGCGGCTTTGCAAAGCGCCTGCGCGATGATGATTTGCCGCCGGATGTGCGCCGCGAATATATCGACATCATAATATCGGAGACTGAGCGCTTATCAAAGCTGTCGACAAACATTCTTTTACTCTCAAAATACGAAAATCAGGAAATTCTATCTGACAAAACGGAGTTTTCACTTGATGAGCAGATACGCCGCTCAATTGTTATGCTTGAGCGGCAGTGGAAGCAGAAGAAAATCAATTGGAACATTGAGCTTGAGTCGGCAAATTATTACGGCAACGCCGAAATGACAAGCCAAATATGGCTTAATCTTCTCAGCAATGCAATTAAGTTTTCGCCTGAGGGCTCCGTTATCTCCGTTTCGCTCACGCAAGCCCCGGATAGAATTTCAGTATCAGTCGGCGATGAAGGGCCGGGTATGTCGGAGGATGTTGCATCTCATATTTTTGAAAAATTTTATCAGGGGGATGCATCTCATAAAAAAGAAGGCAACGGACTTGGCCTTTCTATTGTCAAACGCGTAGTTGAGTTGTGCGGCGGCTCCATCCGCCTGAAAACAGCCCCCGGCGAAGGCTCCGTTTTTACAATCACGTTGCCTGTGAAGCGCGAGGTATCCGCTACGAGCAGCTCAAAAGAAGCGGAATAATAAACTTTAAATCACAAAATAACAAATCGGGCTGGATTCCGATGTGCGGAATCCAGCCCATTTTATATTGCACTATTTACATATTAGCGTTGAGTGCCTCAAGTGCTGCTTCAAGCGCTGCCTTAACCTCGCGGTACTTTTTAAGCTTCGCGCGCTCGCCTTCAACAACGGCTGCCGGTGCTTTTGATACAAAGCCTTCGTTTGCCAGCTTGCGCTCAAGCCTTTCAATTTCACCGGCGTTCTTTTCAAGCTCGCCCATAAGTCTCTTTCTCTCGGCGTCGAGATCTACAAGCTCGCCCATTGGAATATATATCGTCGCCGCGCTCGTTACAATGCGGACAGCGTTAGCTTCCGGTGCGCCGTCACAAAGCTGCGTGCCCGACGCTGACGCAAGACGCATGAAAAACGGCTCTGCCGCAGCGCCGAAAATATCGGGGCGCTTTGTCTCAATATAGAGCTTCGCTTTGCGGCTTACAGGAACATTCATCTCGGCACGGCGTGCGCGGACTGCTTTAATTGCATCAATCACCTTTTCCATAGCTTCTGCATCGTCACGGAACATGAGCGCTTCGTCATAGGCCGGGTACGGTGACACCATTATGCTCTTGCTGTCACCTTTCAGGCGCGGCAGTGACTGATAAATTTCCTCTGTTATAAAGGGCATGAAGGGATGAAGCATCTTTAAAATGCCGGTAAGCACAAAAGCAAGCGTATTCTTTGCGGCAAACGAACGCTGTTGCGAGATTTCACCGTCTTTGTTTATAAGCGACGGCTTTGAAAGCTCAATATACCAGTCGCAGAATATATCCCACGTGAAATCGTAAATGCTCGATAGCGCAACACCAAGCTCATACCGCTCCATAGCCGACGTTATTGAAGCTATGGCTTCTTCATAACGAGTCAGTATCCATTTATCCTCAACTGATAGCGTGCCCGCATCCGGGTACTTTATCTCGTCAATATCAAGGTTCATCAAAACAAAGCGTGCTGCGTTCCAGAGCTTGTTTGCAAAATTGCGTGCTGCTTCTATCTTCTCATCGGAGAAGCGTATATCATTTCCGGGTGAGTTCCCGGTTGCGAGCGCAAAACGAAGCGCGTCGGCACCATACTTTTCGATTACATCAAGCGGATCAATGCCGTTACCGAGGGATTTTGACATTTTACGCCCCTGGGCATCGCGAACAAGACCGTGTATGAGAACATTTTCAAACGGACGCTTGCCTGTGTATTCAAGCGCCGAGAAAATCATGCGCGAAACCCAGAAGGTTATAATGTCATAAGCCGTTACAAGCGTGTTTGTCGGGTAGAAACGGAGTAAATCCGGTGCATTTTCATCCGGCCAGCCGAGCGTTGAGAACGGCCACAGGGCTGATGAGAACCACGTATCAAGCGTATCGGGGTCCTGGCGCATCTCACCGCCGCAATGCGGGCAGCGCGGGGCTTCGTCCGACTTTGAAACGACCATTTCATCGCAGTCGTCGCAGAAATAGGCCGGTATTCTGTGACCCCACCAAAGCTGACGCGATATGCACCAGTCGCGGATATTCTCCATCCAGTAGAAGTAGTTTTTCTCAAATCTTTCAGGGATGAACTTTATCTCGCCACGTCTTACAGCTTCGATTGCCGGCTTTGCAAGCGGCTCCATTTTAACAAACCACTGCAATGAAACACGCGGCTCGACCGTCGTCTTGCAGCGGTAGCACGTACCGACGTTGTGCGCGTGATCTTCAATTCCTGAAAGACAGCCTGATTTTTCAAGATCGGCGACGATTTTTTTACGTGCTTCGTATCTGTCCATGCCTGCGTATGCAGGATAATCGTCCGTTATTTTTGCATCTTCCGTCATACACGTGACAACGGGCAGATTATGGCGGCGTCCTACTTCAAAGTCGTTCGGGTCATGAGCAGGCGTTATCTTAACAGCGCCGGTTCCGAACTCCATATCAACATATTCATCAGCAATAACCGGTATCTCACGCCCGACAAGCGGCAGAATCAGTGTCTTGCCAATGCATCCGGCATAACGTGGGTCGTTCGGGTTAACGGCAACAGCCGTATCGCCGAGCATTGTTTCCGGACGCGTTGTCGCAACTTCAATGTAGCCGCTGCCGTCCTTGTACGGGTAGCGCAGGTGCCAGAGATGACCCGGTTGTTCCTCGTAATCAACCTCAGCATCGGATATTGACGTTTTGCAGTGAGGGCACCAGTTTATAATGCGCTCGCCGCGATATATAAGCCCTTTTTCATAAAGGCGGACGAACACCTCTTTGACGGCGCGTGAGCAGCCCTCATCCATTGTAAAGCGCTCGCGATCCCAGTCACACGATGAGCCAAGCTTTTTAAGCTGCTCAATAATACGCCCGCCGTACTTTTTACGCCAGTCCCATGCGCGGCGCAAAAATTCCTCGCGTCCTATGGCTTCTTTCGTAAGGCCTTCTTTTCTCATCGCTTCAACGATTTTTGCTTCAGTTGCGATTGAAGCGTGGTCTGTGCCGGGAAGCCACAGTGTCGCAAAGCCTTTCATACGCTTATACCGGATAAGTATATCCTGAAGGGTGTTATTAAGCGCGTGACCCATGTGAAGCTGCCCCGTGATGTTCGGCGGCGGAATCACAATTGTATATGTCGGTTTTGTAGTATCGTCGGACGGCTTGAAATATTTATTTTCACACCACTCCGCATAAATCCGATTTTCAAAATCGGCGGGATTGTACGTTTTCGGTAATTCTCGACCCATTTTTTATTCTCATCCTCCCAGCTCTGTTATTTTATCTGAGCACACAAGATAACAGCTTTGTTATAGGCGATGCACAAATGTATTTTTAAGAATGAACAAAAAAACGCGCCCTGATGAATTTTCAGGGCGCGTATAAAACACTAAACGCGCGGTACCACCCGAATTCGCCCACTTCTTGATTTAGAAGCGTGTGCGCTCTCATTAACAGCGGACAAAAGGTTTTTATTGCTTGTGTGACAGTGTAACCATTTTCACACTCGTTTTTTTGCCAAAAATCCGCCTTCGCTTAACGCGCGATCACGTCGGCGCTCCCGCACCGCAGCTCTCAGGGCGACCTTCAGCGACCTCACCGTCGGACCTCTCACCATCGTCCGCTCGCTTTGCGGCGTAAACTTCGCCTACTCCTCCCCGGTCATCGCCTTTGCTTAGGTTAGAGTATTTAATTTTAATAATAGTTTATAACAGTATATGATAGTTATACTTTTCTGTCAAGAGACATATTAATAAAATTTACCTTTAATTAAAGCGACTTTGTGTCAACTTCTTCTTTCGCTTTTGCAATGAATTCATCTATGCCCATGACGATAGCCTTATTTTCCTCGCGGCGGCTGCGGACGGAAACTGTCGCATCCTGACGCTCGCGATCGCCGACGACAAGCATATATGGTATCTTCTGAAGCTGAGCTTCACGAACTTTATACCCGATTTTTTCATTTCTGTCGTCAAGCTCGGCGCGAAGTCCCGCTGCTTTCAGCTTTTCGTAAACCTCTTTTGCATAATCGTTAAGCTCGGTTCTTATTGACAGAACCTTAACCTGTACCGGCGCAAGCCAAAGCGGGAATGCACCGGCGAAATGCTCGGTCAGGATTGCAATAAAGCGTTCGATTGAGCCGAAAACGACGCGGTGAATCATAACGGGGCGATGCTTTTCGTTGTCCGCACCGATATACGTGAGGTCAAAACGCTCAGGCAGGTTCATATCAAGCTGTATCGTGCCGCACTGCCACGTTCTGCCGAGGCAGTCCTCAAGATGGAAGTCTATCTTCGGACCGTAGAAGGCTCCGTCGCCTTCATTTACGGTATAATTGACGCCAAGCTCGTCAAGGGCGCCGCGCAGACCGTCCGTCGCAAGCTCCCACATTTCATCCGTACCGATAGAATTCTCCGGACGCGTCGAAAGTTCGACTTTATACTTAAAACCGAACATTTTATAAACTTTGTCGATTAAGTTGTAAACGCCCTTAATTTCATCGCGTATCTGATCGGGACGCATGAAGATGTGAGCGTCGTCCTGCGTGAAGCAGCGAACGCGCATAAGCCCGTGGAGCGTACCCGACAGCTCATGACGATGGACAAGACCAAGCTCACCGCAGCGAATCGGAAGATCACGATAGCTCCAGATGCGGCGCTTGAACACAAGAATGCCACCCGGGCAGTTCATAGGCTTTATAGCATAGTCCTCGTCGTCGATTTTTGTCGTGTACATGTTGTTATTATAATGGCCCCAATGGCCGGAGCGCTCCCAGAGAGAGCGGGAAAGAATAATAGGCGTCTTTATTTCCTCATAACCGGCTTTTCTATGCTCCTCGCGCCAGAAATCCTCAAGCAGATTGCGGAGCACCATGCCCTTTGGCAGGAAGAACGGGAAGCCGGGGCCTTCCTCGTATATATCGAAAAGGTCAAGGTCGCGTCCTATCTTGCGGTGATCGCGTTTTTTTGCCTCTTCAAGTCTTTCAAGATATTCGGCAAGCATAGCTTTGTTCGGGAAAGCTACGCCATAAATGCGTCGCAGCATTTTGTTTTTCGAATTACCTTCCCAATATGCGCCCGTAAGAGCTGTCAGTTTAAACGCCTTGACAAGACCCGTTGCGAAAAGGTGCGGTCCTGCGCAAAGATCGGTAAACTCGCCCTGCGTATAGAAGGAAATATACTCGCCCTCCGGTACACGGTTGATGAGCAGCACCTTATAAGGCTCGCCCTTTTCTTCCATAAGAGCAATAGCTTCATTACGCGGAAGCGTGAAGCGCGTCAGCTTATAGTTAGCAGAAACTATCTTCTGCATTTCCACCTCAATTTTCGGCAGATCCTCCTGCGTAAACGGCTCATCTCTGTCTATATCATAGTAAAACCCGTCCTCAATCGCAGGGCCGATCGTCAGCTTCGCATCAGGGTAAAGGCGTTTTATAGCCTGCGCCATGATATGGCTTGCCGTGTGGTTAAATGCTTTCTTCCCCTCGGGATCAGCAAATGTAGCAAGCTTAATTTCACAGTCGGAAGAAATTTCATGCGTTAGGTCGACAGTCTCACCGTCCTTTACAGCGGCAACAACATCGCGTGAAATAACTCCCGCCGCCTTTGCGGCGTCATATACAGATATAGGCTCGCCGGATTCTGATACATACTCCCCGCCGCCTACAAATTTGATTCTGAACATATTATCTCCCCTTTATTTCTTTATCCTTTTATACTGAAAATTGTAAACCAAACTTTTAGTTTTTGTTGCCTTGCGGCAAAGTCACCGGTAAAACAAAAAACCGACAGTCGCATGAGCCCATCGGCTATGCTTCTGTCGGGGTGCGGGACAAATACATGCAAAAGTTATAAGTATACTCATCTCTTTTGCCGTATTTCTTCATATCCCGCACGGTTCCACCCGTGCTTTTAACTCATTTTTTGAGTGTTTAAAACACTACTGCTTATTCAGTTGTGTACGGGGGTGGTACCTCGCAGCGACACCGTCGGCACGCTTCCAGCAGATATACGTGTGCATAAAAATGCTCTTTTGTTCCTTACGTATTATCTGCGCGCCTTCTCTGTACGCTGTCATATGCCACGGGGCGTGGTCCCCGCATTATAAGTTTGTTTTAAGCCGCCAGCACAAAAGAGTCCTCCGCATATCTCATTTGATGAGTAAAATGCTTCTTCATCCGACTCTCGTAGCAAAGCTGCTTGCTGCTTATGTGCAGCCTTTCGCTCAACTGCTTTACTTATTTTGCGATTTTATGTTTTAATACCCTGTGCTGCCGCTCCGCGCTTGCGTCTATTGTATTCCGAGCGCGGGTTTACAATTTCGCGCCAGTCAAGGTCGCCACGCTCAAGCGCTCTTATGAGAACTTCGGCCGTAGCTATATTCGTTGCAACGGGAACATTATGAACATCGCACATACGCAGAAGATGATACTCAGCCTCGTCAAATGTCGGCTTCGGATTCGTTCCTCTGAAGTAAAGAAGAATATCTATTTCATTATACGCGATGCGCGATGTTATCTGTTGTTCGCCTCCGTTGCTGCCGGGAAGAAGCTGCTCAATCTTCAGCCCCGTCGCGTCAGCGAGAACCGTCGCTGTCTTACCCGTCGCACATATGGAATGCTTTGATAGTATCCCGCAATACGCGATACAAAACTGCGTCATAAGCTCTTTTTTCGTGTCGTCGGCAATAATTGCGATCTCCATACAGGTAAACGCGGTTCCTTTCTAAATAGAATTTAATATACTTTATCGAAATAAAAAGTTATTTTTTTAATTTTTCCTTATTTATTTCACACTTGTTGGATTCAACAAGGTTTATGTATATTCAGCGTCCTCTCCATCTGCAGGCGATACAAGGCGGCGCCGGTGTTTTATTTCCATACCATCAAACAAAGGTACACTCTCACCGAAAATTCGCCTTGCTATATTGTAAAAAGCCTCAGGTGATGCGCTTTTTTCAACACAAGCTGCCGGCATACCTTTTTCCTGCGCTATACGCAGTTCTTCGTCGTATAACACAACGCCAAGAAGCGGCACATGCGTGCTGTCTATTATATCTAAAATCGCTCGCCCTTCATCATACATAGCTGTTTTTATATCAAAACAGTTTATGATAAGGCGGATGTCTCTGACACCTGCCCGTGCAAGCTCAGAACCTGTACGCTCAGCTGCCCGCAGGGAAGCGGTAGTATGCGTCGATACGATTATTGCCCCATATGCCATATATTCATACAGCGCGCGAGGAAAATCTATACCGCCTGATGTGTCTATAATTAAATATTCCGCGCTCACAGTATCAGCACACAATGTGAGTGCGGTGGCAATCTTTTCAACCGACGGCTGCGTGCCTGTGTGCGGCAGGGAGCAGTAAAACAAGTTTTCGGTGCGCGGGTCACGCAAAACTGCGTCACTTGGTGCGACCCGTCCTTCGGAAACGTCGCGGAGGTCAAACATTCCGGCATCCTCATAGCCTAAGAGCAAATCGACTGTGCGATTTGTTGTGTCGCAGTCCGCTATGAGAACCCGCCGCCCGCATATAGCCATCGCCATAGCAAGGTTGACAGCGACGGTTGATTTACCGACGCCCCCCTTACAGGAGGTCACAAGAAATATTTTTCGCTGTTCCTCCATTGGCTGCCTCCGCCTATATGCGGTATATGCTTATAGGTACATATTCCCGCAGTATATTGAAGATATTATACATCCACATGTTATTTTTGTCAAGTTAACAAGGCATATATAAGGTATATTTGTTTTATGCTTTTGATGTTTTTTGCAACTTTTCGACTCCTGTTCCTTCAAAACGCAACCGGTGACGGATAATTGGACGGTTTTGTTATGATAATATAAGCGCGACCCTTTGCTCCCATTTTATGAATTGTCTTGTTTTTATTATATCACAAGAGTATAATAAACGCATAAAACGAAAAAACGAAAAAACGAGGTTTTAAGATGATTTCGGACATTATTAAGAAGCTAACAGAGTATGACGGCGAGGTAGGTGCAGCTATTGACGCAGAACTTTCGCGTCAAAAGCGCGGAATTGAGCTTATTGCATCGGAAAACTTCGTCTCGGAAGCTGTTATGCTTGCTGCAGGGACGCCCCTTACAAACAAATATGCCGAAGGTTACCCCGGTAAGCGTTATTACGGCGGCTGTGAATGCGTTGACGTTGTTGAGGAAATAGCCCGCCGCCGCGCATGTGAGCTTTTCGGCGCTGAGCATGCAAACGTTCAGCCGCACAGCGGCTCGCAGGCAAATACAGCCGTATATGTTGCTCTTCTCAAACCGGGTGACACAGTTATGGGCATGAGCCTCGCTCACGGCGGTCATCTGACACACGGAAGCCCCGTGAATCTGTCGGGACTTTATTATAATTTTGTTCCCTACGGTGTCAACGATGACACTCATTATATAGATTACGACGAGATGGAAGAGATTGCCCGAAAGTGCAAGCCTCGTATGATAGTCGCGGGCGCATCCGCATATCCCCGCGTGCTTGATTTTGCACGTATGCGTGAGATTGCCGACTCCGTTGGCGCTTACCTTATGGTTGATATGGCTCATATAGCCGGCCTTGTCGCCGCCGGGCTTCATCCGAACCCCGTCGGCATTGCCGATGTTGTCACGTCGACAACGCATAAAACGCTTCGCGGCCCACGCGGCGGTCTCATTCTTTGCAAAAATGAGCTTGCAAAACAAATCGACAAAGCTATATTCCCGGGAATTCAGGGCGGACCGCTCCTTCACATCATTGCCGCCAAGGCTGTCTGCTTCGGCGAAGCTCTGACCCCGCAGTTTAAGGAATATCAAAAAGCAATTGTTAAAAACGCAAAGGTTCTTGCAGACTCGCTCCTTCGCCACGGCTTCAAGCTTGTGTCCGGCGGCACCGACAATCACCTAATGCTTGTCGACCTTCGTCCGTTCGGCATCACAGGCAAGGATTTTGAGCACCGCCTTGACGAAGTTCGCATCACAGTCAATAAAAACGCAATCCCAAACGATCCGCAGTCGCCCTTCATCACAAGCGGTATCCGCATAGGAACGCCGGCCGTAACAACACGCGGAATGCGTGAGCGTGAAATGGAAACTCTCGGCGAGCTTATATACCTTGCGGCAACTGACTTTGAAGGGTCGCGCGAGCGCATCATAAAAACTGTCGATGAGCTGACCTCCGCCTTCCCGCTTTACTAAGAAAAACGTATTGCATAGTATATTACGGAGCAATAAAGTTTTTATTGTTTCATCATCAAAATATAATTTGCGCTTTTGGCGCAGTAGTAACAAAAGGCAGAGGTTATGATTGGAATTTTCGACAGTGGTCTTGGAGGGCTCACAGCCCTCAAAGAGCTGCGTTCACTTTTACGTGACGAGGACATTGTTTACTTTGGTGACACGGGGCGCGTGCCATACGGTACGCGTTCGCGTGAAACGATTATAAAATATGCACGCGAGGACATGCGATTTTTAATGACTCACAGCGTTGATGCTGTCCTCGTTGCCTGCGGAACTGTAAGCTCAACTGCTCTTGATATAATAAGCGCCGAATTTGACGTGCCGATATTCGGTGTCATCGACAGTGCTGCCAAAGCTGCCCTGCGGGCAACAAAAAATGGTCGCATTGGCGTAATTGGTACAAACGCCACTATTGGCAGCGGTGCTTTTGAGCGCTCAATCCGCTCTCATGCAAAGAATTATTCTGATGGAAAACGCGAGCCAGAGATATACAGCGTTGCATGCCCGCTTTTCGTACCGCTTGTTGAGGGCGGTTTTATCACACCGGGCGATGAAATAACGCTCGCCGCTGCTCGCCGCTACCTGTCGCCGCTTGCCGCTTCCGGAATAGATACGCTGATTCTCGGCTGCACTCACTATCCGATAATAAGCTGGGCGATATCTGCAGCATTGCCCGGCATTACCCTCATCAGCAGCGGACGTGCGGCGGCTGATGATCTTGCCGCGCGCATCACCTCCGGAGAAATTAAGACGAAAAACCCGGAGGGCGGCTCCGTCCACTGTTACGTCAGCGATAAAACAGAGGATTTTGAAGCTATCGCTTCTATTTTTATGGGCGGGGAGCGTATCGACAGCGTCAGCAAAATTGATATTGAAAAATACTAAATAAAACTATCGAAAGAAGGAAACGACGTGGAAGCACAACATAAACCGGGCTTTGGTATAGTTGGCCTCGGAATAGGTCGCGCCCACATGGATGCCGTGGCAGCATCAAAGATCTCTACTCTTGTTGCCGTATGCGACATCATACCTGAAAAGCTCCATAAGGCAAAGAAAAAATATCCCTTCGTGCATACATACGAAAGCTTTGATGAAATGCTCGCCGATCCCGGCGTTGATATAGTCAGCATTTGTCTGCCAAGCGGTATGCACGCCGACTTTGCCGTCCGCGCGATGGCGGCCGGAAAACACGTACTCATAGAAAAGCCAATTGATATAACGGAAATGTCCGCCCGCCGCGTAATTGAAGCTCGCGATAAATACGGCGTGCGTGTCGGCGTCGTCCACCAGAACAGATACAACGCCTGCATGGCGCCAATTAAAAAGGCAATTGATTCAGGTCGTCTCGGGCGCCTTATCCTCGGAAATTTCGCTGTCAAGTGGTTCCGTGAACAGAGCTATTATGATAACGGCTGGCACGGGACATGGGATATGGACGGCGGCGGCTCGCTTATGAATCAGGCCATTCACACAATTGACCTGATGCGCTGGCTTATGGGCGAGGTTGCATCCGTCCGCTCCGTCATGGGCATTTATGCTCACGACATCGAAACAGAGGATATGACAGCATCCGTCATCACGTTCAAAAACGGTGCTGCTGCTACATTTGTCAGCACAACATGCGCCTACCCCGGAATATCAACGGACATACAAATTTACGGCACAGGCGGCACAATCGAAGCTGACGCCGATGTTCTCCGCACATGGAAACTGCGCGACAGTGCTGATGAAGAAGCAGAGGAAGAAGAAATGCTGCGTCTTTACGGCGCCGGCAACGGCGGCGCCTGCAGCGCTGATCCTACGCTCCTCGTAGGCCATCAGGCTGTCATTGAAGATATGGCAGATGCAGTCATAAACGGCCGCGAACCGCAGGTGCCCCCCGAGGAAGCCATAAAGAGTGTCCGCATTATTGAGGCTATTTACAAATCGGCACGAACCGGAGAAGTAGTTTTTCTTGATTAAATGATATAGGGCACCGTTTTTGTGCCTTTATATATGGTGAATAATATGTCGCAAACAGTTTTTAACCCCGGCATTGTTTCGGTGACATTCAGATCTCTTGATATTAAAAGCATCGTATCCCTTTCCGAGAAAGCCAGTCTTTGGGTGATTGAATGGGGCGGCGATATACACGTTCCGCACGGCAACATAGAAGCGGCGGAGAATGCTTTGGCTCTTTGCCGCACAGCCGGTATAGCTTGCCGCTGCTACGGCTCATATTACCGCTTGCCGGAGAGTGGCGAAGGGTTTAGCGACGTTCTTGACACAGCCTGCGCTCTTGGTTGCAGGCTTATCAGGGTATGGGCGGGGGTCCGTTCGTCCGCCGATGCTGACGATAACTACCGCGCGTCTGTCGCCCGTCGGCTTCGCGCCGATGCCGAAACTGCCGCAAAGCGTGGCGTCGGCATAACGCTTGAATATCACGGCGGCACGCTTACGGACAATGCCGACAGCGCTCTGCGCCTTCTCGATGATGCGGGGGCTGATAACGTATACCTGCACTGGCAGCCGAATCAATTCGAGAGCTTTGAGTATAACGTCGCTGCCCTGCGCCGTGTCGCCCACCTTGTCGACTCCGTGCACGTTTTCGCATGGCGCGGAAATGATAAATTCCCATTATCGGACATGAGCCGTGAATGGAGCGCTTATCTCGACATTCTCGCAGGCGAGGGACGAGCCATTGATTTGATGCTTGAGTTTCTTCCCATCGAGTGTGAAGCTGATCTCCTCCGTGACGCGGCGACACTTCGCGCTTTGATTGATAGTGTATCTGTAAGCAAATAAGCATAATAACGGAGCATATACAAAATGAGTACGAAAAAGCCGAAAGCCGTTTTCATATGCCGCAACATGGGCACAGTTTTGGATGTTTACAGCGAATCCGTGATGAAAAAGCTCTGCGAATCTCTTGATTTTATTGACCCTATCACAAAAGAAGAAGATATATATACACGTGAGGATGAGCTTTCCTCCGTCGAGTATGCCTTTTCTACATGGGGCATGATTCGCTTTAGCACGGACGCAATCCGCCGCCACTTCCCCTTGCTTCGCGCCGTTTTTTATGCCGCCGGGTCCGTTCAAGGCTTCGCCCGCGAGTTTTTAGACTGCGGCGTCGCTGTTTTCTCGGCATGGGGAGCAAACGCTGTGCCGGTTGCGCAGTTTACATATGCCCAAATCATCCTTTCCATGAAAGGGTATTATCAGCGCCTGCACAACGGTGGCGGGGTATGGTCAAACCGCGCATCAAAAGTGCGTTTTCCAGGCTTTTTTGGTGACGCTGTCGGCATAATCGGCGCCGGTATGATAGGGCGTCTTGTTATCGATATGCTCCGCGGCACAGGTGTGCGCATTCTTGTTTATGATAAATTTTTATCCGCCGAGGAAATCGCCGCGCTTGGCGGCGAAAAAGCGGAGCTTGCCGATATATTCTCAACGTGCTGCGTTATCTCAAACCATCTTGCAAACAATCCTGCCACCGTCGGCATGCTGAATTATTCCCTTTTCTCGCTCATGCGCGACGGTGCCACATTTATAAACACGGGGCGTGGTGCGCAGGTTGTTGAAGCCGACCTTGTCCGCGCGCTCACCGAGCGTCCCAGTTGTGTTGCGCTTCTTGACGTCACAGATCCCGAGCCGCCAGCGCCCGACAGTCCGCTTCTTTCAATGGAAAATGTTTTTCTCTCACCTCACATTGCCGGCTCTATCGGCAACGAAGTCTGGCGCATGGCGGAATATATGTACGATGAATTCGTATCATTCTCGACCGGAAAGCCTGTCAAGTACCGCGTGACAAAAGAGATGCTTGAAACAATGGCGTGATGGAGGAAAGTGAAAATTGTCGGAAAAATATAAGTTTACGTATAAAACCATCGACGACGTGCGGCTCGCATCCGGGCGTCTTGGCGTTGACATACCGCTTTCAACGGACACATCCGTCCTCGCACGCCCTGTCAATCTCACCTCTCGTGTGACGCTTAAAAACTCGCTTGCTATCCACCCTATGGAGGGCTTTGACGGCAACACCGACGGCTCGCCGAGCGAGCTTACAAAGCGGCGTTACGACCGCTTTGCACGCGGCGGCGCAGGCCTTATATGGTTTGAGGCGACGGCCGTATGCCCGGAGGGACGCTCGTCGTCTCATCAGCTCTGGATACATGAAAATAACGTAGACGAATACGCTCGTCTTGTCGATGATATACACAAAAAATCTGACGGAGCCGCCGTAATCGCGCAGCTGACCCATTCCGGGCGTTTTTCAAAGCCTGAGAACAAGCCGGCGCCAATAATTGCGTATCACAACCCGCTTTTCAATAAAAATTTCGACATTCCTGCAGATTACCCCGTCGTAACGGACGATTATCTCGACTCCCTCCGAGAGAAATACGTCAATGCTGCAATCCTTGCTAAAAAGGCAGGCTTTGATGGCGTTGATATAAAATCCTGCCATCGTTACCTTATGTCCGAGCTTCTCTCAGCCTACCAAAGAGATGGCAGGTACGGCGGAAGTTACGAAAACCGCACGCGCCTTCTTCGCGAGACCGTGCGCGATGTCATCTCCACCTGCGGCGGTGACTTTATCGTCGCAACGCGCATGTCCATCTCCGACTGCGTGCCGTATCCCTATGGCTTTTGCACACGCGCCGACGGAAGCGTTGACCTGACTGAAGCAAAACAGCTTGCCGCAGAGCTTCGTGACCTCGGCATGAATCTTTTCAACGTAAGTATGGGGACGCCTTATTACAACCCGCACGTGAACCGCCCCTATGACAGCGGCGGATATGAGCCGCCGGAGAATCCGCTTTGCGGCGTTGCGCGCTTAATCAACTGTGCTTTTGAACTTCGCGCCGCAGTTCCCGGCATGACATACGTCGGAACCGGATATTCGTATCTGCGCAGTATTGCTCCGTATGCCGCTGCCGGCGCGTTATCTGAGGATAAAATCGACATTGTCGGCTTCGGGCGCATGGCGTTTGCCTACCCCGACTTTGCCTGCGATATGATAAACGGTCAGTTTAACAGCCGGCGCTCGTGCATTTCATGCGGAAAATGTGTCGAGCTTATGAGAGCAATTGCACCTGCCGGATGTCCTGTGCGCGACTCTCTTTATCTGCCGATTTATAAAGAACACTGCAAGAGAGGATAGTGAAAAAATGATAAATAATGTTGCCGGTATAGATGATAACTCCTCTTTGAAATCAAAATCATATGTACTTGTCACAGGAGGTGCTCGGGGAATTGGCAGTGGTATTTCCCTTTACCTTGCAAGCCGCGGCTTCACAGTCGCCGCTGTCGGCACACGTTCACCCGACAATCCCGCTGTTGTCGAATTTGTGCAAAAGCTGAAGAGTGCAAACAGCAAGTGTTCGTATATACAGGGCGATATTTCATCCTCCGACGACAGGCGCTATATAATTGACGAGTTTTACCGCCGCTACGGGCGTCTTGATGTCCTTGTCAACAACGCTGGCGTTGCGCCGACTGTCCGCGCCGACCTGCTTGAGATGACGGAGGAAAGTTTTGACCGTGTGCTCGGCATAAACCTCCGCGGCGCTTTTTTTCTATCACAATATGCAGCAAAACGCATGATAGCCGATGAGCCATCCGGCGCACCGCGCATGATTATAACAGTGACAAGCATATCAGCCGATGTTTCAAGCACCAACCGTGGCGAATACTGCATATCAAAAGCCGGGCTTTCAATGGCTGTAAAGCTGTTTGCCGATAGGCTGGCGCCGTATGGTATTAATTCTTATGAAATCAGACCCGGCATCATTGAAACCGATATGACAGCCGGGGTAAAGGGAAAATACGAAGAAAAAATTGAAGGCGGGCTTTTGCCGATTGCCCGCATGGGGCAACCGGAGGACATTGCAAAATGCGTCTATGCCCTCGCATCCGGACTTTTCACCTATACAACCGGCAGTGTTTTTTACATTGACGGAGGGTTTTCGCTCTCAAGGCTTTGATGGGCGACATGTAAAATCAACACCCTATACCACATGTGTGTAGTTAATAAAACAGCGGTAAACACAAAACTTCTATCATACTATTGGCGTCTTTGACTGGGCATCCAAAATATAAAACTACAAACATCGACAAATAAAAAAGGGCTCTTTGTCAATAGTTGGGGTGACGAGATCTGAATAAATGAAGATATAGATAATTGCGT
>LFTK01000148.1:0-18195 GCA_001513385.1 Clostridiales bacterium DTU064
TCCGGCGACGAGGGCAGTAAGATCAACAAGATGCACTTCGCGGTCCTTGAGTTTATACGGAATATTTCCCTCCGCTATGCGCTCGGCCAAAGCCTCAGCTATCGCAGTTTTACCGACACCGGGCTCACCAATAAGGCATGGATTATTCTTTTGCCTGCGGCAGAGAATCTGAATAACGCGCTCAATCTCGCGCTCGCGCCCGACAATTCTATCAAGCTTCCCGGCAGCGGCATCTGCTGTCAGGTTTTTTGTGTAAACATCAAGGTATTTACGCTTTTGTCCTGATTTTTTACCTGAATCCTTCTTCTGATGGTCTTTTTCATCAGGATTCGGCTGCTGTCTGCGCGGAATCGGGAAACCGCCGTCCCGGATTAGGCGTGGTATATCAATCGGAGGTGCTCCGGCGTCTTCATCTTCGTCACCAGCATTTGTACCGTCAAGCGACATGCCGGATTTTAAAAACCCCTCCATATCATGCTCAAACTTATCGACGTCTTCCTCAGTTATACCTATTTTTGAAAGTATATCGTCAACTGGCTTAAGACCAAGCTCTTTTGCACACTTTAAGCAAAGACCCTCATTTTTGGTTTCTCCGCCCTCTATTTTTGTTATAAATAAAACGGCAATCCGTTTATGACATCTTGAACACATTTCCATATTTATGTGTGTGTCTCCTTTGTTTTCACCTGCCCGGTATATAACCGGAAGCTATAGGCTTTTAAATATCAGATCATCAGACCTTCGGCCAAAGCAGAGCATATAGCTTTTTTGGACTAAGACCTGCTAATAACTTAACTAAATGCGTATTTTCCACGACATTGGTACCAAAAACCGTTGGCTTTACCGGTTCCATCGCCTTCATCAGCGCTGCAAGAGCCGTGCTTATCGCAACCGAAAGCACAAGGGCGCAAAGGATACCAAGAATAAGGCCAGCCGTGCGGTTGAGAGTGCGCAGCACCGGAAGTTCAAATACAGCGCCGAGCACAACGGTAATAATTCTAAGTATTATTAACGCAGCTGTGAAAATTATAAAATATGAAACAATATTCGACATCGCCGACGCAGTCGGCGCCGCTATTGCTTTTGATATTTCCGTCACAGTTTCAGATGTTGCAGCCTCAGCAGATGCAAAACGCTCCGCCAGTGAGTCCTTTGTAACGCCGAAACGCTCAAGAAGAGAAGTCAGAGCTTCCGGCGACTCCGCGAAAAGCTCGTCTGGTGAAAGTGTCTCTCCACCCCGCATGAAAAGCGACATCAGCGTTTCTCTTATCTCACCTGAGATCGACGGTAAAAACACTTTATTATAAAATACAGACGAAAGCGACGGTGTGAAATACACAGCCGCAGCAAATGCGGCAACACTTGATATTAACCCCATTATACTGCGGATAAAGCCAAGTCTGTAACCCCGTACAATGCAGATGACAATAACGGCAAGTATAATTATATCAAGAAAAACGCTCAAGCTTCACCCGTCCTTTCATTAGTTCACAAGCAAAATGCCTGCAGTAAATCAATCAGCTTGATACCCTGCGCGCAAATCTACATGATATGCTGCTGCTGCGCTTAACAGTCTATGAATTCTCAACTCTGTCAGTTACTTTGAGATTTAAAATCAAGAAATATTGCACGTGATGAATATGCGAGAAGGACTGTTCCATCACCTGTCGGCAGAATCCTTTTCGCCTGTGATGAAACGGGAACTGACACAGTGGAGCTATTTTCAATATCAATCATAACAGCCCTGTCTTGTGTCAGAATATATGCATATCCGTAGTCAGACACTTCAATGTCCGTTATTCTTTCATCAATCACACCTTCATACAACGGCTTCCCGTCAGATGAAAAAACAGCAACTTCGTTTACGCTGCCTACTATATTTTTCGGGAAAATTACGATGTAATATAAGTCTGATACCGCGTATTTATAAGGCTTATACCTGAAATTTAACGATGTGATAAAATTCCCGTCTATGTCATACCAGTATAACCCCGACAGTGTCAGGAGAGCAAATCCCCCATCCATATAATCGACGGATACGGGGAAAACGCCAGTCAGTTCAATATGCGCCAACTCACTGTCAAGCCCGGGCTCGTAAAACGTAAGCTCCGTTACAAAATCTCCATTTTTAGCATCCACGGCAGCGATGGCTATGCGGTTCCCGTCGTCGGAAACGGCAACGCCTGTGACATAGCGACTTTTGCTGTAACGTGCGCTTAAATCGAAATCATCATCGTAGTATAAAACAACGGAGTTATATTCGCGGGAACTTGTAACAACGGCAAATGCACCTGAGTCCGACATCGCAGCATTTGCTATATTGTAATCAAGCTCCTCCGAATAAAGCCTTGAAAAAGAATTGTAAACACTGAAGCGACTGCCGGATATATCAAAGACTAACATGTACTTCTCGCCTGCTTTAACAACAGGCGATTCGAGTGTCATGGAATCTTTTAACCCCTCGCCGCCGGACGCGCCATAAAGTGTAAGGCCACTGCCGGTCACATATACAAGCTCGCCCCGGAACATTGAAAAACATTGCGTCGGGTCGGCGTTGTATGTGATATTCATGAATTTGGCGTCATCGCCCTGTGATCTTACATTGATATCGCGAAATAGATATTTAATATTATCGGCTGTTATGTCATCCGAATAAGCCGTTGTCATGAAAACAACGAAAAAAACCGTTATTATTATAGTAAGCGTCTGGGCAAGCCGGAATCTGCGCGCCAACCGCAGGTAATAATAGTTAACACTCAAGTCTGGCGCATTGTCCGGAATTTCAACTCCAATATTAACTATAGACTCCTCCGGGAGTGCGGATGTTCCTGCACGTACGAGCTGCCGCGCCTTTTTTTTTGTTGCGGGCGAGCGTTCCGGCATAACAGAGGCGTTATTTCGCCTTTTTTCGCGTCCTGCGCTCAAAAACGCCACCCCCGTCCCCAGTCAGATTTAATAATACTGTAATTATACACTCGAATTATATCGCAAGCATGAAGCTACAGGCGCTGAAATTGCAACACATACGGTTTTTTATAAGTAAACTACATCTTTAAGATATAGACCGTATGGCGGCAGCGTGTCACCTGCTTTTTTTCTCTCACGTAATTCAATAATCTTTTTTACATCACTTGCGTCTATTTTCCCGCGCGCTGCCGCAAGAACCGTCCCTGCCATTATGCGAACCATGTTATAAAGAAACCCATCCGCCGTTACGCAGAATATTATAAAATCTCCTTCACGGCGAACGCTGCATTCGGTCACTTCGCGCACAGTATCAACGATACTCGAGCCGCTTGCCATGAAAGCGCGAAAGTCATGCCGCCCTATCATAGCGGTCGCGGCTTCGTTCATGCGGCGCAAAGCATCGTTGTCTATCGGCTGTATGTGATATGCTCGCCCACGGTAAAACGGATTCCGCTCTGCGCTGTCGTAAAATACATACTCATATGTCTTGCGCTTTGCCGAATAGCGCGGATGAAACGAATCGGGGACAGCGTTCGCGCTTATAACGGCAATATCATCCGGCAGGTGCACATTTAACGCCCTCGGCACGCGCTCAAGAGGTATTATATCAACTATCCCGCGTGTGTCGCCTGTGCGGTCAGGCGAGCGCGTACAGTCCGGTTCCGCTGTGAGAAAGTATCGTCGCGCATGGACACCGCTGTCGGTCCGGCTGCACCCAGTTACAAGACATTCAAAGCCGTATGTTTCAAAAAGTGCCTTGTTGATTGTGCGCTGAATGGTCGGGCCGTTCGTCTGCGACTGCCAGCCGCAATACGCCCCGCCGTCAAATGCTATTGTCAGAAGAAGTTTCATTCATCCACGCTCCAATACTTCCGCACAAAAGCTGTTATTCCGCTTTAACCATTCCCTTTAGCCAATCAGCGTAAAAATCGGTATATATGTGTTTATAAGCGCCGCTGCTATACACAGAATGACGCAAAAAGCCATAATGGCAAAGTCAGGCGTGCGGAGGTGAAGAACATTCATGCGCGTCCGCCCCTCGCCACCGTGATAGCACCGACATTCCATTGCAATAGCAAGCTCATCAGCCCGCCGGAAAGCAGCGATGAAAAGCGGTATCAAAATCGGAAGAAGCGCTCTCGCGCGTGAAAGCAAACTGCCGGTGCCGAAATCGGCGCCGCGCGCCTTCTGCGCATTCATAATTTTATCCGTTTCCTCGACAAGCGTCGGTATAAAGCGCAGCGCTATCGTCATCATCATAGAAAACTCGTGAACAGGAAGGCGCAGCTTTCTTAGCGGCGCCAAAAGCTGCTCAAGCCCGTCAGTCAGTGCAATAGGCGTAGTTGTATATGTGAGAAATACTCCGCTGCCGGCGATTAAAAGCGTGATGCGGAGAATCATCACTATCGTGTTGATGATGCCCTTTGAGTAGATTTTTATAAAATAAAACCGAAAAAGAAGCTCGCCGCTCGTCGTCAGAAACAGGTTTATAAATGCTGTGAATATAATAATGAAAATCAGCGACTTCATGCTGCGCAAAAGCACGCGCAGAGGTATCCCGGATAGCGCTATTGATACAGCCGTTGCCGCAATAATAACGATAAAAGCGAGCGCCGACCTACACATAAAGACTGCAGCTATATAAAGGATAGCGCAAACAAGCTTTGCCCGCGGGTCTGCGCGGTGAAGCACCGAATTACCAGGATAATATTGACCAAGCGTAATGTCACGCATTGCTGCCGCCCTCCTTTCCTGCCATAATAGCAGCTATGTTGGCGACAGCTCCGCTGACTGTGTATATATCATCGTCCATCGGCACGCCAAGACGGCGAAGCTCTGCGGCAACGCGCGTTATCATAGGCACGCCAAGCCCTACTTTTGTAAGCATCTCCCAATGTCTGAACACATCGCTTGTTTTACCGGACAAATAAAGCTGCCCGCGCGAAAGCACAACGATGTTGTCGCAGTATTCGGCCATGTCCTCCATGCTGTGCGACACAAGAATTACTGTTGCTTTGTTCTCCCGCCCGTAACGACGTATTCCTTCAAGGACAGATTCACGCCCGGCCGGGTCAAGTCCGGCGGCAGGCTCGTCAAGGACGAGTACCTCCGGGCGCATTGCCATAACACCGGCTATGGCTGCGCGCCTTTTTTGTCCGCCGGAAAGCTCAAACGGCGATTTATCAAGCAGGCTTTCGTCAAGTCCGGCAAAACGGGCAGCTTCGACGACACGCTCTTTAATTTCGGCATCAGAAAGCCCCATATTCCGCGGTCCGAAAGCTATGTCGGAACGCACAGTCTCATCAAAAAGCTGGTATTCCGGATACTGCATAACAAGACCGACGCGGAAACGAACGGAGCGTATCTTTTTAGGCTCCGCCCAAATGTCTGTGCCGCCAAGATATATTTTACCGGATGTCGGTTTTAGTAAGCCGTTTAAAAGCTGTACAAGCGTTGATTTGCCGCTGCCTGTGTGCCCTATTATGCCTGTCATTTTGCCGTCTTCAAACTCAACACTTATATTGTCAAGCGCTTTTTTCTCATACGGCATTCCGGCACTGTAAACATATGAAACACCATCAAGTCTGATCCCGCTCATACTCGCACCTTCCCTGCGGCAAAAAGAGCGGCGGCAACCGCTTCAGCACACTCCCGCACATTAAAAACACCCCGCGGGAGCGTAAGCCCAAGCGATGAAAGCTCATACATGAACGCAGTCGTCTCCGGAACATCGAGTTTAATGGCGCGCATGCGATCAACCTGTGAGAATATCTCCTGTGGTGTTCCGTCCGCATATACACGACCGTCATTCAATATGACAATGCGATCCGCCATAGCGGCTTCCATCATGTCGTGAGTTATGAGTATGATTGTTATATTGCGCTCTTTGTTGAGTTTCTTTATAATTTCCATTACTTCCGCGCGTCCTGACGGGTCGAGCATTGCCGTTGATTCATCAAAAATGATGCACTCCGGCATCATAGCAAGTATTCCCGCAATGGCAACGCGCTGCTTCTGACCGCCGGAGAGTCGATGCGGTGCATGACGCGCATATTCCGTCATTCCGACGGCTGCAAGCGCCGCGTCAACACGATCGCGTATCTCCTGTGGCGGAATACCGAGGTTTTCAGGACCAAAGGCAACATCTTCCTCAACAATTGTTGCGACAATTTGGTTATCAGGGTTTTGATGAACCATTCCAACCCTGCGCCTGACGGCGTACATGACATTTTCATCTATATCGCCAGGCCCGCTGACGCGCTCGCCGTCAAAGTAAATTTCACCCTTCTCGGGCGTCAATATCATATTTAAAAGTTTCGCAAGAGTCGATTTACCGGAGCCATTATGCCCAAGCACAGCAACAAAGGAACCGCGTTCAATAGAAAGCGAAATACCATCAAGTGCAGATATGCGGCGACCGTCTATGCTTTCATATGAATATGATACGTTTTTTATTTCAATAATAGGTTTTTTTGCACTCACTTGATGCTCCAAATATATAAAATGAGATTGTTTTCTTAATTATAATCTGATTTTTCCACCCTCGTGCGCCGCACATCTGCCCGGGACTAACGTCCACTGTCAGCTATCCACCATGCAGATGCACCGCACGGGAGCACACCTCCGCTTGATTTAACCGGAAGACCAAGCTCGCCGGATTCAAGCACGCCACCGAGCCGTGAGAGAAGCTCAAGGCGAAGTATATATTCCATCGTAAGGGGCGAGAGCCCCGTCGTATACGAATTAATGAGAAAGAAAAGCGGCGTGTCCGAAAGGAGCTTTGCCGTAAGCGACACAAACTTGTGTATGTTGTCTTCAAGCTTCCATACTTCCCCGGACGGGCCGCGTCCGTATGACGGCGGATCCATTATAATAGCGTCATAACGGTTTCTGCGCCGCAGCTCACGTTCGGCAAATTTCTGACAGTCATCGACTATATACCTTATGTGAGCATCGGCAAGACCGGAAAGAGCTGCATTTTCGCGGGCAGTCATTGTCATGCCGCGCGATGCGTCCACATGACAGACAGAAGCGCCTGCCATAGCACACGCTATTGTCGCGCCGCCTGTGTAAGCGAAAAGGTTTAGTACCTTAATCGGTCTTCCTGCGCTCTGTATCAGCGCTGACATCCTGTCCCAGCTTACGGCCTGCTCCGGGAAAAGCCCCGTATGCTTAAAGCCCATAGGACGCACGTAAAACCGCATGTTACCATACGATACGCACCACTTTTCCGGAAGTCGCTCGCCTGTTTGCCACGAGCCGCCGCCCCCTTTGCGCGTATAAACGCCGTCAGGGTATGACCATTCCTTTGCATGCCGTCCGCAGTCCCATATAATCTGCGGATCAGGCCTTACAAGTATATATTTCCCCCAGCGTTCAAGGCGTTCCCCGCCCTGACAGTCAAGGAGTTCGTAATCTTTCCATTTATCAGATAGCCACATCAGATATTAACGCTTTCATTTAAAATACCGTGCTATGCATATACATAAAGCACGTGTGTATTTTATTATTTCCCTTTATTATAACTTGTGATATTATTAATTATTGTAATACTTCGACAGAAGCGACGATGAGCTGTAAGCATGGCATATAGCCACAGCAAGCGCATCGGCCGTATCGTCCGGTTTCGGCGGTGACGGCAGTTTTAAAAGTGACGTCACCATCGTTATCACTTGCTTTTTATCAGCTCGTCCGTAACCTGCAACAGACTGCTTCACCTGAAGCGGTGTATATTCCGATATTTTTAACCCGCGCCGCTTCGCTGTCAAAATAATCACACCTCTCGCCTCGGCGACATATATGCCCGTTTTCTGATTCGTGTTCCAGAAAAGCTCCTCGCACGCAAATTCAGTGGGCTTGTATTCTTTTATAATATCGTCAAATGCTAAGTGAAGAGATAATAGTCTATCTTCCGTCGGCATATCAGCCGGTGTCGTTGCGGCGCCATATCCGAGCGGACGGCACATGCCGTTTTTATACTCGAGGATGCCCCAGCCGGCTATTGCAATTCCCGGATCAACTCCTAATATTATCAACCGGATGGCCTCCTCTCGAAATTATATAGATAGTAATCCATAGTATTATATCATGATATAATATTGATGTCAAAGATACAACCCTTAATTAACCGCTGTCGCTGTAAAATCGGTAAACAGAACAAAATATGGCGCAATCACCTTCGACGTTTCGTTGATTTGTAAAAATGAGGACGCTTTCTTTCAGAATTGCACCTGCATTTTATCCATTTGTAAAATTACTTATGCTAATATTTACATAAAAAATGCAAACGTGCTATAATAAACATAAATATGCCCGCGTAATTTTTCGTGTTAAAAACATTTTTATTTACAATTTGGAGGTTGAGTCAGGGAACATGAACCCGAAAATTCCCGTCATACGTGTCGGTGATGTGCTGGAACTTAAAAAAACGCATCCATGCGGCGAAAAACGCTTCGTTTGCCGGCGAGTTGGCAGCGATATTCGGATTGTATGCCTTGGCTGCGGGCGCGATTTAACGATTCCTCGAGAAAAACTCGAAAAAAGCATAAAGAAAATTATTCCCGCCTCTTCTTCATCATCTTCCGATGACCATGAGGTATAATATCAATCAAATATAAACTGCGGATAAATTATATTACATAAAATGTAAAAAAATCAAGGACGGCATAAATAATGGACGAAAAAAACGACTTGATAAACAAAAGCGACAAGCTTGACGATGGCTCGGAACCTAAGAATGATACTTCAAGTTTAAATAGTACCCAAACAGCAAATCCGGACGACGGTAGCGTCAAAAGCAAACATAACGCAGATGCCGTGAGAGCCGCTCTTCACGAAGCACGGAAAAAAGCTGTTGCAAAACGCTCCCTTGCCATCTCGGCGGGACGTGTCGGGGATGATGGCACATCAAACGGCAGCAGCACCACATCCGGCGACGATAATTCGGGCGATGCCGATGAAATTTCCGAAATTGATGAATTTGTGCTTGCAAACTCAGATGATATTGAGAACGATAGCAAAGACAGCAGCGCTCTATCTGATATACAGTTCGTAGAACCAGACGAAGAAGAAAATGACGATACAGACATTGACACTCCGCCTGATTACGAATTATATGATATAGATGCAAACAGCGACACGGAAGAAGAAACAGAAGCAGGAAAAAGACCGAAAAAGCCGTCATTTCGCATGAAAACGCGTACTTTTATGCAAAAGTACGGCTATCTCGGCCTTGCTTTTCTTGTTCCGGCGCTGACAATGTGGCTTATATATATCGCGATGGGCACATACCCGTTCGGTCAGGGCAGCGTTCTTGTTCTTGACCTCAACGGGCAGTATGTTTACTACTTTGAACAGCTGCGGAAGATTGTTTTAGGTGACCAAAGCTGGGTTTACACCTTCGGCAGGGCGCTTGGCGGCGAATTTATGGGCATATACGCCTATTACCTCGCCTCTCCCTTCTCTTTCCTTGTATGCCTGTTCCCGAAGCAAATGATAACAGAAGCCCTGCTTTTGATGTTTTTATTAAAAACAGGCTGCTCCGGGCTGACATTCGGCATATACCTGCATAACAAAACAGAGAAAAAAGCCTTTAACCGCACGGCTATTGTGATGTTCTCGACGCTCTATGCCCTCACGGCATATGCCGTCGTGCAGCAGCATAATACGATGTGGATTGACAACCTCATCATGCTGCCGCTTATCATCCTCGGCATGGAACGTCTTATTAAGCGCGGCCGCTTTAAACTGTTCATCATTACCCTGACATGGGCTGTCATGAGCAACTTCTATATCGGGTACATGATGTGCATCTTCGTTTTTGTTTACTTCTTCGTATGTTACTTCTCGATGAAGCCGGAAGAACGCAACCCGAACTTCGAATCTGCTCACTTTGTAAAAACACTTCTACGCATTGGCGGTTGTGCCGTCCTTGTCCTCGGTATGTCGACCGTCATACTCTGGTCTGCATATTATTCCCTGACTTTCGGCAAGACAACGTTTTCAAATCCTAACTACTCTTTTAACTCAAAGTTTGATCTTTTGGATCTCGTAACAAAGCTTTTCATCGGTTCATATGATACCGTCCGCCCCGAAGGGTTGCCCTTCGTTTACTGCGGAACAATAACGCTATTGCTGCTACCGCTTTTCTTCATGATAAAGAAGATTCCCATCCGCGAAAAAATAGCGGGGGGATTCATGACTGTTTTCTTCGTTTTTTGCTTTGAAGGCTCGACAATAGACATTGCCTGGCACGGATTCCAGCGGCCTAACTGGCTAAACTACCGCTACAGCTTCATGCTTTGCTTCTTCATGGTGCTGATGGCATATCGCGCGTTTATTTATATCCGCGAGGTTCAAGTCCCGGTCATTATAGCCGACTGCTTTTTCTGGGTTTTTGTGCTTGTCATTCTCCAGAAATATGACTACAAAAACGTCACCGATTACGGTACCGTCTGGCTTTCAATTGCATTTTTCGCTATATATTTAATACTTTTACGCTTCCATGTAAGATCAAGCTATATCTCAGGCATGTCGGTTGCAATCGCCGCTATAATTGTGCTTGAAATGTTCACGGCAGGCCTTTTAAACCTTGTTGCGCTTGATGATGATGTTGTTTACTCAAAGCGCACATCATACCGCAACTTCATCGACCGGCTGCAGCCGGTTGTCGATATGGTGAAAGAAAACGACAATTCCTTCTACCGCATGGAAAAAACAGTCCACAGAAAGACAAACGACCCCTTGGCTCTCGGCTTCAGAGGTCTTTCTAACTCAACGTCAACTCTTAACTCCTCAACGATTAAATTCCTCAACCGTCTTGGGCTTTCATCAAAGTCTCACTGGTCAAAATATCTCGGCGGTACGCCCGTCCTTGACACACTTCTCGGGCTAAAATATATCATAGCCGAAGAAGATGACAGCGTATCAAGCCTTTATGAACTTGCATATGAGTATGATCCGGGCGAAGCATATGCAAACCTATATGCCTATAAAAACCCCTATGCACTCCCGATTGCTTATGGCGTCAGCGAGGATCTTCTCAGCTATAATATGGAATCGGATGATTCGCCGTTTGACCGCATGAATCAAATCATTTCAAAAATGCTCGGCAGTACAGAAAAAATAGAAGTCTTTGTGCCGATCAATATTGAATCAACCGATACGCAGTATGTTAATATTTCTTACACAACCGGACACAGAATTTATACAAGAAACGATAGTGAAGTAATCGGTAAAGTGTATTTCACAATAAAAGCGCCAAAGACGGGAAATATTTACTGCTACTTCCCGAGCGACTATCTGCGCGAATGTGATCTTTACCTCAACAATACAAAAATCGGCACGTATTTCGGCAACGAAACTTATCGCGTAGTTGACCTCGGCACGTTTGAAGCCGGAGAAGAGCTGAATATTTCACTGCGTCTTGTGGATAACGACAAACTTTACCTGATGACCGAATCAACTTACTTCTACTATATTGACGAAACTGTTTTTGAAACTTATATGCCGCAGCTTTCGGTGAGCGGATACAACATTGAAAAATACACCGAAGACAGCTTCTACGGAACGATTGATGTCAAGGAAGGCGACGAGCTTATCTTCACATCAATACCGTACGACAAGGGCTGGGTCGTGAAAGTCGACGGTAAAGAAGTCGAGACATTCGAAGCGCTTGATGCTGTCATGGTCTTCCGTGCATCGGCCGGTAAGCACACGATTTCAATGGAATACAGACCTGATTGTGTGATATACGGCAGATTAATCTCCCTGTTCTTTATCGCTATATTCATCTTAGTTTGCATTACTGACTTTATAATACGAAAACACCGCACACGACTTGAGACCGAAGGGCGCAGGCATAACGTTTACGCTTAACGTGCGCTTTAGCGCTGCACTTGCCGTTTTACGCTTGTCGCTGGCGCTTGACGCTGTGCCTTGACACTTTATGCTATGTGCTGATACTGTTTTGGAGGATCAATGTTTTACTATCTTACAGGAGAGCTTGTTCATGTCGGTGAGAATCTTGCCGTCATCGACTGCGGCGGCGTCGGATTTCGCCTGACTGTCAGCGCTACAACGCTGTCTCTTCTTCCGCGCACAACAGGTAAGGGGAACATTGTTCGCCTTTATACACACCTTGCCGTCAGAGAGGATGCTCTTGACCTTTACGGCTTCTACACAAAAGAAGAACTTGACCTTTTCCGAATGCTGACCAACATATCCGGCATCGGACCGAAGGTTGCAATATCCGTCCTTTCACTCCTGACGCCGGACGCGCTGGCGGAAGCTGTCGCATCGCAAAACGTTAAGCTTATCTCGCGTGCTCCCGGTGTTGGCATGAAAACGGCACAGCGGATTGTGCTTGAGCTTTCCGGCAAGCTCGCGCCAATTGTATCGCCCGCCACGGGAGTAAACGTGGGCACTCAAAGCAGCGCGTCAATGTCATCATCGATGTCTGAAGCGCTTGATGCGCTGGTCGTGCTTGGTTACAGCCGTCAGGAAGCGCAAAAAGCTATTCGTGCTGTACCGGACGCTACCGAGAAATCAACAGAAGAATTAATAAAAGCAGCGCTTTCACATCTTTTGTGAAGCGCGCCCGGAGGTATAAACACCGCTGATGTATAACGGCGACTTTGATTTAGAGAACAGAATAGTTGATACAAATCTAAAACCTGAAGATTTGGGTGGCGGTCTTGGTGACCGTGAAGGTGAGGTATCGCTGCGCCCGAAGACACTCTCCGAATACACAGGTCAGGCCAAAGCAAAGGAAGAACTTTCGATTTATATAGACGCGGCGAAGAAACGCGGTGAGCCGCTTGACCACGTTCTTCTCTATGGCCCGCCCGGTCTCGGTAAAACGACGCTTGCCGGAATTATCGCCGCGGAGCTTGGTGTTAATTTCCGCATAACAAGCGGCCCGGCAATTGAAAAGCAGGGGGATCTTGTCGCGCTGCTGACAAACCTCGGTGAGGGAGATGTTCTTTTCATCGACGAAATACACCGCTTATCGCGCCAAATAGAAGAAATACTCTACCCCGCAATGGAGGACTTCGCAGTCGACATTATCATTGGCAAAGGCCCCGCTGCAAGAAGCATCCACCTCGGCCTTCCGCGTTTCACTCTGATTGGTGCTACAACGCGCGCTGGGCAGATGACAACACCACTGCGGGACCGTTTCGGCGTCGTTTTGCGCCTTGAGCTTTACACAACAGAAGAACTTGCGGAAATAATAAAGCGCAGCGCTAAAATTCTCGGCATACCGATACACGGTGACAGCGCATATGAAATTGCCTCTCGCTCACGCGGAACACCACGTATAGCAAATCGTTTATTAAAGCGCGTCCGCGACTATGCACAGGTAAAGGGCAACGGTGAGATAACCGAGACAATCGCGCGGGAAGCTCTTTCAATGCTTGAAATAGACGAGCTTGGGCTTGACAACACCGACCGGCGCATGCTTACCGCCATGATACGCTATTATGGCGGCGGCCCTGTCGGTCTTGAGACGCTTTCTGCTACTATCGGTGAGGAAGCTGTGACAATCGAGGACGTTTACGAACCGTATCTTCTGCAGATTGGGTATATTGCCCGCACTCCACGCGGCCGTTGCGTCACGCGCATGGCTTATGAACACCTCGGCATACCATACACACCCGCATCGAACTGCGACTCTGATTCGCCATCGTCACCCGAGGATACACAGCTGAAGTTTTTATAATTATACTTTAATAATTTAAAGCATAAAGCCAGTTTCAAGGCCCGTATTGATAAGTCAATGCGGGCCTTCATTGTAAAATATTAACCAATCACTCCATTTATAATTATTAATAAATTAAGATTAGTAAATATAAGTAATGTATAATATTTCTTAATAATTTCAAACTAATATTAGCCATATTTTTGCTGGTTGCTCGTTTACATTATATTACTGCTATTATATAATATCAACCAGCAATAAAAGCATTGACGAACACTGCAGAATATCACATGGTGACGTTTGTCCCTAAATCATAAAAGGCGGCAACCAATATGCCGCCACATAATTTTTGCTGGTTTCTGCATTGTCTTTGTCAAATGCACTACATTTTTTATATAAATGAAAGGGCTAAATATGAAGAAAATTCTGACTATCGCCATTGCCGCGATACTCGCAATTACCGGGGTTATTGGTCTCGTATCATGCGGAGAGGCTGAAAAAAGTTATAACCTTGGTCTTGGCGTTGTCGTTTCCACCGCATCTTCTAAGACAGGTGTAGCTCAGGTTGATGCTACATTTGCCGCTGTTGTTCTTGATAAGGATGGTAAAATCGTCGACTGCAAACTCGACGTTGCTCAGAACAAATGCACAGTAACCGACGGTACTCTTCCTGCGGAAACCTTGACGTTTGAGACAAAAGGCGAAAAGAAAGAGAAATATGGGATGAAGGACAACTCCTCCATTAAGAAGGAGTGGTATGAGCAGGCTGAAGCCTTCGCAGAATTCGTCATTGGCATGACATCAACAGAGGTTGCCGGCATAACAACAACGGTAAATGATGCCGGTCATAAAGTAGCTACAAATGAAACTCTCCTCGCCGGCTGCACAATCGACATCAGCGATTTTATTAAAGCCGTAACAAAGGCTTGCGAAGACGCAAAGAATTACACGTTCAAAGCTTCTGAATACAAGCTCGGCATAGCTGCCAACACAACGCTTGACTCATCATCCGCATCCGCTACGGAAGAAGCCGATGGCTCCGCTAATATGTATACAAACTTCTCCGCAACTGCTGTTGATAAGGATGGAAAAGTACTTGTTGCCATCGTAGACATGATTCAGCCGAAGATTAAATTCAACGCCGCCGGTGAGATTACTTCCGACACAACGGCTGAAGTTCTCACAAAGCGTGAGCGCGGCGATGATTACGGCATGAAAGATTCCTCTTCTATCAAGAAGGAATGGTATGAGCAGGCTGCTGCTTTTGAAAACTATATCAAGGGTAAGACAGCAACCGAAGTCTTAAGCATAGTAACAACTACAAATGATGCGGGTCATAAAGTCCCTGCTGATGAGACGCTTGCTGCTTCCTGCACAATCAGCATCAGCGAATTCCAGGCAGTCGTCGCAAAGGCTATCGGCAACGCGAAATAAAAAGCATAACAATTTTCCTGCTGTCAAGATGCAGGTCAAGGGGAGCATCTGCTCCCCTTTTCTTTGTATTCTGTATTATAATATAAATATATTATTTAAGGGGATGTGACCCACCGTGCCAATACATCGTCAACACGTCCGAACAGTAAAACTGTTTATAATAGGCACCGCTATGTGCGGTTTACTCTTGCTTCAGCTTTCCTCTTTATACTCATGCGCAGAAAAGCCCCGTCGCATGTCGAAAATGTATTATGACTTTTTTGATACCGTCTCATATATCGTAGGCTATGAAACAGACGAGCAAAAATTTGAGGAAAACTGCGCTTTTGCCGCAGATATGCTTGGAGAGTATCACATGCTCTACGATATTTATTATGAATACGCTGACATAAACAATATTAAAACAATAAATAAAAATGCCGGCGTTGCGCCTGTCGTCGTAGACGAAAGAATAATTGATTTGCTTGAATACTCGATTGATATGTATTATAAAACAAACGGGCTTTTCAATATTGCTCTTGGCGCTGTGCTTTCAATCTGGCACGATTACAGAGAAGCGGCAGCGGACGCGCGGGAAAACGGCACCGAGCCGGCGGTACCGACGATGGAGGAACTTCGTGCCGCTTCCCTTCACTGCAATATAAACGACATTGTTATCGACCGTGAAAACTCGACTGTTTATCTCAAAGACCCCGAAATGTCGCTTGACGTCGGCTCCGTAGCAAAGGGTTACGCAACTGAAATGACAGCGCGTGCGCTTGCCGAGCGTGGCGTCGTCAACTATGCGCTTAACATCGGTGGCAACGTCCGCACAATCGGAACTAAAGAAGATGGCGGTGCATGGGCTGCCGGCATTCAAAACCCGGACGAAAATGCTGATATGCCTTACGTCGTGCGCGTCGGGCTTGAAGATATGTCTCTTGTGACAAGCGGAACATATGAGCGCTATTATATGTCAAACGGCGTCCGCTACCACCATATCATCAATCCAAATACCCTTATGCCTGAAAATGATTATCTGTCGGTTTCAATCTTAACTGACGATTCAGCGCTCGGCGATGTTCTCTCAACAGCCGTATTCAATATGAGCTATGAAGAAGGCTCAGCTTTCATCGAAGCATACGACGGAGTTGAAGCATTCTGGATTTTCGCCGACGGTACGACAGCACAAAGCTCCGGTTTCAGTAACTATATAATTGACGGTGACTAATAACATTTAATTATCAGGTAAACCAACAGAGCAGAATATGTTTAAAAGAGCATAACCATAACTATGGCACGTTTTTTCTTGTTATGATGTTATGCTCTTTTCTGTTGTAATTGTGATATTTACTCCTCCATGAAAAGAAACGGGCAAAACGAGGGTTTGCTGTAACTCAGTCGGGTGAAAAGTACAATCATTATAGCTGAAACAGCGGCAAAAATCGGCCATAGGTTGCGTATTTTCCTGCACCCGCTCCAAATATTGCCGAAGATAACGGCCGCTATCATCACAATATAATAAAAAATAATGTCAGGCACAACGAGGGAGCGCTGTGTAAACAGCTTATATAAGTAAACAAAGCTTATTTGCAGCGCCATAGCGATAAGAGACGTGAGAATAAAGCCGGAAATCCGGCCGATATCGCCTTTTCTTATTGCAATGTAAATTGCCACAAAGAAAAGCGGGTAAAATATCAGCTTCATGTGCTCCCAGACGGACTCATCCACAGGACATATATAACCGATAAAACGCGACTCGCCCGACCATTCATAAAGGAAATGCATGAGAGTGCCGATAATTAGAGTTGCAATTGTGACAAAAAGCAGTTCTTTCTTTTTCATGTCCCACCTTTAGTATTAATTCTCACAATGGTGTCTTTTAATTATATTTCCCGCGATGTGTGAATATTATATTCACACATTTTTTTCAAAAGCAAAAACGGCAGATAGCTTTAAAATAACTACCTGCCGCTTTTATGTGAAAGTTTAGTCTAAACGAATCGTACAACAATATTATTCGCTTGCATAGTTTTTAAAATAATTCTGAATCAACACAACCGGTGTTCCTCTGTCACCGCTGCCGCTGACAAGGTCACACAGACTGCCAACCAAATCGGTAATATTTCTCGGCGTCGTTCCCTGTGACTTCATATTGCCGACGAGATTCCGTTCCTTTTGCTTAATTTGCTCCTTCATAGCCTTCGTCAGATCTTCCCCTGAAAGCGACACAAACTCATTGTCGGCAAAATACTTAATCTTCAGTTCGTTAGGCGTTCCGACAAGTCCGCTTGTGTATGCCGGAGCTACAACCGGGTCAGCAAACTCCCAGATACCGCTTACCGGATCTTTAAATCCACCGTCGCCATATATTAAAACTTCAATATTCTTCCCTGTTCTTGCCCTTAATTTTGCCGCAAGCGCGTCAACAAACTCCTGCGTATCTTTCGGGAAGAGCTTAACCTTATCTTCGGTCGCCATATTAGAACCTAAAAGACCGTACTGGGGATTATAACCGCTATCACCGACGGGCGACGCCATAATTTCATCAAGTCTGTAACTTATTTTAGCGCCGGCTTTTTTAATAAGCCTTTGCGTTCTCATTCTCGTATGAATATCACAGTTGAGCACGTTTTTTGTGTACTTTAAGATATATGTCGGATCATTTGAAAAGATTATTTCAATATTTGAGTTGATGTTTTTGTAATACTCAATATAATCAATTCCCGTATAGCAATGTATCGTTGACTCTTTGTCAAATATTTTCCTGAATTCTTCTTCGGTGAAGCTGTCGGTATATGGATTAACACCGGACTCTTCAAAGCTCTCTTCTTTTACTAAAGGATTGCCAACCTCATCATATGGATATGAAAGCTGCACATAGAGCTTTTTTGTCGCCATTGAAATTGCTTTAAGTAAAATAGAAAAACGGTTGCGGCTTAAAATGGGGAAAACAATACCCATATCCTCGCCGCCGAATTTACTGCGAACATCTTCGGCTATCTGCTCGCAGGTTGCATAATTGCCCTGCGTTCTCGCAACAAGCGCTTCCGTAACGCCGACTATATCACCGTCATTGAATTTTATGTTTTCGTTTTCGGCAGCCGCCATTAAAC
>LFTK01000148.1:18240-24254 GCA_001513385.1 Clostridiales bacterium DTU064
AAGTCCACTAACATTATAATAACATTGCAGGGAGAAGTCAATTTATTGAAGAATATTTATGCATTATTTTTTGTATAAAGTAACCGAATCAACATTTGTATAGCTAATGGTTATATATATCATTTTTGTGCATATTTGATGATGAGCGCCATAATTATTCATCCTCTTCTTTTTTATAAAACTGGATATTCTGATTTTTATCGCATACGGCTAAAAACACATCTTTATGTGAGCTGATACCGTTTTCACATAACTTTTTCGATAACCAGCTTACATCAAGCCCTAAGTGCTTCAAATTTTTATCTAATATCTTCCCGTCCATAATTACCTCAGCAAATAAAGTATCTTGAGCTGGTTTTATCTGAATATCCTCAGGTATGACAGGACGACGTGTGCTGACGGGCAATATCGTTAATTTGCCGTTACATTCAAAAAACGCACTTTGAATACCGGAAAGGTCAAAATACCCTTCTTCGCGACACATCATTAAAAACTCATTGAGGTCAAGCTTGGCTTTTTTGAGGTTCTTTTTATACAGTTTTCCGTTATCCATGATGATAATTGACGTTCCGCTGATAAATTTACGCGTCCGCGGAAATTTTCGCGAGATAACCCCGAGTAAAATTGTAGCCAACAGATATATCACCATTGCAATAAAAGGCTTCCAGAACTCCTCAAGTTCTGTTGCAAACTCCGCAGCTATCGACCCGATTGTAATTCCGGTGATGTAATCAAAGGAATCAAGCTGTGACACCTGTTTGTGTCCAAGTATCCTTGTTATTATAAAGAGCGCTAAATAAGAAAAAAGGCTTGTCAGGCATACAGATATGAACTTCATAACCCACCATGTTTTATTTCAAAAGTGTTGTTATTTAATATTCTTCGCAGTCATGTGGAGGGTATGCAAAATCATAGCATAACAGCGCTCATCTGCCTATTTTTCTCGTTATATAAGGCACGCTTTCATCCTATCATCATCGCATAAACATTATAAAAAGCGAAAAACCCGCCAGACGGCGGGCTGATTTATTATTTTTATCTATTAAAAAACTGATTACCTTCCTTTTGAGAATGCTTTTTCGAGTCTTTCTTTTTCCTCATCACTTATATGAATGACATAACCGTGACGCGGCGTGAAATCAAAAGGAAACTCGCCCTGCGAAAGTTCCCTGTATGACTTAAAATCTGTCGTTTCAGCCATCGCATATCTTCTTCCGTTAAACGGCGTCCCGTCTGCCGCGATAATCCATTTATTCTCGCCGATTATCTGATAAATATTGCTGCCCTCAACGTCCATCGGTACGCCGTCGTAAGTAAGGAACGGAACGATATCACCTGTGTGATGAAATATATCAGTCAGCTTCTTTGCCGATGTTATCTGTTTTCCGCTGTAATACATGATATATCTCTCCCCAAACGGGTCATATATAATATCACCGTCTATTGCACAATGCTTTACTTCATCCGGATCAACCATCAGTTCCGGCTCAGTGTAAAGTGAGGGATTCATCAGGTCTGGCGTATATTGCCTGTACATCAGAATACCGGTTGTGTTCGCTGTCGACTTATTTTGGAGCGCAAGATACACCATATACATATTTTTTTCTTCACACCATATCGCCTGCGGTGCCCATGCGCGCTCACAATCGCGAAAACCATTGTAGTTTTTGTATTCTATAATCGTGCCTTCATAAAAATTGATGAGGTCATCCGATTTATACACAACAATGCTCGACTGAGACGCCCAACCCTCTGAGCATTTCATATCCGTTGCAATGACATAGAACTTACCATCCTCACCGCGCAATATGAACGGGTCACGCATTGATTTTTTGCCAAGATACGATTTTAACACAGGCTCATCGCTGAGTTTTCTGAAATTATATCCGTCTTCGCTGATAGCGTAAAAAAGCTGCTCTTCCTCAGGCCTGTTGCCGATAAAATATGCGAAAAGATAAGCTGATTTTTTAATATGCATGTTTTGTAGTTCTCCTGATTTTGTGTTATCCTGATTTTTTAGTTAACTCTTATTATTATAACTGAATGGCACCACAAACGGTAACATTTTTTATTAAAATATTATCTTTTTGATTTTCATTTTTACATCCGCCTTTATCAATATAAAATTCCCTATACCATTTTGCAAATTTCGATAGCCCTTCCTCAAGGCTTGTATCCGGCTTAAAACCAAAGTCACGGACTAAATCGTCCACGTCGGCGTATGTCTGATATACATCCCCCGGCTGCATAGGCAAAAGTTCCTTCTCTGCAGGGCGGTCGATAATCCCTTCCCTCATCAGGCACTTTTCAAGCGTCTCGACGAAATATAGTAGATTTTCAGGCTTGTTGTTCCCTATGTTGTAAACCTTATACGGGGCGCCATCCTCGGTCTCTTTTGGCACCTTGCCCATAACGTTAACAACGCCTGTGCCAATATCGTCGATATAGGTAAAGTCGCGCTTCATGTCACCGTAATTGAAAATCTGGATTTTTTCACCTCTGACCATTTTGTTTGTAAAACTGAAATAAGCCATGTCAGGGCGCCCCATCGGGCCGTAGACAGTAAAGAAGCGCAGTCCTGTTGACGGAATCTTATAAAGCTTCGAATAAGCGTGTGCCATCAGCTCATTTGACTTTTTCGTCGCTGCGTAAAGAGAAACCGGATTGTCAACCTTGTCGTCAGTGGAATACGGAACCTTTTTGTTTGTGCCATAGACAGATGAGCTTGAAGCGTACACCAGGTGCTCGACAGGATTATGCCGGCAGGCTTCGAGAATATTGAAAAACCCGATGATGTTGCTGTTTATATACGCTTCTGGATTTGTTATTGAATAACGTACCCCCGCTTGTGCCGCGAGATTGACTACAATATCAAATCTTTCATCAGCAAAAAGTTTATCAATCGCCGCTTTATCCGCTAAATCTGTTTTATAAAATTTGAATTTACTATACGGTTTTAAAAGGTCAAGCCGGGCGTATTTGAGATTGACATCATAATAATCGTTTAAGTTATCAATCCCTACAACCTCACAACCCATATCAAGAAGCCGCTTTGATAGATAGTACCCGATGAAACCGGCGGCACCTGTCACAAGGATTTTTTTGTCCGCGTTAAGTATGCTCATCTCATAATCCCTCTGTATTCTTTCTTTACTTTCTCATAACTTTCAAGGTTTCCGATATCATAACGCACGCCCGGCATCTCCATTGCGTGCACAGGAACCTGCTTACAAAGCCATGCGACAAAACTCCCCGGTGCGTCTGTCCCGCAGCCGGATTCTATGCCTTTTTTCACCAATTTCACGTCCTCACGGGTATAAAAATAAAAAGGCGGGCAGCACCAATGTGTTGCCGGGTTCGGCGATTTCTCTGTCATGTCAAGCACTAAATCGTTATCATCAACTGTGACAACGCCGCATTTCAACAGTTTCTCTTCCGACGGCTCATAATAGCGCATGATACATGAAGTACGTTTTTGCCGGGCATAGTTGATGAATTTTGTAAGGCTAAAATCCAGCACATTGTCGCCGGCAATGACAAGCATGTCATCATTAATTGTGAGCTTCTCAATTGCAAACTGAATATCGCGCACGGCACCAAGCCGGGTTTCGTTTGTTTCGGTTCCGTCGTCGACAACCGTGATTTTATACGGCTTTGTCTTTGCCCACACTTTAAAATGACGGGCATATTTGTGATTTGAAACGACGATATATTCATCTACCGCGCCTGATGTATGTATATCGTCAAGCAACCAGTCAAGTATCGTTTTGTCGCCTATTTTTAGAAGCGGCTTCGGAAAGTTTTCTGTCAGCGGATAAAGCCGTGTAGCATATCCGGCGGCTAATACCAAGCATTTCATATAGTCACCTATCTTCTTGCATAAATGCTTCTCACAGCAAAAGCGGAAACGTTTATCCGAGTTTTACCCCATCAGCACTATGGCAGATGTGAGCGCTATACTTCCCCTCCAGATTCGGGAATGCCCTCAGGTATTCGCGCTTGACCTTCTCAAGAATGCTTTCCTTAAAGTCAGGATTAATCAATGCCATACAGCACCCTTTGAACCCCGCACCCGAGAAGCGTCCGCCGTATATTCCATCTGTCTGCGTCATAATTTCATAAAGTCTTATAAGCTCGGGGCTGCCTGTCTCCCAGTTATAAATTGAGCTGCGGCCGCTCTCAAAGACGAGTCTTCCAAACTCCTCAATGTCGCCTTTTCTCCAGGCTTCCACACCCTTCACCACACGTTCAAACTCAGTATACCAATGCTCCGCACGACGTCGCCAGTTTTCAGGCAAGCGATCTTTATATTGATCATACACTTCCCGCGGAACATCGCGCATGTTTGTCTCATTAAACTTACCGTACTCCATTCCTGCGAAGGCTTTCAAGGCGTAAGCTGCAGAACGGAGCTCGTCCACACGCATATTGAATTTACTGCTGGTAAGTGAACGTTCAATCCCACTGAAAAATATGGCTATTTTCCACTGCTTCATGTTCGGGTTCTGCGGGATAAGCTTATAACTGTCGTCCTTCATGTCCATATATAAAAGGTGATTCTTTTTGCAATAAACCTCGCAACTTTGGTCAAGCTTGCCGCACGACACGCCGACATACTTGTTTTCGGCTTCAAGCGCCGTCTGTATCAGCTCCTGTTCTGTCAGTTTTATCCCGTTCAGCGCGCACAAAGCGCTGAGAAAAGTTAAAATCACAGCCGCAGATGAGGAAAGCCCGCCAATAGGCAGCTCCCCGTCAATCACTGCGCATAAACCTACTCTCAAAGGATAGCGTTTATTAAGCGCAATTGTAGCTCCTCTCAGATGGTCAGCCCAGTCGTTTTGCTTCACTTCGGGTGTTGAATTCACATGCCACTGCGCCCTTTTCGGAAACTGCAAGCTCTGTATTTCAATCACGCCGTTTTGCTTTGGGCCGTATGCGATATGTATGCCCTTATCAATCGCAAAACCTGTAATTTTACCGAGGTTATGGTCGGAATGAGCACCAAGTGGGCAAATGCGATACGGGGTGAACGCTGTATTTTGTGGTGAGCGTTTATAAATATTTTCAAACGCTCGAACCGCATTCATGCATGCGCCTTCTTCCGTATACCGTGGAATGGATGGCTTAACTATATACGAATACATTAACTTCATCTGTGATATATACTCTTTAGTTCTCGCATCAAGCGGCTTCGGCGCATCATCGGGTATCATCCACAGCTTGCCAACCTTTTTCGCACCTATAATCCGCCCCGCTCTGCATAACATTGAAATGCGCCGCTCGGACAGATTCCATTTCTCCGATGCGGTTTTTATAGTGATGTAGTCCATTTTACCTTCTGTATTTATATAAAATATTATTTAAAACATATAACATTATAAAAATAATGTCAATATATAAAATGACATTTAAAATTATATATTGACATTTATTTATAGTCCAATGGTCAGAAAATTAATTAGGTTTTATCGTTGTATATAACTCGGTTCTAATTATACAATTCATTTACAACAATATTCACTATAATATAGCGCTATAACTATTTATTTATATATTATTACAATCACTTAACGAAGATTCTTTTTGTTTTTAACAACAGTTTTACAATGCTGTTTCGCTTAGTTATTAAGTATATTACAATTACAATCGTGTATAAAACAAACCCTACTATTCTCCTGAAGAAAATGGTGCATAAAATAAAAAAGCTAGTCATAATAACTTCTAATATTATATCTAAAAATACTTTTACCTTGATAATTTTAGCGACAGCAATCTCCGATACGATTGAGCGAAGCATAATTACTCCGACAATTGAAAATATCAAAGCATATAGATTATTAAAAACATAAGCGATAACCATATAAATAATAAAACTAAAAGTAACGCTGAAAAGGTTTATAACAAGTAATGTTTTCTCTTTTCTATATGCCTTCAAGTAATTGTTCGTAAGCAAACTTACTTTTGAAGAATATACAATTATAGGTAGTAATATTCCAAGATAAATAATACTTGTG
>LFTK01000134.1 GCA_001513385.1 Clostridiales bacterium DTU064
GGCTTATGCGCGACGTATCGGCGCTTGAACGAGCCGGGCGTCCACTGTCGGTTAATGCTGATATTTATGCTATGGAGCGTGAGCGCCGACCGCATTATGAAGCTTTTGCCGATGCAAGTGTAGAAAATAAAGCCGCACCACATGATGCGGCACGAGCGATATGGGAGGATTACCTTGAAAATTCTTGTAATTAACGGCCCGAATATTAATATGCTCGGTATACGTGAGCCGGAGATATACGGCAGGCGGACGTACGACGACCTTGTCGCATATATAACAGACGCGGCACAAAAACTGGGCGCTGACGTTTCGTTTTTCCAGAGCAACAGCGAAGGCGCGATAGTTGATGCGATACAGGCGGCATATTATGACGGTACGGATGCTATTATTATAAATCCCGCAGCTTACACTCATACGAGCATAGCGATACCTGATGCAATAAAAGCCGTTGGCATACCGTGCGTAGAAGTTCATATTTCCGACCCGGACACGAGGGAGGAGTTCCGGCGCGTTTCATATACAAGGCCGGTCTGCGCCGCCGTATATAAAGGCATGGGCTTTGACGGTTACGTTGAAGCCATGAAGTTTCTTGTTTCCTGTAAGCAAAAGAACACCTGATTTCATACCGACAATCAAATGAAGAGCACCATAAGCGAAAATTTACGCTTGTGGTGCTCTTTTCGCACAATGAGAAAATCTTGTCATATTATGTAGTGAGCTTGAAAAAGCTCACTTAACTCGAAAGGAGGTCTCATGAGATTGAACAACTGTTGTAATGATAGATGCCGTGGTGGGTTCTTAGTATGCTTTGGCGTCGTACTAAGTATACTCTTTGGCGTTTTAATAGCTGTGCTGTTCGCCCTCGGTTTTATACCGTTTATAACCACGGCTGTAATTGTTGCAATTGTGACTGCTGCTATAGCACTGGTAATATTGTTTGGCGGTGCATATATTTCCGAAGCAGGCGGAACACACGTGTTGCGTGACTGCCTGTGCAAGCTGACAACGTGGCTGATAATAGGAATATTCGGCACGATAATAACTGCCCTCATCGCATTATCAATTGTGCTCGTACCCACAATTCCTATTATAGTACTTGTCGGTTTCGGAGCTGCCTTTTTTGCACTTACACTTGTGGGGCTTATAGCTTTATTGATTTGTCTCGTTTTCGACAATTGCTGCAAATAACTTGTAGCAATATAACATTAAATTGAATAATTGATTTATTGTAATCATTATTTATAAATTTATTGTGTATTGAGATAGTGGTAAGCAGTTGGCGATAACTTATTGAATTAATATACTATAAGCTGATTATATTATGTAAAACAGCCTGCCCATGCGGTATTGCGTGGGCAGGCTGTTTTGATTGTAATTATAGTTTTTTTGTTTATCTTCCGCGGATTGCGTCGATCGGACGCTTTGATGCAATCTTTTTAACCGGTAAAAAGCTTGCAAGTGTTGCAACAACAATACTTAGGGCAAAGAGCAGAGCTACCTGACGCACACCGAAGTTCAGTACTGTGATGAGCACACCAAGCTTATCTCTGATATAGCTGTTGATGATAAGTGTGACGGAAAGTGTAGCTATTGCTGAAATCACGAAATTAATCATCGCGATGATAAAGCTCTCGGAGAAGAATATGCGGAACACGTCGTTGCTTCTTGAACCGATTGCGCGAAGAATACCGATTTCCTGTTTCTTATAAGCAATACTTGTTGCAATGAAGTTTGCGAGCATCAGCGCGGCAAAGGCTGCAAAGCCTATACCAATATAAAGGAATACGGTTGAGAGAGTCTCAAGAACGCTGTGAATTGTGTCAAGTTCGTATGTGACGGCGTTTTGCAGCGTATAACGTGTGTCGTTGTCTTCATTGTAGCAATAGCTGACGAAGTCCATAAGCTCATCGTGAGCTTTGGGCATCGGACCTACGGCAAATTCATAAACGCCATCGCTGTCAGTTGCAAGCTTATTATATAAATACTCCGGTACGATTGCTGTTGTAATCAGGTTTGTGTCAACTTTTGCTTTGTCGATATAGCCGACAATGCGCCAGCCATCGTCAAACAGGGGCTCATCGTTATCATAATACGAATATGCAGAAATGTTGAGTGATTCAACATTGCTAAAAATTTCTGTCCAGTCGGTTACCAACGTATCGTTACTATAGGTGATTGTTCCGTTCCATTCGCCGTCCTGTGACCACAGATAAACACAGTCGGTTGTAACAACTATTTCTTTATCACCGAGCGTATCGCGGGCGACACCGTCAACCCAGGTGATCAGTGATTTATCTATATCAGAAAGCCGTGCAATGTGGTACGGATCAACATCCATGCTTCTTGTTTCATCATAGGAGCTGAGATAAAGCGAGCTTGATGAAAGGCTTACTGTATTAGGAAGCTGAGCGATAAGGGAATCAACATAACCGTCACCAACAAAAGCAACACCGCTGAAACTGTAGCGTGCAGCATAGTTCCACTCATTGTAAAGGAAGTAGTCAATAAGCTGCTCTGCTGTTGTGTTATGTGTACTTTCTTCAGTTAGTGATAAATATCTATCAAAGTCAAATCCGGTGTCAATGACGCCGGTAATTGTGTAAACATCCTCGCCAAATTTGAGTGTTTTACCGACAATATCGTTATAGGACTTAATATCCTGATATGATATTGTAGCTTTGCCTTCCTCATCAACGGTGTACGTACCGTCAGTATAACCTGCTTTTGAAAATGTCTTGTACGCTAAGTCGCTTATGGCTATCTCGTTTTTGCCACCGTCGGGAAGGGTACCGGCAACAAGTTTATAACCAAGATTATCAAGATCGGAGTTAGTTATTTCAACAAAACCGGAAAATGTATCAATGTAGATGTTGTAATCACTTTTTGTAAACTCAACTTCATTATTAAAATGTGATTTAAACGATAAGCTCTTATCCTCCGGGACAAAGACACCTTTCATTATTAATCCGGTGTCGTTTTTAATTTGTGCAATGTTGTCATCGCTGAGCTTATAGCCCCATGTACGCCACCATGCGTTTATGCCTTCGCCGATGCGTTTTGACAGTTTTACGGATGCATAGTTTACGTTTGAGTCGATTATAGAATTAGTGCACGTTTTTACATGGTTATATGCACCGAATGTGTCTGAAAGGGCAAACAATGTGAACGCAACGACTGACAAAAGGATAGTTACGACAAGGCGGAATTTCTTGTGTCCAAGGCTGTTTCCACCGATGCGGAAAGCGGAGCGAAGCGGCAGCTTTGATTTTATGAGCTTGAATTTTGAGCCGTCCTCGCGTTTAATAGTGCTTGTGTCCGTTGGGGTAAACTGACGGCGTATGCCGGCAAAGCGCAACTTCGCGCCACTTTTCAGTGCTGCAATGTAATCGTTTATCGCTTTTCTGTCTTCTTCCGTCAGATGATAACCAGCGGGAATCTCAATGATATCCTCTTTAAATTCAAGCGTCGGCTTTGTATCATCTGCTTTTTCAGGAATATGTTCGACATCGTTTATGATTTTACCGTCTGCAAGCTCAATAATGCGGTCGGCATACTTTTCCGCGTATTCGCGGTCATGAGAAACAACGACAACAAGCTTTGTTGCAGAAAGACGTTTAAGCGTGTCAAGCACTTGTTTACCGGTGTTGGAGTCAAGAGCGCCCGTAGGCTCGTCGGCCATTATGATTTCGGGGTTTTTAACAAGCGCACGTGCGATAGCAACGCGCTGGAGCTGACCGCCTGACAGCTCGTTAGGCTTACGTGAACCATAACCGTCGAGGTCAACTTCATGCAGAATTTTGTTTATCTCCTCATCCGTGGCGCGCTTTCCCTGAAGCTCAAGAGCAAGGGCGATGTTTGCGCCGACATTGAATTCCTTTAAGACATTGTATTCCTGGAATATGAATCCTACATATGTGTTGCGATATGAGTCAAAACTCTGCTGATTAAAATCCTTCGACGACACACCCTTAATGATAATTTCACCGTCGTCGTATTTATCGAGTCCACCGAGGACGTTAAGCAGTGTGGATTTACCGCTGCCGGATTTACCCAGAATGAATACCATCCCCCGGTCCGGGAGGATAAGATTAATGCCATCAAGAGCTTTAACTGGCACACCTTTTTTGGGTTTGTAGATTTTTGTTAGGTTAATTGCCTCAAGCATGACTTTAATATGATTCCTTTCAGTGAAATTATGTGCTGTTTGATATATGTTTATTAAAACGATGCTTTTATCGCGGTATCCGCCGCACCCACCGCCGCAGGACGGCGATATCCTATGTCGGTGGGTGTGGCGTCTCGACCTAAGTCGACCGGCTTGGGGGACACCGGACCGCGTCCGATACTGTACTATTACGATTAGTACAGTAGCATAATACAACAGAGCAGATGGTTTGTCAATAGTAATTTTTCAATTTTAAGAAAATCATAAAAGAATCACAAATAAAAATGAAAAAACAAGCCTGATTTATGCATTATTGAGTTTATTACGCCGAAATTATGCAAAAAAGAGCTTGCACCTCTTTATACAGGCTGCAAGCTCATTTAAAAACTATATCGTTTTTATATACTGCAAGTCTATTTGAAATATTTAAAATCCCGTTTCATATTAAAATAATTCGATAACAGGCGAGTATCATGCTTCTTTTTATGCCTGTCATGTGTTCCTGCCATCATTTTTTATCTTTTCCCAATAAGCCTTTGCCGCGGCTTCGGTCTTATTGTTGCCGAAATGGTAGTATTGACGCCCGACAAGGTCATCCGGCAGGTACTGCTGAGGCACCCAACCGGATGGGTAGTCGTGCGGGTATTTATAACCGGCAAACATAGGGCCGCGGAGCGGTACGGGAATCTCCTGACCGAGTCCCGCTTCGACATCAGCCATTGCAGCGTTTACTGCAGAGTATGCAGTATTTGATTTCGGAGCCGTTGCAAGCATAACAGCAGCATTAGCAAGCGGTATTCTTGCTTCCGGCATACCGAGCTGCTTTGCGCTCTCGCAGCATGCGTACGTTATGGCGGCTGCCATCGGGTATGCAGCGCCGATATCTTCATTTGCTATAACGAGCAGCCTGCGGCAGACGGATATTATATCACCGCCTGCAAGAAGCTTTGCAAGGTAAAAGACGGCGGCGTCCGGGTCGGAGCCGCGTATTGATTTCTGAAGTGCAGAGAGCAGGTTATAGTGTGCGTCTCCGGCTCTGTCGTAAGTACCAATTGATGACGGCGCAAGCTGCCGCAGTGTATCAAGCGTTATCTCACCGTCCGATGTATAAATAGCAGTTTCAAGCAAAGTTATGCCATGTCTGACGTCCCCCGCAGCCGCCACACCAAATGCGAGAAGGGTTTCGTCTGTTGCCGTTATTTCTTTTCCGATTGCGTTTTTTATATACTCAAGCGCGCGGCGCAGGGCGGGGAGCATATCGCGTGGCGAGACAGGCTTAAATTCAAACACCGAAGAACGCGAAAGGAGAGCCGAATAAATATAGTGATAGGGGTTTTCGGTCGTCGCGGCAATCAGCGTCACACGTCCGTCCTCGATATATTCAAGAAGCGACTGCTGCTGGCGGCGATTGAAATATTGTATCTCATCAAGGTATAAAAGAAGACTGCCTGATGCAAAAACATTGTTTGTACTTTGCATGGCGTCTTTTATATCGGATAATGAAGCCGTCGTCGCATTCAGACGTACAATCGGCATGCCAGACATATCTGCTATTATGGCGGCGGCGGTCGTTTTTCCCGTGCCGGGCGGGCCGTGGAATATCATATTTGTTATACGTCCGGCTTCAACAAGACGGCGTATCATGCCGTTTTTACCGAATAAATGCGCCTGGCCTACAATTTCATCAAAGTTTTTCGGGCGGAGGATATCCGCTGCCGGTCTTCTGTCCATCATTTTTGCTTTCGCTTTGAAATGTGCGTTATGCGTAGCGCTACAAAACCGCGAATCATCGCGCGCTTTTTGTGCTGTGCTTAACGCTTGCGACAACCTCCACCATAAATTTTTTATAACAACAGTTTATATTATCGTCGTGCGGCTGTCAAGCAAATGAGAAATGGGGTTCGAAATGAACAAAGCAGCAGTACATCAAAAAGACAATACGCGAATAAGATGTATGGTAGGAAAAAATACGTGGAGGGCTGCAGCTTTGGCTATTAAAAGCGCAAAAGAAAAACCGGTTGACGATAATACAGCCATCAGACGGCAAACGATTGACAGCGGTGTTGTGACGTCCCGGCTTTACATAAATACTGTTGCACGTACTCCGGACGGTAATGGCGAAGCTCTTACGCTGGACGAAGAGATAAAGGCATTTCTTCAGCGCTGCTCTGATGTCACGGAACAATATTATCATGATACATTCGCGCCGAGGGCAGAGAGTTTATACAAAGCCACATCAATGCGTGAAAAGCTGCGCTTCCGCCCCTATGTGCTCACTGCTACGTCGGATATTAAAACACGTGGCAAGCGTACGGAGGTTATTTTTCACACAATCGTGTCGCGCGGGGGAAGGGTTATGTCACATGGTGGGGTGCGAGCTGTTTTCGTTTCACGTGGGCAGGAGACGTTTTTAACACAAGTGAGCGTGCCGTCACCACAAAAGAATGAAAAACATAAAAAGATAAAGTCAGGGCAGAAGAAGCGCCGTAAAAATAAAGATAAAAATAAGAAAAAGGGCAGTGGCTGATATATTTTTCGTAGGACAAGCCTTTTATTTCGTTAAATATACATAAATACTGCTTGCTAATAATCCGGATAGGTGTTAAAATGACAACAGGGTATATTATTTCGTTTAAAATGTTACGTTTAAAATACAGGAGGAGTTATGCTTAAGACAAAAAACTATGAATTTTGGTTTTTAACCGGTTCTCAGGATCTTTACGGGGATGAATGCCTTCGCATTGTTGCCGAACATTCACAGAAGATTGTTTCGGAGCTGAACGCAACCGGTAAGTTTCCGTACAAGATAATATGGAAACCGACGCTTATCGACAGCGTATCGATTCGTGAGACACTTTCGGCAGCGAATGCAAATCCGGATGTTGCCGGCTGCATCGTATGGATGCACACATTCTCTCCCGCGAAGATGTGGATACGCGGTTTCAATGAATACAGAAAACCGCTCCTCCACCTGCATACACAATTCAACCGTGACATTCCGTTCGATACTATCGACATGGATTTCATGAACCAGAACCAGTCAGCGCACGGCGACCGTGAGTTCGCTCATATACTNNATGGGTGTTGTGCGCAAGACAGTATCCGGTCACTGGACAAACCCTGCCGTTCAGGAACGCATAGCTGACTGGATGCGCACGGCTATCGGCGCGCTTGAGTCGCGCTATATGCGCATACTCCGCGTTGGTGATAATATGCGCAATGTTGCAGTAACTGAAGGCGACAAGGTTGAAGCTCATCAGAAATTCGGCTGGGAAGTTGATGCATACAACATCACAGACATTGCAGAGTATGTACAAGCTGTTTCCGAGGCTGATGTAAATGCGCTGACCGATCAGTATTACACCGAATACGACATCATCACCGACGGACGCGATCCTGCCGAATTCCGTGCTCACGTCGCTGAGCAGGCGAAAATCGAAATAGGCTTCCGCCGCTTCCTTGAGGAACATAACTATCAGGCAATCGTCACAAACTTCCAGATGCTCGCAGGGTTAAAACAGCTTCCGGGTCTTGCTATCCAGCGTCTTATGGCTGACGGTTACGGCTTCGGTGCTGAGGGTGACTGGAAAACAGCCGGTTTTGTCCGTCTGTTTAAGCTCATGACAGCCGGAAAGCCCGGTGCTAAGGGTACATCATTCATGGAAGACTACACATATCACCTTGAACCCGGCAAGGAAGCTATTCTTCAGGCTCATATGCTTGAGGTTTGCCCGACTATTGCAGCAGAAAAGCCTGCTATCCGCGTCAACCCGCTTACAATGGGTGAACGCGAGGATCCCGCCCGCCTTGTCTTTACGGCAAAGCCGGGCCGCGGCATAGCCTGCTCAATGGTGGACCTCGGCAAACGCTTCCGCATGATAGTCAACGAAGTTGAATGCTTGCCGCAGGATAAACCTATGCCGAAGCTTCCGGTTGCTTCCGCTCTCTGGCGTCCGCTTCCTGATTTTGCAACAGGCACGGAAGGATGGCTCATTGCCGGCGGCGCTCACCATACAGCGTTTACTTATGACCTGACGAGCGAAAATATCGTAGATCTCTGCGAGTTCTTCGGCATTGAGTGTGTCGTAATCGGCGAGGGAACGACAATTCAGTCGCTTAAACGCGACCTCATGCTCGGTGAGGTATACTTCAGATAATAATCGGCATAAAAAAGCGTGATAAAACGTAAAGCATAAGTCTTACAAATAGCAGCAAATTAGAAAAGCCGAAAGCTGTGGGATTAAAACCCGGCTTTCGGCTGTCTGCATGAGTAGGGAAAGATACGCTATTATGGGTTAATCAAGTATAATCTCTTTCAATGATGGCCTTTGCTTTGGCTTCATCGGCAGCAAGGCGCGCGCGAAGCTCCTCCTTTGATGTAAAAGTCTCTTCTTCCCGTAAGAAATGCAGAAATTCAATGCGCAGTTTACGCCCGTAAAGCTCCGATACAGGGCGCGGAAAACGCAAGAGCCGCGTGTCGGCTGTACGGTGAAGGGCAGCGCCACAAAGCGTGCGGATATTTGTCATGCCGAACCACGATTTATGCCCGATTATGGCGCGCGTTAAATAAACGCCGTTTTTCGGAACGAGGTAACCTTCGCGGATAACCTGTCGCACACATGGCACATCATCTTCACATGCCGTGCCGACTGCGAGAGTATTAATGGAGAACGGTCGTCCAAGTAGCTTTTTTGCTTCCTCAGTATTACCGTTTTCTATGGCTCGCCTGACAAGCGTTGAGCTTATAACCTCACCGCCGGATGTGACAGGGGGTACAACTTTAACTTCAACGCCGCGAGCGGCAAAATATTTGCATAAAAAATCAGTTGAGCCGCTCTTGCCCGCGCCGAAGGTGTAATTAAACCCGCACGCAACAAACGTGGGGTGAAGTGTCCTTGACAAAAGGTCGAGAAACTCTTCAGCCGACAAAGACATCAGCTCGCTCGTTATCTCCGGCATTATGAGATAATCGACGCCGGCTTCACGAAAAAGCCGCTTTTTTTCGTCAGCGTCGCATATCAGCGGCATTTTGTCTTTATTAAAAAAATTATATGGTATGTCTCTGAAGCAATAGACGGCAGAAACACAGCCGAGCCTTTTTGCGGCAGCGACAGCCTCTCCGACGACAGCGGCATGGCCGATGTGAAAGCCGTCAAACGTGCCGAGTGCTACGGCACAGGGGGATTTCATTTCACGATAGGGGTTTTTATATGTTGTCATTTTATAAGTGATTTCCTATATATAATTGTTCTTATTATGCCGGGTAATATTCTATTTGATGTCAATCATATTATCACATAGATTTGTTTTACGCAACATACAGCGCGTTATATGGCTTTTATTGGTTGTTAAGGTCTGTATATTTGGAAATTGTAATAAATTAATGCGCTTCTTACATTACTAATTATTATAAATTGACAAACGTTATCTTTTATATTAGAATTATTAAGGTAACTCATATTTTTAGGGATACATGTAAAAACAAAGAAGGATACAGATATATAAATGCGAAGAATATTAAGGGGAGTTCACGTACCCCACAGTAAAAATACGGCGGGTTCCGTACCGACAAGAATGCCGCCGCCGCGCTTTATCACAATTCCGCTTGTTATGCATATCGGTGCGCCGTCGGTGTGTGTAGTAAAGCCGGGCGATCACGTAGATGTCGGACAACTTATAGCGGAAGCAGGCGGATAC
>LFTK01000098.1:0-5931 GCA_001513385.1 Clostridiales bacterium DTU064
GCGTTACAAGCGACATTGCCATATCCATTGTACCTGACAGCGCAGGAACATCATTTTCACCGGCTTTTGTTTTTCGCTCGGGCGTTCCGTGTGACTCTATTTCATCAAGGATGGCGCGAGCGCGCTTTATTACCTCTGACGGAAGGCCGGCCAGCTTTGCAACTTCAATACCGAAGCTGTCGTCTGTGCCGCCTCTCACAATTTTACGCAGGAAAGTGATGTCACTGCCGCGTTTTTTGGCTGCGATATTGTAGTTAATGGCACCTTCAAGCTCGTCTTCAAGAACCGTCAGCTCATGATAATGTGTCGCAAACATTGTCCGCGCGCCTATTTTACGGCTGTGTGTGTATTCGGCAACAGCACGCGCGATGGCAAGGCCATCGTATGTACTCGTTCCGCGACCTATCTCGTCGTAAATTATAAGGCTGCGGCGTGTTGCATTTGCAAGTATGTATGAAACCTCGGACATCTCAAGCATGAAGGTACTTTGCCCGGATGCAAGGTCGTCTGATGCGCCGACGCGCGTGAAGAGCTTGTCGACAATGCCAATCCGCGCTTTCTTTGCCGGAACAAACGAGCCTATCTGTGCCATGACTACGATGAGGGCAACCTGACGCATATATGTTGACTTGCCGGCCATGTTAGGTCCGGTTATTATCATCAGCCTGTTATATGAAGTGTCAAGAAGCGTGTCGTTCGGCACAAAATATGTGTCGCGGACAAAACGCTCAACGACGGGATGACGCCCGTCTTTTATTTCTATAACGTCGGAGTAATCGACCTCCGGCCGTGTGTAATTATACTGCTTTGCCACATCGGCAAGCGAGCAGTAAACGTCGGTGCGGGCAATAAGAGCGGCGCTGTTGCGGATGCGGGATGTCGCTTCAGCGACACGCGAGCGCACAGAGCAGAAAAGCTCGTATTCAAGTGTTTTCAGCTTTTCTTCAGCGCCGAGAATTGTCGCTTCTCGTTCTTTGAGCTCCTCGGTTATGTATCGCTCGCAGTTAACAAGCGTTTGTTTGCGTATATAACGGTCGGGAACCTGATTTATAAACGATTTTGTTACTTCAATATAATATCCAAAAACTTTGTTATAGCCGATTCTCAGATTCTTAATGCCTGTTGCTTCACGTTCTTTTGCTTCAATCTCAGAAACCCAGACCTTGCCATCACGCATTATGCCGCGAAGGTAATCGATGTCCTCATTTGCACCGTCGGCAATGATGCCGCCGTCGCGCAGCGATATCGGCGGGTCCTCCGCTATGTTTTCGCGTATGAGGGTGCGAACGTCGTCAAGCTCATCGAGCTTTTCATATATTTCATGAAGCTCATCAGACTTGCAGTCTTTAAGCAGCAAGCGAAGTTTTGGTATAACTTCAAGCGTTTTATATATAGCGCGAAGGTCGCGCCCGTTTGCCGTACCGAATCCAACTTTTGTTATTAGCCGCTCAAGATCGAGCACCTCTGAGAGAAGACGTGAAATTTCCTCGCGCAGCATAAAGTCGTCGGCAAGCTCCGCTATGGCTGCCTGCCGGCGCACAATGCGTGATGTGTTGACAAGCGGATGCTCAACCCAGTTGCGTAAAAGACGAGCACCCATCGCCGATTTTGTCCGGTCAAGCACCCACAGAAGCGTCCCGCGCTTTTCACGCGAGCGCATTGTTTCGGTGAGTTCAAGATTCCGGCGTGTGTTAATGTCAATTTCAAGGAAGTGGCTGCCCGAATATACGGACAGTTCCTTTATGTAAGAAATATCGGTGAGCTGTGTTTCGGCGACATAGGAGAGAAGAGCACCGGCGGCGCATGTTACCTCATCATCCTGCTCCGGCAGAGCCTTCTGTGAAACTCCGAACTGCTTGTCACACAATGCCCGACACTCAGCATAATTGAAGCGATTTGAGTCGTTTTTTGTAACGGCTGCAGAGATGCGCTCCTCGATAAATAAAAATGTGCGGGGCAGCTTTTTTTCGTCGACGTTTGTAATGATTTCGCTCGGCATGTATGTACCAAGCTCGTTTATCAGGCGGGATTCATCTTCAAGCGGGAATGATGTCGCAGAAACAGTGGCGGAAGAAATGTCGCAAAAGCAAAGCCCGATTCGGTCGGATGCCGCATTATAGTAAATAGTCGACAGGTAGTTATTTTGCTTTTCATCAAGCAAAGTGCTCTCGAAAACAGTCCCGGGCGTTATGACGCGGACAATACGGCGTTCCATCGGACCTTTGCCCGGTGTGACGTCGCCCACCTGTTCGCATATAGCAACCTTATAGCCGCGGGATATGAGTCGGCCGATGTATGGCTCGCACGCGTGGTATGGAATGCCGCACATAGGCGCACGTTCCTCCTCACCGCAGTCGCGCCCGGTAAGGGTAAGCTCAAGCTCGCGTGACGCTATTTTAGCGTCGTCGTAAAACATCTCGTAAAAGTCGCCGAGCCTGAAAAACAGTATGTGATCCGGGTACTTTTCTTTTAATCTCAAATACTGTTCCATCATTGCCGTAGCCATAAGATGCCTCCGGTATATGTATAAAATCGACGTACGACCCCGTACCATCTGGCACGGGGTCGTGCGCTTTACGCATAATGCAAAAGTAAAGTCGAGTTAATTAGTCTAATCACAAAAGGAACTGTTTGTTTATCAACCGCAACCGGAGCATCCTGAGCATTCTCCGCCGCAGTGATGGGGATATTCGCCTGTTATATTAAACATAATTTCGTCATTTACTTCTGAAATAAGCGCGTCAAACAGCTCTTTTGCTTCGACGTAGTTTTTGTAATTCTCGTTTTCCGTAATCTCCATATAAAGAGTGTTTATACGTGCGTCAATTGAACGAATAGCATCGTTATCGCGGTCTTTTTCAGCATAAGCGGCGCTGAGCGCTGTCTGCTGGGCATTATATTCAGCGATAAGCCGATTCAGTTCTTCGTCCTCGCGGTAAGCATTCTGTGCTGCTGTCAGTTTTGCATAACGCTCGTCTTCCCTTATAAGGCGTCCGAGTGATCCTGCCATCTGGAGTATAGCGGTCTCGGTTGTTTTTTTCTTCTGGCATTTTGTTTCTCCTTAAATATTTTATTTTTTATTGGGTTTATGTTTATTACCGCGGCGGCGGGACAATCTCACCATGCAAAAGGTAAGGTTCGGCATCCGTAATACGCGCCCATACGAACTGACCGGGTTCTGCGCTGCCTGTGAGACGGACAATTTTGTTGCCCTCGTTGCGTCCGTGCATGACACCATCCTCCCCGGGTGCGTCATCTGTCAACACACGTTCAATCCAGCCAATCTCAGCCTTGTTTTTCTCAAGGGTAATTGCATTTTGCACTTCAAGAAGGCGTGCAAAGCGTTCTGTTTTTTCCTCGCGCGTAAGCGAGTCGATCATTTTCGCAGCCGGTGTGCCCTCGCGTGGGGAGTATATAAAGGAAAAGATCATGTCGTAACGCACACGGCGAAGGGCAGTAAGTGTATCCTCAAAATCAGCCTCTGTTTCACCAGGGAAGCCGACGATAATATCTGTTGTCAGCGTTATATCCGGCATTGCAGCCCGCAAAGCGTCGATTTTTTCAAAATAGCTTTGTGCCGTGTATTTGCGGTTCATGGCATGAAGAATACGGTCGCTGCCAGACTGAATCGGCAGATGAAATTGACGAGCAATCTTTTCGTTTTCCGCCATTACACGGATTAAATCCGGACTTACATCCTTCGGATGGCTTGTCGTGAAACGTATCCTGAATTCACCATCGATTTTAGCAAGCCGCTCAAGAAGAGCGGGGAAGTCTACATTTTCATCAAGCCCGCGTCCGTATGAGTTTACGTTTTGCCCGAGAAGCGTTATTTCACGGTATCCACGCTCGACAAGCCTGCGTACTTCAGCTTCAATATCAGCCGGACGCCGGCTGCGCTCGCGGCCGCGCACATAGGGAACAATACAGTATGTGCAGAAATTATTGCATCCATACATGATGCTGACCCAGGCGCGTGAGGTGGAGCCGCGTACTACAGGTAAATCTTCCGGAAAATCAGCGTAGTAAGTGTCAGGGGTATTGTCACCATGAAGCGGCAGATTTGCAGCCGGGAAAAAGCGGCGTCCGCCGGCAAGACGAGCGGCAATAAAGGATGGCACAAGGTGAATCTGCGCTGTTGAAAACGAAAAGTCGACGTGAGGGAAGCTGACTTTGAGCTTTTCCGCCCTGTTCTGGCGGGATGCCATACAGCCGCCTACGCCGATTATCATATCCGGATTTTTCTCTTTTATGAATTTAAGCTCTCCGATGTGAGAGAGCGCTCGTTGCTCAGCATGCTCACGAACAGCGCATGTATTGACAAGCACAAGATCGGCTTCTTCTGCAGTGTCTATAATTTTATAGCCCATCAATGAGCATAGACCGGCGAGTTTTTCGCTGTCTGCTTCGTTTTGCTGGCAGCCAAACGTCATAACATATGCTTTTGGCTCGTGTCCTGATTTACGAAGAGAGTTTGTGTATTCACGTACATGTGATACCGCTTCAGCCGAGTCAATATCAAACGGTGATATGCGGTTTTTAGGTATATTCATTACTTATATTCCCGATTATGCGCCACCATCAGCGCTACTTTTACTTTAATTCCGATTAATTTGATATAATTATACAGCACTAAACTCGACATGTCAACGAAAGTATAATATTAACACGCTCAAACGCTATTTATACTATTAGTAGTATGTTGTATTGACAAACATTTTTTGCTATGATAAAATTGCGTAACATAAAAAACTGAATATATTGACATATATATCTGCATAAAGCGGTTTGTTCTTGACATTATATAAATCGAATATTGAGACACACAAGAAGCTGTGCGCTGCTTATGCGCATTGCTTCGGAATTTTCAAAATATTTATAAGACAGAGGCAACGATGTACGAAATAATTGACGAATTATTCCTCAGCGCTGTCCAGTACTGCACATTAGCAATTGAATTCATTGGCGTTGCTGTTCTTGTGTTTACTGTTTTAAAATGTGTCGTGCAGATGATAATGAAGAAAAGCGCGCACATCAGGCTTGATCTTGCAGAAGGCATAGCACTTTCGCTTGAATTCAAGATGGGCAGTGAGCTTTTAAGAACCGTTGTTGTGCGCGAACTGAGGGAACTTTTAATACTCGGTGCGGTAATACTTTTGCGCGCGGCCCTTACGTTTTTAATCCACTGGGAAATAACAAACGAAAAGAAAGCAAGTATGACATCGACCGAGAATGCAGCGCTTAATAAAACAAACAATAACGAAGATGTTAAAAAGCAAAATATATAGTCATTTGTATAAAAGACAGTGCAAAGCAAAAAATGTTTGTGCTGTCTTTATATTTACTTTAGCAAAGGGAAACCGCCCATCGGGGCGGTTTTGATATTTATGATAACCAGAGTTATCTTTTCTCAAGCCGCTTTAATACAATTCCGAGCTCGCCCCAGTGGACAGGGGCATTTGCGGCACGCGGCGTGTTAATCAGTTTTGATTCTTTGTATAAATAATCGGTACCCTCTTTCTCCCATTCGTCTTCTTTGACATTTGCATATTTGATTAGGTGCGCAAGAGCATCAATAACCTCATCTTCTGTTTTACCGGTTTTATCAATAAGCTTGTTTATAAACTCCATCCATTTTTCCTCCATAATTTCTACTTCGATTTGCTTTTTTACATCTTCCCGGAACGTATCCATTGATTTGCCGAATTTCGGGAACCAGTGCATAACGTCGGCATGGTTTGACGCAATGCCGAGCTTGTACCCCTCGCTGTGACAGATAATATTGGGATAGTCAGGGGCAATATTAAACTTTCTGCAAAGGTACGCGCATAACTCAACAGCTTCTTTGTAGACATTATTAAAGTATTCAGAACTCTTATGGTCATCCTCGCATATTTCAAAACTGATAAAATCGACATTGCCAATGTCTCC
>LFTK01000098.1:6036-7419 GCA_001513385.1 Clostridiales bacterium DTU064
TGCACACCGCCACATTTAGTGCATTTACCGTCAGGCCCTTTTATAAATGTATGAGGCCCTATGTCTTTGCCGCCCGGATGGTATCTGTTCCAGTCGTTATCGTAGAGATTTTTCCCGATGAGACCATCATCAGGTGCGATATATCGTGACAGCCACGGATTATTGGCACCTGTCGAATGAACCATAATACTCTTAGGCGTTTGTAATTTATAAACGTGATAACACTCGTTTTTTGTCAAATATAATTGTCGTAAATTCATTTTTCGTCTTGACAAACCCAATAGATTTAAACATAGTTACTCTTATTGTTCTTCAATAATGTTAATTTCAACTATTTATCCTTTAAACTGATAAAATCTGACATATGCTTTCTTTTTCATAGCCCGTCCGGAGCTTTTATAATATATCTGCTTTTGATAATTCTCCAGTATATTCAACGAGCAAAAGACAGCAATAAAAATCGTAAATTAACAGCAGTATGATAAATTATAGTAAGCTTGTCTGTTGCGCTTTCTCTTAAACACTTTCTTTTCATTTTATGCAGTTGTAATGCTTTTCGTAATCGCGCGTTTGTGCGGTAACAAGCCCCGCGTGAATAAAAAAGCGCCCCTCCGTCAGGATGGCGCTCGTTTGTTGTTTAACAATCTTTGAGAATGTTCTAATCATGATTTCTGTAAACCTATTCGCCTTGAGCCGGCTGATTTTGTCATAATGTCAATCGCCAAACAATATACGAAAGAACAGCACCAAAGACTTGACAATATGCCTGAAAGCGTGATATAAATATTACCGTGCGAATGAAAAACACAATTAAATATACGTACACGGGGGCGTAGCTCAGCTGGGAGAGCGTACGGTTCGCATCCGTAAGGTCGAGAGTTCGATCCTCTTCGTCTCCATTTTACAAAAAAAGCTTCAAATCGCTGTGATTTGAAGCTTTTTTGTGCTTTTTTTCCTTGTTTTTTCGTTTCAGAGCGATTTATTACAAGTTTATATGAATTGATATTGAAAGGAAAAAGTCTATTTTTTATATGATCAATGAATTTTTCCAGTTGAGCAATAATAAAAAATTGCAATAAGATATAGTAACCAGGCGCTGAATCGGTTTAATAATTATTGATATAAATTACAAATAACAGAGGGGAACGAAAGGATAAAAATACTGTCTTGTTTATTGCATGTTATTCAATCTTTTCCTTATGGGCATATTGGCAGAAAGTAAAGCGAATGTCCAGTTTAAGGCAAGTACAAGTGCAGAGACGGGTATAATATCGCAAACCGGCACAGATATAAGTATCGGCACATATTCAGGTGACGATACTGACGATACTACAACTACGCCGCTGAAAAAGATAAACGTAACAATATCAGATTTATCTTCCG
>LFTK01000038.1 GCA_001513385.1 Clostridiales bacterium DTU064
ATCGCCAATCTCATATTAAAATTTAATTTTATAAATGCGCAAATGACGACGGTCAGCATCGCCGCGCTCAATTCCGCCTTCAGGCTTGCTATGCTTATCCTCCTCATGCCATTCATAAGTCTTCTTGAGCGGCTGGCATGCTTTATAGTACCTGACCGCAACGGGAACGGTTCTGAAAAGACAGACGGAATTGACAACCTTGAAGAACGCTTTATTGAGCACCCGTCGCTTGCTATTGAGCAAAGCCGTAAAGCCATTTGTGAAATGGCAGAAAAAGCTGAGTTAAACTTTAAATCTTCACTTGAACTTATCCATAATTTCACAGACGAATTATATCAGGATATACAATTACGCGAGGACATCGTTGACCGATATGAGGACAAGCTCGGTTCTTATATTGTCAAACTGACGGTAAGAGAGCTGTCGCACGATCAAAACAAAGAATTATCAAAGTTTTTATATACAATGTCGGATTTTGAACGCATAAGCGACCACGCCGTTAACATAGCGGATGTTGCGCGCGAAATGCATGAAAAGAAGCTTGTATTTTCTTTTGAAGCGGAACGTGAAATTAACACACTTATCTCCGCGGTACAGGAAATCGTAAGTATATGCGTTAATCTTTTCACAAAAGGCGACATTGATCTTGCTTACCGTGTCGAGCCGCTTGAAGAAATGATTGACGGGCTGTGCGATGAGTTAAAACTTCATCACGTCGCGCGAATCTCATCAGGAAACTGCTCGCTCACACAGGGTTTTGTGTTCAATGACCTGATTACAAACCTTGAGCGCACGGCTGACCACTGCTCAAATATTGCCGTTGCTGTCATTGAGCTTGAATCTGATTCTTTCGATACGCACGAATACTTATCCAGCCTTAAAGCGATGAAAACAAGCGCATTTGAACGCTATTATAATGAATATAAAGAGAAGTATTCAATCAGCTGAGATATCAAATTAAAATACGCCCTACGGGGCGTTATTTTTATGAATTTTTTTCATAGGTACTTTTTTTATAAAACTCGCGTGTTGGTGCGTTTTTGTTTTGTTTTAGCATTATTGTTAATTTATGATTATAAATTGCATGTAAATTTTAACTCTATTATATTGACTTTCCACCGGAAAAGTTTTGCCTTATTAATAATTACACCATATCGCACGAAGTGTTGCTTTCGCTAAACGCTACGTCGGATATGAATTATTGATAGGAGGATGCAAATGCACAGAAAAAGGTTATTATCTCTACTGCTCGCAGCTTTAATGATCATCAGTTCTGTTGCTTTTAGCACCGTTTATGCAGCTGATGAAAGTATATTTACAGGCAAAAAGCTGACGGGTGATGACATCTTCGGTGTAAGGGCTGCAATCAAAGCTCTTGCCGATTCGGTTAAAGACACAGCATATAAAAAGAATGACCGTGTTGTAGTTATAATCGAGCTTGAGGACGATCCCCTCCTCGACATAGCAAAAGGAGCCGATATATCGGACTTCACCGCAACCAGCAAAGGAAAAGCTGCATACAACGCACTTGTGGGATCACATAACAATGTAAAAGCTGCGGTAAAAGCTGCCGTTCCGAACGTATCGTTTGGCAACAGTTATGACTACACAACCGTTATTAACGGATTTTCCGCTGTCGTTGATTATGGCAGTATTGCAAAAATAGCAAAACTTGACGGCGTTAAAAACGTTTTTGTATCCGGTACATATGCACTTCCCGAAACAAAGACCGTTAAGTCAAGCTCCATGGTAACAGGCGCTGATATGATCGGTGCACAAATTGCAAACAAGCTCGGATACACCGGTAAAGGCATTGTTGTTGCCGTGCTTGACTCTGGTATTGATTATACTCATGAAGCTTTTTCCCAGGCGCCCTCTGATATGAGATACATAGACAGCGCAAGGGAAATGAATATAAAAATTAAAAACATCGCCGGCACCCTTAACAGCGGCTCTGACGGCAAAGCCCTGAGTGATAAGATAATATTTGCATATGACTACGCCGACGGTGACCCCGATGTTTACCCGGTTGATTCCCACGGAACGCACGTTGCCGGTATTATCGCCGGAAATAACGGGGACGACTTTTTCGGCATAGCACCTGAAGCTCAGATTATGGCGATGAAGGTGTTTAGTGATGAGGACGATGGCGCAGCTACGACAGACATACTTGCAGCACTTGAGGATGCCATCATACTCGGCGCTGACGTCATCAACATGAGCCTGAGCTCTCCCTCCGGCTTCACATCGTCAAGCGTCAAGGCTATTAACGATGTTCACAACCGCATTGAAGAAGCCGGTATTGTCCTTTGCACTTCTGCAGGCAACCAATATTATCAGGGCTTTTATCTTAATAATTATGATCTTCCTTTCGCCAACACACCTGACTATGGCGTTGTCGGAGAGCCTTCATCATATAACGCTGCTCTCTCAGTTGCAAGTGTTGAAGCAGAGATAATAAAGGATCTCTATCTTGAGGTCGGTGGTGATAGATTCACCTATATTGACCTTGCGCCGGAAGAACTGCTCATTTCGACTCTTGGCGGGCAATCGTACGAATATGTTTTCTGTGGCCTTGGTACACAAGAGGAATTTGTGGAAATTGATTGTGAGGGCAAGATAGCGCTCATATCGCGCGGCGAAATATCCTTCCAGGAGAAAATGGAGAACGCTTACGCTGCCGGTGCTATCGCCTGCATCATCTTCAACAATACAGATGGCGACATATACATGTCAATTGACCCGTATCTGATTCCTACAGTTTCAATAACGCAGGAAAACGGTCTTGCCATGGTTGAAGCTGATGAATACACCGTTTACATAGCCGATGAAATTGGTGACGTTGTCAGCACTACAGGCGGAAAAATGTCCGACTTCTCAAGCTGGGGACCAGCACCTGATCTGACACTTAAACCGGAAATCTCGGCTATCGGCGGAAACATATACTCATCAGTTATCGGCGGATATGCAAACATGAGCGGAACATCAATGTCGACACCGCAAACGGCAGGTGCTGCTGCTGTTCTGCTTCAATACCTCGAGGAGACTGTAAACCTTTCACGTAAGAATAGACTTAACTGTGTTTACGCCCTTCTCATGTCAACGGCAGACCCGGTTGTTGAATCATATTACGACGACGGTACGGTCGATTATTATTCACCAAGAAAGCAGGGAGCGGGACTTGTTGACCTTTTCGGTGCTCTGAAAACATATACATACCTGACAGTTGACGGCGGACGTCCGAAGGTCAACCTCGGCAGCAACAAAAAAGGTGTTTATACCTTCAAATTTACCGTAACAAATACGGCTTACAAGAACACAACATACGAGCTGACACCCGTTGTCCAGACGGATTACCCCGCTTATGACGGATATGATTACTATTCATCTCTTACAGCGCTTACTCTCGCCGAAGGCTCTGATTATACCGTCAGCTATTCTACAGACGGCGGTACTCTCAGCGGCCCGACAAAATCAAAGCTTACAGTTCCGATGCGCTCTACGGTTAATGTAACAGTAAAAATAACCGTATCAAAAGAGACGCTTTCACTTCTTGACAAGTACTTTGCAAACGGAGCATACATCGAAGGTTACATGCTGCTTGTCTCAGTATCCGACGAAGACTTAACGCTTCCTTTCCTCGGTTTCTATGGAGACTGGGATGCGCTTGATATCTTTGACGGCACAATCTACGACGACGACTATTATTACTGCCCCTCCCAGCTTCTCGGCATGTATTATGAAGGTGAAACCTATTATAACTATGATGTTCTCGGTCTGAACTATTTCACAGGCGAATTTGACCCGTCGAACATCGCCTACAGCCCGAACAGAGCCTATAATATGCTTGGTACAGACCCTGAATATCCAACACTGCTTTCATCCGATATAGGACTGCTCCGCAATGCAAAAGATATCGTATACACGATAACAAACGCAAACGGGGAGATTGTTGCACAGTACGATTACTACTATGGCCCGGATGAGATAAAATCGCTTTACTACATAAACGGTGACTTTGTAACATCCCTTTTCGACTACGGTTATATTGCCGGTCAGTTTGACAGCTCGACGCTACCCGATGGCGATTATATATACACCGTAAGCGCAAAAACATCAGGCGGTGTCAGCCAGAGTGTCAGCTTTGACTTTTATGTAGACACAGTCGCACCTGAGCTTGAAGATGCTTACTACTATACTTCTGACGAAGGCAGAGAATATCTCATAGCAATGTCTTCTGATAATAAGACTGCTATGGGTGCTAACCTCTACACAGTAATTACAGACGGTGAATCGTACGGCATTGCCCTTGACGTGCCAACCCTTCAAATCTATATCGCTTTACTCTACATCTATGGTATTGTCGATGAGAACGCATATAATGACGTCATGGAAGTTGCTCCGTCATACGTTGACACTATCACAGAAGACGGGTACACCTACACGATTTACGACGTGACAAACTACTCGCAATTTGTCGCGCGCTTCAATAAGTACTGCATGGCAGTACTCCTGGGAAGTGACTATACGCTTGCAGCCGGTATTGCCGCTATTGGCGTTGTCGACTACGCATGGAACATAAGCGACATCTACACAATCGTCACACCGTAAAATCACATCAGAATATAACAAAAACCGGCTTCCGGGATTCACCGGAAGCCGGTTTTTATGCTTATTCAAGCCCCGTCAGCGGGAAGCAATGCTGCGTATCTCACACCGTAACCAGTCGCAAATAGCGTCAATTCCCTCACCGGTTTTAGCCGATGCAGGGAATATCACAGCGTTCGGATTGCGGCGTTTTATCCGCTCGCGTGCAACATCCATGTCGAAATCAAAAACGGGGAGCGTATCAATTTTACTTATAATGACAGCGTCGCTGACTTCAAACATCAGCGGATATTTGATTGGTTTATCATCGCCTTCCGGAACCGACAGTATCATCATGTTCTTTGTCGCGCCGGTATCGAATTCAGCCGGGCATACAAGATTCCCGACATTTTCAAGTATTAACAAGTCAAAATCATTGTCACCCATGCCTTCAATTCCCTGCCGCGTCATGCCGGCATCAAGATGGCACATACCGCCCGTGTGAAGCTGGATTGCGCGCACGCCTGTTTTTTGGACAATAGTTTCGGCGTCGCATCTGCCGTCTATGTCTGCTTCCATAACGCCGATTTTAAACTCATCTTTCAGCTTATTTATTATTGCGACAAGCAGCGTTGTCTTGCCGCTGCCGGGCGCTGACATCAGATTAAGAAGGAATACCCCGCGGCGGGTCAGCTCCTCACGGAGCTTTTCCGCTTCCCTGTCATTATCTGCAAAGACGCTTTCTTTAAGGTTTAAGATTCTTACATCGTCCATCTATATACACCTTATCTTTCGCTTGAATTTTTCGATTAGATTATAATCCCGCGCCAAAGCAATTACACGACCTGAAAAATGTAAAATTTCAGATATTCCGTTTCCGGAACACCCCAAAGAATAGGATGATCCGGCGACTGGCGCCGTCCCTCCACTTCACGAAGCGACACGGCAGCGTCGCTTGCCGCGCCGGCAATCGCTTCGCGGAACAGCGCATCTGTCATGAAATGCGAGCACGAGCATGTCGCGAGAAAACCGCCGCGCGGCAGTATCTTCATAGCAAGGCGGTTGATTTCACGATAACCGCGAAGAGCGTTTTTAACGGTAGAGTTGCTCTTTGTGAAGGCAGGCGGGTCAAGGATAATCAGATCATATGCGCCGCGTGATTTTGAAAGCTCCGTTAAATACTCGAAAACATCCTCCCTGACAAAATCAATCTTATCCGAAAGCCCGTTCAACTCAGCATTTTTTCGCGCAAGCGCAATAGCGTCATCCGATATGTCGACAGCGGTAACTGCCGCGGCTCCTGCTGCCGCGGCGTTGAGCGCGAAAGCTCCCGTATGAGTAAAGCAGTCGAGAACATGCCGTCCTTTGGCTATACGTGCGACGGCCACGCGGTTGTATTTCTGATCGAGGAAAAATCCCGTCTTTTGCCCTGTTATATAGTTAATCTCGTAACGTATGCCGTTCTCCGTTATGACAAGCCGCCCGTCATCTTCAGGTGGGATTTTCGTCAGCCCGCCAACTTCAGCGTACCCGCAAAAGGCAGGCAACCCTTCTTTCTCACGAATCGGTGAGTCGCTTCTCTCATATACCGCCCGAACATTGACGCCGCCGCGCGCAAGCTCCTCAACAAGTAGCGAATAAAGCATATTTTTTATTTTATCAGTCCCGTATGACAATACTTCTGTGACAACGACGTCGTTAAATAAATCGGCAGTCAGCCCAGGGAAACCGTCGGCCTCGCCAAAAATAAGCCTGCATGCACTAAAATCCGCGCCCATAACGGCGCGGCGATAATCTATGGCGTAGCGGATGCGTCGTTCCCAAAAAGCTCTGTCAAAAGTATCGTTTGTGTTGCGCGACAAAAGGCGGACTCTGATTTTTGAGTGTTCGCTTAAAAAACCGGCTCCAAGCCAGCTCCCTTTTCGAGAAAACACGTCGACAATACCACCGTTTTCCGGATTTCCTGATACATCAACAATTTCCTCAGCGTAAACCCATACATGACCCCGCCTAATTGAGTTTGCGGCTTTATCTGTAACCGTAAATTTCGGGTAGTTTCTTGACATTTTATATAACTCCGATTGGTTTTAAGTAAAATTGTATATTATCATACGCCCTCACAGCTAAACGGCGGTATAAAGCTCTCCGTTACCGTGCCGCCCTCTTGAATAAAGCCGTTTTCAACACCGATTGATACCGCAAAATCAACGACTTCACTGTATTCATAGTCGAAAAGCGCGCGTCCGAGGTCTTCATAACCCCGAACCCTTGGCATCGGCGTATATTGGTTCATAATGCTGATATAAATATCGTTACCATATCGCTCATGAAGATACGATATGACATGGCGGCTGTCGTCCGTATGCCCCGGCAGTACAAGATGGCGTACTATCGTCCCGCGTAGCATAATTCCTTCTTCAACTTGACAACCGAAGCCTGCAAAAACCGGTGTGCCTGTCTGGCGCACCATTTCATCTATTGCCCGCGTTGCAACATCAAAATAATCAGGTGCTCCTGAGAACCTTTTTGCTATTGCAGGGTCTTTATATTTCAGGTCGGGCAGATAAACGTCAATAAGCCCGTCGAGCATACGCAGCGTGTTAAGGGACTCATAACCGCTTGAATTATAAACAATAGGTATTTTAAGCCCCCGGGATTTAGATCTTTTGATTGCATCCGCGACATGCGGGGCAAAATGCCCCGCCGTTACAAGATTTATGTTATTAGCACCCTTCTCCTGAAGCTCAAGAAAGATAGCCGTAAGCCGTGACGTATCAATAACTTTTCCGGCGCCCGCCGCCCCGCACGATATTTCAGCGTTTTGGCAATAAACACAATGCAGCGGACATCCTGTGAAAAATACAGTCCCCGAACCTTTCTCCCCCGATATACACGGCTCCTCCCACATGTGAAGCGCCGCCCGGGCGACCGTCAGCTCATCCGTCATCCCGCAGATACCGCGCTCACCCGCCGCACGATTGACGCGACAGCGCCGCGGACACAGCGTACATGATTTATACTCGTCGTAATGTGTTATATTGTCACCGGCACATCTGTTTGGTGCGTCATGTTCCTGTGAATCAGGCGCTGACTTTAGCGTTTGTTTTGTTTTCATAATATAGTAATATAAGCACTTTTATTTCATTTAACTACACAGTCTTTGCCAAGTGCTTTAATCTAATATAAATTGTTAGTCATTTGTATTACAATTGTCGACATTATTACACTGTTGTCTAATCTTGTCAGAAACCAAGTTCTTCGTTAACAAGTATGATTTTGATTCGTCCGGCAGGCCTGCACATTCTTGTTTCGACTATATGCGAGCATATACATTCGGGAGATTTGCAGTCTGCACACGAACCTGTTGCCACACACGGCGTTTTCCCGCCAAAGCGCGCTGCGTTTACCGGCGCCGCATATCCTCTTGCGCGAGAATACGCGTCTTCTTTTGTCGGGCATACTTTGTTCATACCAACAACGGCAACAATCATACTCGGACCGTATATTATCGCCGCTATGCGATTCCCAATACCATCTATGTTATATAATACCCCATCTTCGCTCACAGCGTTGAAGCTTGTGAGAAATACATCCGCCGTAAGCGCCTTAATCATCATTTCACGTCTTTCCTCAGGCGTCGCCGTGGCGTCACGGTCAAGGACGCGGTAATTCCCGCTGCGGATTTTATCGACAAGCCCTATTTCCTGAATTGAATAAGACCCGCCCCATGAAACGGATGACCCCTCCGGTATAAGCGAAAGTGCTAAAGAAGCTGCCTCGTCGCCTGTGTCACATATGTACGCGTCAAATCCTCGCGAACGCAAAGCCGCTGCGACTTTTTCAGAGAGAGTTTTATTCCGTCTGAATATAATTTCGTTTTTATTAGTTGGTTTCATAAATTAATTATCTCCTTTTTGTGTTTTTATCCTGCTCATTGTTTTTTTAATTCATGCTGCTATATCACACTGTGATGAATATAAAATAAACTAAAACAAATGCTACATCAATGAGCGCATTATGTTTTTTCAAGTGTATAAAACCAGAGAAAACAGCGTTTACTCCTCGGATTTTTTCTCTTTTATATGTGCAAGACCGGTTTCTAATATCTGGCACACATGGTCGTCGGCAAGAGAGTAGTATACTATCTTCCCCTCACGGCGGTTTTTCACAAGATTAGCTTCACGAAGCGTGCGAAGCTGATGTGAAATCGCCGATTTTGTCATATTCAAAAGCACGGCAAGATCGCAAACGCACATTTCATGCTCGTCAAGCGCCCACATTATTTTTAAGCGCGTGTTGTCGCTGATTACTTTAAAAAAATCGGAAAGCTCATACAGCTCACTTATGTCCGGCATCCTGCTTTTCACGTCCTGGACAACATCGGCATGAATAACGTCGCAATCACAAAAAAATTCGTCGTTTTTCATAACAAAAACCTCCGCAGTGCTTTTTCACACGATTATATTTTACCACAATTAATATTATCTTGCCGCATTTACGTCATATAAACTTCATTCAAAATAAAATTCTACAAATTTTTTCATAAAACTATTGACAGTTGAACGCTCTTTCAACTATAATGATAACAACAGTTGAACGCTCATTCAATTGTACCGCATTCGTCGAAAGTAAGGAGAACATTAATGAAGAAAACTTTTAAGCTTGACGGTCTTGACTGCGCGAACTGCGCATCGAAAATAGAAAGGGCAATAAAAAATATCGACGGTGTTTCATCCGCTACGGTTAATTTCATGACTGCTAAGATAATCATAGAAGGCGATGATTCGAAATTCGATAACATCACAGCAAAAATGAAAGAAATCGTAAAAAAGCATGAGCCAGATGTCGTTGTAAGGGCAGTTTAAATCAGTTATGGCACGCCACCGTAAACATATAATAAAAATCACCTCCGGCGCTGTCATATATGCGCTCGGCATAATCTGGCATCCTGATAATTTTTATATATCGCTTGCTATATTCCTTTCAGCATACATCATCATCGGCGGAGATGTTCTTTTCCGTGCCATAAGGAATATCTTTCGCGGTGAAGTTTTCGATGAAAACTTTCTCATGAGCATAGCGACAATCGGCGCTTTCGCCATCGGCGAATATACTGAGGGCGTCGCCGTAATGCTTTTTTATCAGATCGGCGATTTACTTCAAAGCTATGCTGTAAATAAATCCCGTAAATCAATTGCCGCTCTCATGGACATACGGCCCGACTACGCCAATGTCCGCCGGGATACTGGTGATATAGAGCGTGTAGATCCGGACAGTCTGGCTGTTGGCGATATAATCGTAATTAAGCCAGGCGAGAGAATACCGCTCGACAGCACGGTTATTGAAGGTACATCAGCCATTGACACATCAGCCCTGACAGGTGAATCGCTCCCACGTGATGTTGGCGCAGGTGATGAACTGCTTTCGGGGTGCATTAACATAAACGGTGTTATAACTGCGCGTGTTACAAAAGAGTTCGGTGAATCGACGGTCAACAGAATTCTTGACCTTGTTGAAAATGCGAGTTCCAAAAAGTCTAACTCCGAAAACTTCATTACAAAGTTTGCACGCTATTACACGCCCGCTGTCGTTATCACAGCCGTTCTGCTCGCTGTTCTGCCACCAATTCTTATAGCAGGCGAATCATTCACCGAATGGATTTACCGCGCCCTTATATTCCTTGTCATATCGTGTCCATGTGCTCTTGTCATATCAATACCGCTGAGCTTTTTCGGTGGCATTGGCGGTGCGTCAAGACAGGGTATTCTTGTAAAGGGCAGCAATTATCTTGAAGCCCTCGCTTCTGCTGAAACTGTTGTCTTTGACAAAACCGGAACCCTAACAAAGGGTGAGTTCAACGTTACAAGCGTCACGCCGCACGGCATAACGGAAGATGAGCTTCTTGAGCTTGTGGCTCATGCGGAAGGCTACTCATCTCACCCGATTTCACAATCGCTTGTAAAGGCATACAGCGGTCAGATTGACCTTTCCCGCGTAAGTGATGTAGAGTCGATTCCCGGCCGCGGCATTATGGCACGGGTTGACGGAAAGCAAATAGCCGCAGGAAACGCGGGCTTAATGGAAATGCTCGGCATTTCGTATCATGCGCGTACCGATGGCAACCTCGGCACTGTTGTGTATGTCGCTGTTGACATGGCTTTCGCCGGCAGTATTTTGATATCCGACGAAATAAAGCAGGATGCAAAGAAAGCTATAAGCGAACTCCGTGGGGCTGGGGTGCGCAAAACCGTCATGCTGACAGGCGATACTGATGTTATTGGAGGTCGCGTTGCCGGTGAGCTTGGCATTGATAAAGTTTACGCAGGGCTGCTGCCTGACGGAAAAGTAGCTCGCCTTGAGGAGCTTATAAAAGAAAAATCACCGCGGGGGAAGCTCGTATTTATCGGGGATGGCATAAACGACGCGCCTGTCCTTGCCCGCGCAGACATTGGAATTGCAATGGGCGGACTTGGCTCAGACGCGGCGATTGAAGCGGCGGACATTGTAATAATGACTGACGAACCGTCGAAAGTCGCATCAGCAATAAAAATATCAAAGAAAACGCTTTGCATAGTAAAAGAAAACATCGCCATAGCGCTCGGTACAAAAGGAGCCGTGCTGACTCTTGGCGCCATAGGCTTCGCATCAATGTGGGCGGCTGTTTTCGCCGATGTTGGAGTGGCTATTATAGCTATTCTTAACGCATCACGCATGCTCCGCGTTAAAACCGACAAATAGTTATTATTATATGTTAAAAAACCGGTCATAAGGCATCTATCAGCGGTCTTGTGGCCGTTTTTTATATGAAATTTGATACCGAGTTTAATATGATGACATAAAGCTTTAATACTGTTTATGTTTTTATAGAAGAATTCTCATATTGCCCGATGACTAAAAGATAATAAAAACAGAACAAAAAAACACGCCCTTTTGAGCGTGTTTTCACTTTAATTTTATGACCCGTACGAGAATCGAACTCGTGTTACCGCCGTGAAAGGGCGGTGTCTTAACCTCTTGACCAACGGGCCATTGGTAGCGGAAGTTGGATTTGAACCCACGACCTATCGGGTATGAACCGATTGCTCTAGCCAACTGAGCTATTCCGCCACAAAACGCACAGTCAATGCTAACGCGCTTGATTATTATATCATTAGCTTCTCACCTTGTCAACACTTTTTGTATCAAATATATTTGATAGTTTTATGTCCCAAAATCGCTTATTTGACTAAATATTCTCAGTGTGATAGTATAAAATATTGATATTATTGTTTCGTCGTTTATGCGGCAGAAGTCAGGAGGGGTCAGTATGGCAAATGTCACAAAGGGCAAAACTTCCGCTGATATAATGCCGGATACAATGCCGGTATCGTCGCTGAGTGGCGTCTCACCCGGCGGTGCGCGCGAAGCACAGCTCCACAAACTTGGCATTTATACTGTCGGCGACATTTTACGCCATTATCCGCGACGATATGAGTTTCGCGGCGACGTTGTGACGGTGAAAAGCGTGATCGATGAGCTCAGCACGCCATCGCTTTCGTATCCCTTCCCCTCTTTTTTTGATAATATCGACACATCATATGATGCCACAACCCCGAAATCTTTTATTCTCACAGTTGTAACCGAGCCGAAACTTATGACATCAAGACGCGGCCTTTCATATATCAAGTTTCGCGCCGCAGATGATACGGGAGTATGCGAGGTTGTCTTTTTCAATCAGCCATACTTAAAGCGCACATTCCCGACAGGCTCACGCTTTCGCTTTTATGGAAAACCGACGCTCACCCACGGAAGCCTGCGCCTGACATCACCCTCATATGAAGCGGCGCCGCCCGGCGCAGAGCTGGCGCCTGTCGTCCCTGTGTACAGCCTGACGAGCGGAATGACGCAAAAAATATTTTCAGGGCTTGTAAAAAAAGCATTTTCGCTTGCATCATCGACGCTCCTTGACCGGATACCTGAAAAACTTCGGGAAAAACGTTCGCTGCCCACGCTTCGTTATGCTATTGAGAATATACACTTCCCCTCTGACGAAAAGTCGCTTGATACTGCGCGCCGGCGGCTCGTTTACGAAGAATTTTTAATATACGCGCTCAAAGTAATGCGCATAAAAGCCACAAGAGACACACTTTGTGCTCATTACATTGACAAAACCGATATAACGCCGCTTATTTCGCAGCTTCCCTTTCCCCTGACGGGAGCGCAAAAACGCGCAATCAATGATATTTATTCCGACTTGCGCGGTAAAAACGGCAAACGCGGGCCGATGTACCGCATCGTTGTTGGCGACGTCGGCTGCGGTAAAACCGTTGTCGCCGCCGCAGCAGCCTATTTTGCTATAAAAAACGGCTTTGACTGTGCAATGATGGCACCGACGGAGATATTAGCGCGTCAGCATTACGCTGATTTGAGTGACCTTCTCGGTAAAGTCGGAATAAAAGTCGTGCTGCTCGTCGGTTCGCAAAAAGCACGCGAGCGGCGCGAAAGCATTGATGCATGCTGTGATCCGAATGGACCGCCGGTTCTTGCCGTCGGCACACATGCTCTCATTGAGGAGGGCGTCCGATTCCGTCGACTTGGCCTTGTTATAACGGATGAGCAGCACCGCTTCGGTGTAATGCAAAGAGCAGCTCTTTCCGGCAAAGGGGAGTCGGCTCACGTGCTTGTTATGAGCGCAACACCAATACCGCGGACTCTGTCTCTTGTCATGTTCGGCGACCTTGACGAATCGAAAATTGACGAAATGCCCCCGGGACGCCAGCGCGTTACAACTTATGTCGTTGATGAAAGCTACCTTGAACGCATTGAAGCTTTTATGAAAAGCGAAACGGAATCAGGGCACCAGGTTTATGTTGTCTGCCCTGCTGTTGATGATGACAATGATGGCAACACAGACGCAGACCCGGATGAAATATACGATGACAGCGGCATGTCCGGCACCGGACGACGCGATATGATGACTGCCGTTGGCTATGCAGAGGCTCTTTCAAAGAAGTTTCCCGATATAAAGGTTGCATATGTTCATGGCAAAATGAAGGGTGCGGAAAAAGACGCCGTAATGCGCGCTTTTGCCGCAAACGAAATAAAAATACTTGTTTCAACTACCGTCATTGAGGTTGGCGTAAACGTCCCGAACGCAACGCTGATGGTAGTCCTTAACGCTGAGCGCTTCGGCCTGTCCCAGCTTCACCAGCTTCGCGGACGCGTCGGGCGCGGCTCTGCTAAATCCATTTGTATTCTCGTATCACGTTATGCAAAAGCAAAAGGCACGACGGCTTATGAGCGGCTTGAGACAATGAGAACTACGTATGACGGGTTCGCAATTGCGGAGCGCGATCTTGCGCTGCGTGGACCTGGTGACTATTTGCCATCGTCCGAAAGTACCCGCCAAAGCGGTGAGATGCCGATTAATCTTTCCGGAATGGACAGCGAGTGTGCCATGAAGATTCTTGAAGCGGCTTTCCAGGATGCCCGCGAAATTATATCGGACGACCCGACGCTCTCAAAACACGAGCATGAGCCTCTTGCCGCCATCACAGCACCAATTGAGGGCGCCGAACGCACAATATCATAAATCGTGCCCGCATAATTAACACGATAAATCACACCCATGCTATTGCACAGAGAAAATAAAGTGATATAATATCATATTATCTGAATTAATCAACGTTTAAATACCACACATGGCTGCAAGGATTGTTTTATTAAAACATTTGCTGCCATGCTTACTCTCGGAAGGAGATTTGTCATGCATATTATACGTATGTATAATAGTATTGGCATTTGTATAATATCTGACATTGATTCCGTGCGCCACCCGTTTGGCGCATGAAAAAAGCAGGGATAACACTTAAATGGAGCTATTTGCATCATAAAATATTATTGCTCGTGTAAATAGCTTTAAATGTTCATCCCGGCATACGGGCATTTATTTTTTATAAACTAAATCTTAAAGTGAAAGGAATCAATTGTCACCATGCCATTTGTCAATGAAGATAAAAGAACAGCATACGCAACAGAGCTATCTACTGCTGACATCGGACGCCGGGTTACTGTAAACGGTTGGTGCGCAAAACAGCGCAACCTCGGAAGTCTTATTTTCATAGATTTACGCGACCGTTCGGGCATAATTCAGCTTGCCTTTGACGAATCAACCGACAGAGAAACGTTTGAAACTGCCGCTAATGTGCGCTCGGAGTATGTCATATCAGCATCCGGCGTCGTTCGCTCCCGCGGGTCTGATATCAATGTAAATCGCGCGACAGGCGCAATAGAAATTGCTGTAGACCGTCTGAAAATTTTATGCAAAGCGGAAACACCGCCATTCGTCATCACAGAAGGTGACACCGACGTTCGCAATGAACTCCGCATGCGTTACCGCTATCTTGACCTGCGCCGTCCGGAGATGATGAAAAACATCATATCGCGCTCTGAAATTACAAAACTCGTGCGTGATTATTACCACGAAAACGGCTTTATTGAAATAGAAACGCCAAACCTTATAAAGCCGACGCCGGAAGGCGCCCGTGACTATCTCGTTCCGAGCCGCATATTCCCCGGAAAATTCTTCGCCCTTCCTCAGTCACCACAGCTATATAAGCAGCTTATCATGTACGCAGGCTTCGACCGCTACATTCAGATAGCCCGCTGCTATCGTGACGAGGACTTGCGCGCGGACAGGCAGCCTGAGTTCACACAAATAGACATGGAGATGTCGTTTGTAACCGAAGACGACGTCATGGATATAAACGAAGGATTAATCCGCTATGTTTATAAAAATTTCCTCGGCGTAACCCTGCCGGAGAAATTCCCGCGCATTACGTATGCCGAGGCAATGGAGCGCTTTGGTTCCGACAAACCTGACATTCGCTTCGGATTTGAGCTTTGCAACCTGACCGACATTCTTAAAAACTGCACATTCCGCGTTTTCGAAGGGGCAATTGCTGCCGGCGGTAGCGTTCGCGCCATTAACGTCAAGGGCGGTGCGAAATTTACCCGCCGCGAGATTGATTCTCTTGGTGAAATTGCAAAGCAATACGGTGCTAAGGGGCTTGCATGGCGCAAGAATACGAATGGCGAGATAACATCGTCTTACTCAAAGTTCCTCTCTGACGCAGAAAACGCCGCTATCGACGAAAGATTGGGCTTTTCTGAAGGTGACTTAATCCTTATCGTTGCCGATAAAAACAGCATTGTATTTGACGCGCTTGGCGCTCTGCGCCGCGAGTGTGCCGACCGTCTGGGGCTTTTGCGTCCCGGTGATTTCAAGTTCCTTTGGGTCGTCGAGTTCCCGCTTTTCGAGTACAGCGAGGAGGACGGACGCTTTTATGCCAAGCATCACCCCTTCACAGCGCCGATGGACGAGGATATCCCGCTCATCAAGACAAATCCCGGTGCTGTACGCGCCCGCGCATACGATATCGTTTTGAACGGCACGGAGATTGGCGGCGGTTCCATACGTATCAGCACACCTGAAATGCAGCGTCTAATGTTTGAAACGCTCGGCATTGGTGAGGAAGAGGCTGAAGCGAAATTCGGTTTCCTGCTTGAAGCGCTTAAATACGGTATCCCGCCGCATGGCGGACTTGCTTTCGGACTTGACAGGCTCGTTGCTCTTACTCTTGGTCACGACGACATACGCGATGTCATCGCATTCCCAAAAGTGCAAAACTCAAGCGAGCCGATGTCCCGCTGCCCTGCCC